>DKFG01000090.1:0-4258 GCA_002452325.1 Geobacter sp. UBA6802
CTCTACCTGCTGGATACCAACCTGGAGGAGAATAGTCCGGAAGACCGGCTGATTACCTCGCAGCTGTACGGCGGCAACCAGGAGATGCGGATGCAGCAGGAGATCCTGCTGGGGATTGGCGGGGTGCGTGCCCTGCGGGCGCTGCGGATTATTCCCAATGTCTGCCATATGAACGAAGGCCACGCTGCCTTTCTGGCCCTGGAGCGGATCCGGCTGGTGATGGAGAAGCGCAAGATCAGCTTTAACGAGGCGCTGGAGGTGACCCGGGCCGGCAACGTCTTTACCACGCACACACCGGTAGAGGCCGGGATTGATCACTTTCCCACCGAACTGCTGGACAAGTATTTTACCAAGTACATCAAGTCGTTCGGCCTGTCGCGGGACGAGTTTCTGGGGCTGGGTCGGCAGAATGTCGGGGACCAGTACGAGAGCTTCTGCATGGCGGTGCTGGCACTCAAGCTGGCCGGTCATGCCAACGGTGTCAGCCAGCTGCACGGCGAGGTCTCCCGCAGTATGTGGAAAAATCTCTGGCCGGAGCTGCCGGAGGAGCAGCTGCCGCTGACCTCCATCACCAACGGGGTGCATACCCGCACCTGGATGTCACGTCAGATGGGCAGCCTGCTGATCCGCTATTTGGGTAACCGCTGGCTGGACGACCCGACTGATCACGGTGTCTGGCGTCGGATCGGTAAGATACCTGATGCCGAGCTGTGGCGTACCCGTCAGACCACCCGGGAGCGGCTGGTGGATTTTGCCCGCTGCCGTCTGAAGGAACAGCTGAAAAAAGTTGGAGCCACTGCCAAGGAGATTGCTACCGCCGACGAGGTGCTGGATCCGGAGGTGCTGACCATCGGTTTTGCCCGCCGGTTTGCCACCTATAAGCGCGGCACCCTGCTGATGCGTGACCTTGATCGCCTGGAGCGGATCCTCAATGATGCCGACCGGCCGGTGCAGATCATCTTTGCCGGCAAGGCCCACCCTCACGACACAGAAGGCAAGGAGCTGATCCGGCAGATCGTGCAGGTTTCCCATCAGGAGCGGTTCCGGCACAAGATCGTCTTTATCGAGGATTACGACATGGAGGTGGCCCGTCATCTGGTGCAGGGGGTGGATGTCTGGCTGAACACGCCGCGCAGGCCGATGGAGGCCAGTGGTACCAGCGGCATGAAGGTGGCCTTTAATGCGGGTTTGAACCTCTCGATCCTGGATGGCTGGTGGTGTGAGGGCTATCAGGGCAACAACGGCTGGGCCATCGGCAAGGGGGAGGTCTACGCCGATCTGGAGTATCAGAATCAGGTGGAAAGCGGCGCCCTGTACGATCTGCTGGAAAAAGAGGTGGTACCGCTCTACTACCAGCGGGGCAACGACGGTATCCCGCGGGATTGGGTGGCAATGATGAAGGCCTCCATGCAGTCGCTCTGTCCGGTCTTCTCTACCGACCGGATGGTGGAGGAGTATGCCCAGCTCTCCTACATCCCTTCCTACCGGCAGTGGACGCGGCTTGAGGCCAATGAGCTGGCCCTGGCCAAGGAGCTGGCTGCCTGGAAGAAGCGAGTCTTCGGGGCCTGGAGCCAGGTGGGGATTGAGACGGTTGAGGCTGATCTGAGTGATTCAATTGCAGTGGGCAGCAGCCTGCCGGTCAGCGTTACCGTGCATCTGGGCAAGCTTGATCCGAATGAGGTGGCGGTGGAAGGCTACTTTGGGGTGCTTGATAACCAGGGGGTGGTTCGTGGTGGCGAAATCGTCTCGCTGACGGTGCAGGAATCGCTGGAAAACGGACGGTACCGGTTTGGCGGCGACCTGGAGTGCCGCTTCTGCGGCCGGTACGGTTTTATGGCCCGTCTGATGCCGAGGCATACAGAGCTGGGGCTGATCTATGAGGCGGGCTACCTGATCTGGGGATAAACCTCTGAAGATTGTCGTTGTCAGCAGCGGCGTCGTGACCGTACCGAACAGGGTACAGCGCGGCGCCGTGGCTGTTTTGCTGCGCAGCCCTCTTTTTTAGAATCGTTACGACTTCGCCGATAAGTACTCCATGGCCTTTCCCGCTGACATACAGCAACAGGTGTACGATCTGCTTTCCCGTAGCTCCAATCTGGCCATTGTGCCGGCCGAGCCGGTTGAGCAGCCGGTTACCCTTGGCCAGCAGGTCCTGACCCTGGCACCAGGTCAGCGGGTAACGGCTGAAGTGGTCGGGCAGCCGCAGGCAGGCAAGATACCGGTGCAGATCGGTAACCAGCAGCTGCAGCTGGATCTGCAGATGACGGTGCGTCAGGGACAGAATCTGGAGCTGACCTTTGTCGGCAACGATCCCAGGCCCACCTTTGCCCTGGCCCGACCCGGGGTTAGCGCACCGCCGGTCAGCCTGACCGACGCCTCCCGACTCCTGTCCCTGCTGGTGAGCAACGAGCAGTTCATCGACCCACGGCAGCGATCATCCCTGCAGAGCATCAGCGATCTGTTGCGTCAGGCCAGCAGCTCAACCAATGCGCTGGCCGGTTTCCTGGACGATTTTCTGACGTACCGTACTGACGGTCGATCAGTGGTTGTTCCGCCAGGTGGGTTGCTGGACAAACCCGGTCAATCGGTTGGTGACGAGCTGCGTCAGCCGCCCGGCTCAGGGATGGGACAGGCGCCTAAAACCGCTGTTTTTGAGGATGCAGCCTCTAAGCTGCTGATGAATCTGGCCCAGCGTTCGCGGCTGACCCTGGTGGATGTGGCGAATCAGCCACTGGCGCCCCTGCCGCTACAGCCGGGCGAAGAGGCAAATGCCCTGGTACAAGGGCGGTTGCCCGGCGGGCGGGTACTGGTACAGCTGGCCGGCGAGTCGTTGGAGCTGCAGCTTGCCAAGCCGGTGGTGCAGGGCGAGATCCTGCGACTGGCCCTGGTGACCCAGCAGCCCAAGCTGGTGTTTGCCCTGCTGGGGCAGCCGGTGCGCGACCAGCCCGGCCTGGTCAGTGATGCAGCCCGCTGGATGAGTGCTATGGTGGGCAAGGAGGAAGGGCAGACCGAGGTGCAGCGGATGGTGCTGAGCCGTCTGCAGCAGGTAATAGACAATCTGCCTCCCGGTTCATCTGCCCTGGCGGCCATTATGGATGATGCCATGCTGTACGGCGCCTCGGCCGCCCTCTCGGCCAGGTCGCTACAGAACCGATCAATGCCGGTTGACGGCAAGGTCGATGATGGAATCATGAAGTTGCTGCAGGCGTTGATGCACGGCAGCCGTCTGGCCCTGATTGAGCCGCAGGTAAGCAGTGAGGCGGTCAAGGCGTTTCAGCCGGGACAGCAGTTAAAGGGCGAAGTGCTGCAGTCCCTAGGGGGCGGCAGGTTCATGGCGCAGGTTGGCGGTCAGGCCTTTGAGGTGCTGCTGCCAAAAGGAATGAAGCCGGGAGACCGCCTGAACCTGTTTTTTGTGGGAGAAGATCCGCCAACCTTTTTGCTGGTGCGCTATGGCAAGGGAGGGGATGCCCTGGTCAGTCAGACCGGACGCTGGATCAGCAGCCTGTTGGGGATACAGAACCAGACCGCGCCGCTGGCAGAGGGGCTTGGTATCCTGCGGACCCTGCTGCAAAATGCGCCGTCCGACCCTGCCAAGCTTGAACAGATGCTGAAACAGGGGCTTAAAGAGAGCGGCCTGTTCTATGAATCACACCTTGCCCGCTGGTTTAGCGGTCAGTATCCGCTGGAGCGGTTGCTGCAGGAACCGCAGGGGCGGCTGTCACCGCAGCAGGGAGGGGAAACGGCCGGCAAGCCGACAATGGCACAGCTGCCGGTGCCGGAAGGGAGCGACCCGCGCACCATGCCGATTGTCAAAGAACAGCTGGCAGCACTGCAAACCGGCCAGCTGCTGTTTCAGGGGCAGCTGTTTCCCGGCCAGCAGATGGAATGGCGAATCAGGGAGCGTGAAGGGCGTGAACGCCAGGGGGAGCAGCAGGGGCAGGCCTGGGAAACTTCGCTGACGCTTGAGTTGCCGCGTCTGGGGCAGGTACAGGCGGTGCTGAACCTGCAGGAAAAACGCGTTGATCTGCAGCTGACGACCGACGATCCTGCTACAGCCTCCCTGCTGGAGGGGGGGGTGACAGAGCTGCAGGAACAGCTGCAGGCTGCCGGGCTTGAACCGGGAACGCTTCAGGTGCAGCATGGCGCGTGAACGGCAAGCCCCTGATCAGCGTATGGCTGCAGCCCTGTCCTACAAACAGGGCTTTTATGCCCCGGTGGTGGTTGCCAAAGGCAAAGGGGTGATGGCCGAGGCGATCAT
>DKFG01000090.1:4265-24008 GCA_002452325.1 Geobacter sp. UBA6802
GGTAACCCTGCTGATGCAGGTGGATCTGGATGAGCATATCCCGGCGGAGTTGTACCGGGCGGTGGCAGAACTGCTGGTCTGGTTGTACAAGATGGAAAGAAAGAAATCGTAAGGGTCAAGGGTCAAGGGTCAAGTTGTTTTAGGCCCCAGCAACTCTTGATCTTTTGTCCCTCAACTTGTGGGGGAGATCGTATGCAGATAACGTTTGGTACCGACGGCTGGCGCGGGGTGATTGCCCGCGAGTTTACCTTTGACAACCTTTCCCGGGTTGCCCAGTCCACCATGGACTGGATGAATCGGGAGGGGTTGGCAGAGCAGGGGCTGGTGGTGGGGTATGACCGCCGCTTTCTCTCGCTTGAGTTTGCCCGCCGGGTGGCGGAGATAGCTGCCGGTAACGGTATCAAGGTGTTGCTGGGGGAAGAGACGGCACCTACCCCGGCGGTTTCGTGGGCTGTTAAGGAGCATGGTGCCGGAGCCGGTATTATGATCACGGCCAGCCACAACCCGCCGATTTACAACGGATTCAAGATTAAAGAGCATTTTGGCGGCTCTGCGCGGCCGGACACGACCCTGCTGCTGGAGCAGATCGTGGCCTACAATCAGGAACAGGGGCGTGGCGTCAGCTCCCGCCCCTTTGACGAGGCCTGCCGCAGCGGTATGATTGAGTTGGTCGATCTTTCAAACCACTATCTGCGGCAGTTGAGTCATCTGGTGGATCTTGATGCAATCCGCAAGGCAGCCATACCGGCGTTGGCTGATCCGATGTACGGTGCCGGAAGCGGCTGCTTCAGGCGGCTGCTGGCAATGGACGAGATACATGATGCAGTTAATCCCTCCTTCGGAGGCAGATCGCCGGAGCCGATCGGCGAAAATCTGCAGGAACTCTGTAGTCTGGTGGGCAGTGGCAGATATCGGGTCGGGCTTGCCCTTGACGGCGATGCCGACCGGATTGGTGCCGTAGATGAGACCGGTGCCTTTTTCTCGTCTCACGCTATCTTTACCCTGCTGCTGAAACATCTCTACGAGCGTAAAGGGCTGACCGGCGAAGTGGTCAAAACGGTTTCCTCTACCCGGATGATCGATCTGCTGACTCAGAAGTACGCACTAACCTTGCATGAAACACCGATCGGCTTCAAGCATATCTGCGAGCTGATGCTGACCAGACCGGTGCTGATGGGGGGCGAAGAGTCGGGGGGGCTGGGCATAACCGGCCATATCCCTGAACGGGACGGCGTTTTGATGGGACTATTGCTGCTGGAGACCATTGCTGCAACCGGCAAGGGGCTGCGCCAGCAGCTGGACGAGATCATGGATGAGATCGGCTGGTTCTCCTATCGCCGGGTTGATACCCATATTGCTGCAGAGGCAAAAGAGCAGCTGTTGCGGCGTCTGTGCGATGATCCGCCGACCGTGATTGCCGGTCGCCATGTCAGCAGCACCAACTTCAGTGACGGGTTCAAGTTTGTGTTTGATAACGGCGACTGGCTGTTGATCCGCCCCTCCGGCACCGAGCCGGTACTGCGGCTCTACAGTGAGGCCGGTGAAGCCAAAATGGTGGATACGCTGCTGCGGGCCGCCCACCAGATTGCAGGACTGTAAACAATGAAGCTGCTGCTCACCCTGGCCTGTGTCACCTGTCTGATCGGCGGGGTGCTCTATCCGCTGCTGGTGCTGGGGGTGGGCAGGAGTCTTGATTGGCTGGTTGAGGTGGTACTGCTGACGGTAGGTAGCGGTGCGCTCTATCTGCTGGTGCGCTACCGCAGGTCATGGTGAAGGGGTGCTGGTTTCGCTGTACAGGCGTAGCAGTTCCGGTAGGTCGAGAATCAAGGCGATGGCACCGTCCCCCAGGATGGTTGCACCGGAGATGATACGGGCATCGCGGTAGAGCCGTCCCAACGGTTTGATGACCGCCTTTACCTCTCCCACCAGCTGATCTACTGCCAACCCTACCCGGCGCCCTTCCTGTTTAATCACCACCGCAAAACGTGAGGCAGGGGAAGGAGTATCCGGTGTGGTAATGCTGCGCAGATCAAGGCAAGGGAGCGCTTCGCCGCGGATATTCAGATAGCCCCGCTGCACCAGCTCTTCACCGCTCTCCGGAGGCAGATCAATGGTTTCATCAACCTGTTCCATCGGCAGGATATAGTATTCCCCCCCCACGGCCACCATGAAGCCGTCGATCAGCGCCAGAGAGAGGGGCAGCCTCAGCTGGAAGGCGGTTCCCTGACCCTCGGTGCTGCGTACCTCGATCTTGCCCCGCAGTTCCTCAATGGTCCGTTTGACCACATCCATACCGACACCGCGACCGGACAGCATGGTCGCCTCCTCCATAGTGGAAAAGCCCGGCTCGAAGATCAGGGAGAGCGGATCCCGGTCCGCTGTTTCAAGCGGACGGATCAGGCCCCGTTCAACTGCCCGGCGTAACACCCGTTCACGGCTGATTCCCCGTCCGTCATCCTGTACCTCGATCACGATACAGCCGGTTTCCTGAAAGGCGTTCATGCTGATCAGGCCGGTGGCCGGTTTGCCCAAAGCCAACCGCTCTGACGGCAGCTCGATGCCGTGGTCAATGGCGTTGCGGATCAGGTGCACCAGCGGTTCCCGCAGCCGCTCGGCCAGCACCTTGTCAAGCTCGGTCTCAAGCCCGGCAGTGACCAGCTGGATCTTTTTGCCGCTTGCGCCAGACAGGTCATGTACCAGGCGCTGAAAACGCCGGAACAGGTCACCCACCGGCACCATTCTGAAGACCATGGCCCGTTCCTGAATCTTCTTGACCAGCAGCGATACCGACGATGCCGATTCCAGTGATGCGCTGTCACTCAGGCGCTTGATGTGGGACTCAAGCTCAGAGGTGGCGGTTACCAGCTCAACCACCAGATTGATCAGCTGATCCAGCTTCTGGGCGTCTATGCGCACCACCTTCTGGGCTGCGCCGCTCTGTCCGGCTACGGTATCTTCGGCAGGTCCGATCGGATCGAGCTCAGACAACTCGGTGTCGGGTGAGATCTCCGTTGGCGGCAGAGGCTCCCAGTTGGCGACCAGGGCCGTTAGTTGGCTGTGGCGGGGCGGAAGCTCGTTACTGCCATTTTCAAACGATACGACCAGAGCCCTGATATGGTCGTGACACTGCAGAAAAAGGCTGACCAGATCGTGGGAGAGGGGGATTTCATTTTCACGGATCTTGACCAGCAGGTGCTCCAGGGCATGACAGAATGATTCCACAGCATCGGCTCCGACAATACCTGAAGAGCCTTTAATGGTGTGGATAGCCCTGAAAAAGCGGTTGAAGTCATCACCAATTGACGGCAACGATTCAAGCGTCAACAGGGCTGACTCAACCTCGGCCAGCATTTCGGCCGACTCCAGCGCGTAGGCCTCGCGCAGTTCAGCTAGCTCATCATGCATCGGCTGTCTCCATTAATACGGTGAGGCAGCATACCCGGTTGCGTCCCTGGTGTTTTGCCTGGTACAGCGCACCATCTGCCCGTTTGATGATGCTGTCCAATGTGTCATCGGGCAGCTGTCCGGCAACACCGATGCTTACGGTAAGGAACAGCTGGTGATCGATGCAGCAAAGGGGGGTGGCTGCGATCTGTGCGCGGCAGCGTTCAGCCAGGATGCAGGCCTGCTCAAACGGGGTCTCCGGCAGGATGCAGCAGAACTCCTCACCGCCGTATCTGCCCAGGATGTCGATGGTGCGGAGGTTTCGGCGCAGTTCTGCGGCAATGCCGCGTAGTGCGTAATCGCCGTCGAGGTGGCCGTAGGTGTCGTTAACTTTTTTGAAGTGGTCGATATCAAGCAGCAGGATGCTTAAGGGGCTGCCGTGACGTCGGCTGCGGTCCAGTTCCTCCTGCAGGCGCTGGTCAAGGTAGCGGCGATTGTAGGTGCCGGTGAGGCCGTCAGTCTTGGCCATGGTGACCAGTTTTTCTTCATAGATGACAAAATCGGTGACGTCCTGCACGGTGATATAGACGCCGGTTATCTCTCGCTGTTCGTTGCGAAGCGGGCCCACGGTGCAGTTTTGCTGCATTTGGGCCAGTTGGCTGTATGAGCTGTGCGGATTTTTCATCGGAAAAAGAAATTTGTGAAGTTTTTGCGAGTAGGATGCGTAATTGCCAAAGGCCAACACCCCTTTAACTACCCTGAGGAAACTGCTTCTGGTCAGTTCGGGAAAGGTCTGGCAGACCTGACAGCCCACTATGTCAGCTGCGCTGATGCCGGAATGCAGTTCCATCCAGCGGTTCCAGCCAGTCACCTTCAGGTCGCGATCAAGGATCACCAACCCCAGATTAATGGTCTCAAATATCTGGCGAAATTCATGCATGGGGGCCTAGAAACTCTGCTATAGCCTGCTTGAGCCAGGGCATGATACTGTACTGGCTGACCAGAAACAGATAGCCACTGACGTTGTGCTGTTCAAAATCAAAGACGGTTTTGAACAGAATGGCAAACGAGTCGGAAGCATTGACCACACTTTCAAGGGTTTCGTGAATCTGGTTCTGGGCGAAAAAGCGGGGAGGGGCATAGGTGACCACATCACCCAGCATTTCGGCAATCTTGCCAACACAGGCTCCGATGATGATGTTACCGATCTCGACCAGCGTCTCCTTTTCAAGCAGATCAATGTCGTACCCATCTCCCAGCACAGACATCTCGCCATCAAATATCTTGAGCAGCTTGCGTCCTTCGCCGTGAGGAAACACCAGGAAACTGCCACCGTTCAGCTTGCCGCTGAAAAACTGGGTAATCATACTCATGTCGGTGGTGTCAGGGATTTCCTGATTGATAAAGTTGATGATCTCACAGGATTCAAGTACGGCGATACGAGGAACCGACAGTATTACATGCAGGTCGATGATTTCGGCCAGGTCGGCGGCAGCACTGCCAAAGCCAATGTTCATGATCTCCTGCAGGGCGTCCTGTTCAAGCTCGGTCAACTCCCGCGCTGGGTCGTTCATGCTGAAGCTCCTGCATTCAGTGCCCTGGCAAGCTCAACCTGCACCACCTCTTTGACCGGCGGTTTTTTGACCACGGCAAAGGCCCCCAGCTCGGTAACCCGTTCTATGGTGCGACGCTGGATGTCGGCGGTGAGGATGACGACTCGTGCTGCGGGGTCTATGGCGCGGATTTCTGCCAGTGCAGCAATGCCGTCCATACCGGGCATGGTCAGATCCATAAAGGTCACATCAGGCTGAAAGGACTGGTAAAGGGCAACACCTTCTGCTCCGTCCTTGCCTTCTGCTATTTCATGGTCAACCTCTTTGGGTAGGCAGCTCTTAAGGCTCATGCGGGCCACCAGTGAATCGTCGACAATCAGGATTCTGGCCATCCTGTGTTCCTCCACGTTGCTACCGGTCTCATGGTGCGTGTGTAAGGACTATACCAGAGAAATTATCTGATGCAAGCAATCGGAGGACACGACTGGATGGTTGCCGCTTACGGTGTGCGTTTTACAAGGCTTTAACCGGAAACGGACTGCGATTGAGAATTACTTCCGTTGCGCTATAAACTTGGGTCTATTCGTTTGATATTGTGATGCACGGTTTTTTTATGCTACTTTTCAAAATAAATCTGAGTGAAGCAAAGGAGCAACCGGTATGCAATTCAGCATAAAGCAGAAGGTGATGGCCCTGATAGCGTTTCTTCTCGGCGTTGCGATTTTGGTGACCGGGATTATGGTCTTCACATTCCTGAAGATCAACAGCTCGCTTGTCCAGATGGAAAAAATCAGCGTAATTCAACATGCTGCCATGCAGGGCTCCATCCATATGTTGAAGGCACGGGAGTATGAAGGGGAGTTTTTTACCCGCAGGGACGACAGATGGGTTGGGCGGGTAGAGAAGGAGGTTGGTGAGGTCTACAAGGTGCTTGAGGGACTTGACAAGGTTAACACCGACAAAAAAATCAAGGAACACAGTAGTCGGGCGCAGCAGTTGGGCAAGGCATACGTTGATCAGTTCAAGGCACTGGTGGATACCTTCAAGAGCGGTGGTGATATTGTTGAGGGGCGTGAAGAGCTTCGGGATGTTATTAACGATTTTCAGCCGCAGCTTGAAGACTATATTCCTAAAATTTCCGATGCCATGTACAAGAAGGCCTCTGCCGATCTGAATGCGGCGCTCTCCAAGGGAAGGATCATTTTGCTGTCGGTGCTGGTCGGATCGGCCATCGGCCAGGTGCTGATGCTGCTCTTTATCATACTGCCGGTGCTGCGGTCAATTTCATCAATGACCGAACGGTTAAAGGATATCGCCACCGGCGAGGGGGATCTGACCAAGCGGATAGAGGTATCAAGCAAGGATGAGATCGGTGAGACCGCCCTCTGGTTCAATACCTTTGTCGGAAATCTGGCCGGTATCATTGCCCAGGTCGCTGCCAATGCGCGTCAGGTGTCAACGGTAGCTGCGGATGTCCGGAAGAATTCATCGGCCATGGTGGCAAGCTCTGAAGATATGGCGGGGCAGGCTGCTTCGGTGGCGGTTGCGTCTGAAGAGATGTCGGCTACGGCCTTTGAGATTGCCAGCTCATGCACTCGTTCTGCAGCAAGTGCGGCAGAGGCTGATCAGGCAACTGAAACCGGCGCCCGGGTTATTCAGGAGACCATTGCCGGGATGGAACGGATTGCCGGGCGGGTGCGCGAGGCAGCTGGCAATGTGGAGGAGCTTGGCGCCAAATCAATGCAGATCGGCACCATTGTGGGTACTATTGAAGATATTGCCGATCAGACCANNTGAACGCCGCCATTGAGGCAGCCCGCGCGGGAGAGATGGGACGTGGTTTTGCCGTGGTGGCGGACGAGGTGCGAGCGCTTTCTGAGCGGACTACCAAGGCCACCAAGGAAATTGCCGATATGATCCGGATGATCCAGCAGGAAACCTCTGGTGCGGTCAAGGCAATGGAGAGCGGTGTCACAGAGGTTGAAGGCGGCACCCGTGAGGCGAGCCGGTCTGGTGAGGCGCTGGGGGTTATTACCAATGAGATCCAGAATGTCACCCAGCAGATGAGCCAGATAGCGACAGCTGCCGAAGAGCAGAGTGCTACAACCAACACCATCAGTCAGAGTATCCGTCAAATTACCGACGTGGTGCAGGAAAGTGCCGACAAGGCGCAGCAGTCGGCTGCCTCAGCGGAGGAGCTGGCACGGCTTGCAGACGAGCTGCAACGGCTGATGGGGAAATTCAGGGTTTGAAATTAAGGTGGGTTCTGTGCTAAAAGCAGTCGCTGACTAACAGCTATGAATATTTTTTAAAATTCTGGCGTCTTTTCTATTCAGACAGATGCATATATACAGGGAGGATAGTATGGCTAACATTCTGATTGTTGATGATTCATCCACCATGAGAAAAATCATTTCTCGTTCACTGCGTCAGGCAGGACTGCCGGTTGAAGATATCCTGGAGGGCGGTGACGGTATCGAGGGGCTGAATGTGCTGCAGACATCCGGCAAAAAAGTCGACTTGATCCTGTCGGATATCAATATGCCTAATATGGATGGTCTTGAGTTTGTCAAGGCCGTTCGTGCTAACGGCTTTTCCATGCCGATTGTTATGATCACCACCGAGGGTGGTGAAGATGTGATTGCCGAGGCAATAGCCAGCGGTGCCAAAGACAGTATCAAAAAGCCGTTTACCCCGGAGCAGTTGCAGGAAAAGCTTGGGGGGCTTATATGAGCCTGAATGCAGAGATAGCCGACAGCCTGAAGTTTACGGAGCAACAGCTTTCGGAATATGTCGTCAACGCCACCCGCGAAGTATTCTCTACCATGGTTATGATGGAGCCGGCAGATGATTTTCCGCTGAAGGAGCCGATAACCCACTTCAAGTGCAGCATTACCGGTATGGTCGGTTTTGCCGGCACCTATTCAGGTGTTATCTCAATGCATTGTCCCATTCATCTGGCCAAAAAAGTTACGGCTGCCATGCTGGGGATGGACGAAAGCGAAGTAGAGGAGGGGGGCGAGGATCTCAACGATGCCATCGGAGAAATCGCCAACATGCTTGGGGGCAGCGTCAAGATGATCCTTTCCAAGGGTGGGCTGGATGTTAAGCTCTCTATTCCGACCGTGATTGCCGGTGAAGACTATACCGTTAACTCACTGTCTGATATTGATTGTGTTGTCATACCGTTTAATGTAGATGGCTCAGAACGATTCCTTGTTGGTCTTACCCTCAAGAAAGAAGAGTAACTCCCCGATGTATCAAGTACGGGGTGCGGTGGCGCACTCCGTACAATTCACACTTTTCCTCTCTCTCGTGAGCTCCAATGGATGGCTACGTAAAGCTGCATGAAATGTTGGAGACTGCTCTGCGGCAGGCCGGTGAAGAAGTCGGCATGTTGTTGGGCCAAGGGCTCACCGCAACCCTGACAGACTCCCTCACCTTTAGCAAGGCTGCCTACTTCGGCGATCTTGATGACGGTGTTTTCGTGCTTGACGTTGATTCTCGCGAAGAGTATCTGGGGCAGTTTTATCTGGTGTTTAATCTGCGGGATGCCATTCTGATGAGCAGCCTGCTGTTGGGTATTCCGGCCCAGCGCATCAAGGAGAAACAGCGGCTTTCCATTATCGAACCTGACGACATCGATGCCTTTGGTGAAATTGGCAACATGATTAACGGCGCGATGAATACCACGTTCCAGTCCAGTCTGGCGGGTAAGTCGCATCTGAAGTTGCAGGGCTCCAAGAAGTACGTACCGGAGATTGATCCGCTGACCGATGATGATCCGCTGCCAAACGGCGACTATCTGCTGTTCAGGTCCAAGCTGGAGATGGAAGGTCAGGAGATGCATCACCTGGATGTCCTGATTCCGGTCGCGTTGGGCAATCTGTTTGACCCACAGCCGCTACAGGCCGAGCCTGAACCGGAAGCGCCGTCAGAAACCGGGACAGCTGAAGCGGCTGATCATGATGCTGGAACTGAAGAAGCCGGATTATCCGGTGAAACTACTGCGCTGAAAACAGGATCGGTGGCCGGTACCACCGGTGAGGATACGATTGCCGTATTCGAGAATGACGACGAAGAACGTAGTCGTATGCTTGAGATGCTGAATTTTGCCGGGTTCAAACTTGTCGAGTCAACCCTTGATGCCGATATCAAAGAGGTGTTCTCAAAGGGAAATATCCGGTTGGTGGTAATTGGTTCACAGGATGCCGACGATCGTGAGCTGGCGGTTTGCATCAAGATTAACGCCATGCGCCAGGATCAGCCGGTGCCGATCATCATGTGTGCCCAGCGCTGGACTCGTACGGCAGTGCTGAAGGCGCTTAAGTACGGAGCCCGTGAAATTGTGATCAAACCCTGTGACCCTGATGAGGTTGCCGGGAAGGTGAGGCGCTTATGTCGGCTGCCTGCTCCCTGATACGCCGTTTTTGTTTCCTCTCCTCCGTTGCCCTGTTACTGGCGCTCTGCGGTTCGGTTTCTGCCGTTCACGCCGCCATCCCGACACAGGTGCAGCGGATTGCCGTTCGTCCCAAGCTACATTTTACCCGCATTACCATAAACCTGACTGCTGAACCGAGCTATACGGTACAAGCACTGCCCGGCGGCAGGCTTCGAATCCGTTTGCACGGTACCACCGGAACCCTGTTCAAGCAGTTCCGTCGTTACTCGGATCCCTATATTGGCGGCATTGTGGTTTCACGTCTGGGCGATGATCTGGTGCTGACCTTTGCCGTTGCAGCCGGGAAAGTCGGTTGGCGGGTCGTCCACCTTGAAGGTCTGCCGACACTCTCACTTGACGTGGGACCGTTGTTTGTCGCCAGTAGCACGCCTCTGCCCGGTCGGGATCGGATAAGAGCCGGTGCCGAGAAGCTTCTCAAAAACTTTGATCCGCCCCTGAAGCCTGAAATCCCTTTTATGCCAACCGACCGCCAGTTTTTGAAAGAACTACTCACCGATGAAGAACAGAAACTGTTTTTGGCTGCAGAGGGGGAACTGTACAAAGGGAAGCTGACTGCTGCTGAGGAGGTGTTTGCGGCTTTTAGTGCATCTAACGCCAGGATACGCCCCTTGGCACTTTACCGTCTGGGCGAGACGCAGTATCGGCTTCAGAAGTACGCGCAGGCATTAGCAACTTTTCGGGAAGCTGCCGGGGGGTGGCCCGCTTTTCTGAGCCAGAACCCGGCAGTCACCTTTTACTTTGGTGACAGCATTGCCCGGAACGGCGATCTTCCGGGAGGGCGTCAGTTGCTAACGAGGTTGATTATCGACCATGCCGACAAGAAATACGCGCCGGTACTGCTGGTTCGTATGGCCGATATCCTGTCACGCCAGGGAAGCGGAAAGCAGGCACAGGCAATCTATACCAATGTATCTGGCGCTTTCTCCGATAACAAGGCACGCCAGATGGCGATGCTGAAGCTTGCAGATGAGCGTTTTCTTGATTCAGGGCCGGTTGATTATGCTGATTTGAGCAGTACGTATCAGGATATTGCCGCAACTACCGGTGATTTTGATCTGAGGGAAGAAACAACCTTTAAGCATGCCCTACTCGAGTCGATCAACGGGCCGGCAGATGACGCACTCAATCTGGTGGTAGCCTATCAAAAACGTTATCCCAAAGGGGTGTACAGCACCGTGGTGCGAGATATACGAGAGGATTTGGTGGCACAAGTTTTCCTGAGTGGTGGATGGGACAAGGATCCTGCTGGTCTGATTAAGCTGGCAACAGACAATCAGGAGTTTCTGGGGGGGGTGTCAAAACTTCCGGGTGCCTATGAGCGGGTCTCGGCTGCCTATGCCAAGGCTGGTCGCCCCCTTGATCAGATTGCGCTGTATGCCGGGTTGCTGGAACGCCCTTGGCTGGGCGAAGCTAACGCCGCCTACCTGATGCTTCAGGTAGGCGGTCAGGCCGAAATCCTGGGTGACACCCTGATGGCCCGTCGGGTTCTGCAAGGTTTTTTACAGCGTTACCCCGCACACCCCCAATCCCGTTGGGCCCATGAGCGTTTGGCTGCGATTCAGTATGGTGCCCGGGAATTTGCGGATGTCAGGAATAGTTTAGAATGGGTTCTTGACAAGAAAGAACGAGCCGCCTATCCGATGAGCTACTACTATCTTGGGAAGTCACTCTGGGAGTCAAAGGAATATGCCCGTGCTGCCCGTGCCATGGAGCTGTACCTGGCCTCGGTGGCAGGCGAGAAGAAGCCGCCGCCGCTGGTCGTAGATGCCTACTATGTTGGTGCATCAGCCCGGCAAGCCCTGGGAGACCGGAAAGGTGCCATTACCCTGCTTGACCAGGGGATCAAGCAGGTGCCTGCTGATCGCACGGAACAGTTCCTTTATAAACTTGGTGAGCTCACAGCGCAGGACGGCCGTCCTGAAAAGGCTCGTCAGTATTTTGAAAAAATCATCAAAGAGGGCAAGGACCCTGATTGGCAGCGCCTCGCACGTCTCTCTCTCGTCGAGATCAACCTCGCATCACCCTCTCCTGTCAAATAACAAATAAAGTCAAATTTTTGTAAAAGTCAAAATAACGACTCAAGCGGCGGTGTCGAAATGCTGAGTGCTGACATGCAATGCCCTGACAGCAAAGCGTTTTATCGGATTGCTGTAAATGGCACAAATATTGCTTTAAGTAGTTCGGGCCTGTATGCAGAAAGATAAAAGGGGGCACCATGCCAGTTGAAGGACTTTTTTCAACAACCATAGAGGTGCTGAGTAGAAGCGTTGATCTGCGTACACGTAACCAGAACCTGATTGCTTCAAACCTGGCGAATGCTGAGACACCGGGTTACACCCCCAAAAAACTTGAGTTCGAAGGACAATTGCAGGCTGCTGTCAAGAAAAAAAGCGGACGTGGCAGCCGTGGGGGCGATTCAGGATCGGTCACCCATCCGGGGCACATACCGCTGCGAGGGGGTGCTGAACAACTCAGCCAGGTTAAGGGACGTATTGTCGAAACGCCGGCAGCTACGCCGGGCCGTGATGGCAATTCGGTTGAACTGGAGAACGAGATGAGCAGGATGATGCAGAATCAGGTGCTGTTCAACGCATCGGTACAGCTGTTGAGTAAGAAGTTTGAGGGACTGCGTTCAGCTCTGAGGGAGGGTAAATAATGGATCTTTTTAACGCAATGAACACCAGCTCATCCGGGCTCTCGGCTGAACGGACCAGGATGAACCTGATTTCGAGTAATCTTGCCAATGCCAATACCACCCGCACGCCGGAAGGCGGGCCATACAAGCGCAAAGATGCGGTTTTTGCTGCGACACCGATTACGGATGGATTTGGCAGGGCTCTGGCAGGTGCCGGTGCCCGGGAGATGCGAGAAGTCCGTGTGGCAGAAATTGTTGAAGATCAGAGACAGCCCCGCATGCAGTACGACCCATCACACCCGGATGCTGATCAACGGGGATACGTTGCTATGCCGAATGTTAACGTTATTGAAGAGATGGCAGACATGATCACGGCCACCAGGGTCTATGATGCAAATGTCATGGCAGCTCAGGCCGCCAAGAACATGGCACTCAAGACACTTGAGCTTAGTAAATAGGGGGTAGGCGATGGAGATTAAGGGATTGAGTGGTATCGGGCTGTCATCAGCTTTTCCGCTGGATAAAGCCACTAACCAGACCAACGCCTTGGAAGGGGCTGGCAAGTTTTTTAAAGAGCTGGTTGGCAAGGTCAATGATATTTCGCAGCAGTCAGACCAGGCGATCCAGAAGCTGGCCACTGGAGAAAACCGCAATCTTCACGAAACGATGATTGCGGTGGAAAAATCCAGTGTCTCATTTATGTTCATGTCGCAAGTAAGAAACAAGGCCCTTGAAGCATATCAGGAAGTCATGCGGATGCCGGTTTAACCGGTTGATAATGAGGCGATACACCCGTGCCTGAAGGATTAAAACGGATTATTGAGCCGTTTCTCGCGCTTTCACCCGGCAAGCGTCTGCTTATTGGCGGGGTAGTGGCTGCCTGCATCGTGGCCTTTGCCCTGCTGATCATGATGGCTAACCGCACCGAATATCGCCCGCTCTTCACCAATTTGAGCGGTGAAGACGCCGGCGAGATTGTCAAGAAATTGAAGGAAGCCAAAACACCCTACCAGATCAGTCCGGATGGTAAAGGGGTGATGGTGCCGGCGGACCGGGTACATGAGCTGCGCCTGTCATTGGCTTCCGAAGGCTTGCCCCAGGGGGGTGGTGTCGGCTTTGAGATCTTTGATCGTAAAAACTTCGGTATGACCGAGTTTGTGCAGAAGCTGAACTACCAGCGTGCCCTGCAGGGGGAGTTGGCCCGTACCATAGCGCAGATCAGCGGTGTTGAACAGGTGCGGGTGCATTTGGTTATCCCTGAGAAGACGCTGTTCAAAGAGTCGGAAAAACCCCCTACTGCTTCGGTGGTGCTGAAGATGAAGGGAGCCAAGGCCCTGCGCGACAGTGAGGTGCAGGGGGTTGTACATCTGGTGGCCTCTTCCATTGAGGGGATGAACGCTGATAATGTGACGGTGCTTGACAGCCGGGGCAAGATTCTGAGCAAGGGTGGCAGCGGTATGGCAGATGCAAGTGCCAAGGCCACAACGGCTATGCAGGAAACCCAGCGTGGGTATGAACGGAATGCCGAAGAGCGGCTTCAGACACTGTTGGATCGGGTGGTTGGAGGGGGTAAATCAGTAGCCAGGGTTTCGGCTACCTTTGATTTTAAACAGGTTGAGCGGGTAGAGGAAAAGTTTGATCCGGAAACCATTGCGGTTCGAAGTGAACAGCGTACAGAAGAAAAAGCTGGCGGGTCAGCTGCCGCCATTGGTGTGCCTGGTGTGCAGACTAATCTGGGACGTACTGCACCTGGCGGTGGTGGCGCAGCAGGCGGTGGCAGCAAGAACGATGAAACCCTTAATTATGAGGTGAGTCGCTCAACGTCCCGCACCGTAGAACCGGTAGGTACACTGAGCAAGGTGTCGGTTGCCATTCTGGTGGATGGTAAGTACGAGGCAGCCGCTCCTGGCAAGGATGGGGCAGCAGCCAAACCTAAATATGTGCCACGCTCGCCGGATGAGTTGCAGAAGATTGAGGCGTTGGTTAAAGGTGCTGTTGGCTTTAATCAGGAGCGTGGGGACCAGATCAGTATTCAGAATATTCCATTCCAGGATGCGAATGATGCTGCAGGTTCTGCAGAAAGTGCCAAATGGTGGATGAATCCGTTTTTCCTGACACTATTTAAAAATCTGTTGATTGCTGTTGGATTCCTGGCACTGATGATGTTTGTGGTCAAGCCGATGCTGAATACGCTGCGGGCTGCCCGTCCGCCTCGACCTGATATTCTGGAGGCGATTGCGCCGGATGCCCAGGAAAAAATGTCAGCCAGCGAGCGGGCACAACTTGCCATGCATATGGCTGAGCAACAGGAGCTGATGGAAAAGGCCAAGACTAATCCCTATCAGGTCGCACAGATATTACAAAACTGGTTGGGTGAAAGTTCATGATAAGAGGTTCTAATCGCCATGACTGGTGCTGATAAGGCTGCAATATTGTTGTTGTATCTTGGTGCAGATGTCACCGCCAAGGTGTATGAGCATATGGAAGACGAAGAGATCAAGCGGATCTCCAAGAGCATGGCCGGACTTGGCCATGTTACTCGTCAAACCATTGGTGAAGTGGTTGAAGAGTTTAACGAAGTAATTTCTCCAGAGTCCGGTATCTTTGCACAGGGTGATGAGTTTGTGCGTAAGGTGCTGGAAAAGGCGCTTGGCCCAGCTAAAGCCCAAATGTTGATGGAGGAACTGCAGGCATCCAGCTACGGCGATCTGGTGGATATACTTGCGTCCATGGACCCAAAAAGTATTTCCAACTTCCTTTCACAGGAACATCCTCAGGCCATTGCCGTTATTCTTGCCAAGCTTAAATCCAAGCAAACCAGCGAGATTATAGCTGCATTGCCGCAAGAGTTACAGGCTGAGGTGGTTTTGCGGATCGCTGATGTAGAGCAGGTGTCTCCTGAAATCCTTCAGGAAATTGACGATGTGATGAAGCGCGAAATCAAGTCAATGGGCGGAGTACAGCGCTATAAGGTCGGCGGTGTTGAGAAGGTTGTTGATATGTTTAACCACTTTGACCGCAGCAAAGAAAAGCAGATTCTGGAAAAACTGGACGTGCTCAGTCCACCTCTGGCAGAGGTTATCCGTAAGCATCTCTTTACCTTTGAAGATGTCTTTGCCATGGATGATCGCTCTATTCAGGCGATCATGCGTGAAGTTTCTAACGATACGTTGACCTTGGCTATGAAGACCTCTACCGATGATGTCAAGAACAAGATCTTTAAGAATATATCCAGTCGTGCTGCAGATATGATCAAGGAAGACCTTGAGGTTATGGGACCGGTGCGGCTGTCCGATGTTGAAAAGGCACAGTCAGAAATCATCAAGATCGTGCGCAAGATGGAAGAAGAAGGTAAAATTGTGCTTGGTGGACGGGGCAGCGAAGATGTCCTCGTCTAAGGTTATCAAAGCCGGGGATGAAGTGCTTCAGGTCGGTGATTTCAGCTTCCAGAGTATTCTCAAAGGTGGATTGCTTCAAAATGTAAAAGTCACTGAAAAGACTGAGTGTTTCACTCCGCTGGCATTATTTGATACCTCTGAATTGGGTACGAAAGGTAACTTTGTTCCCAATATCCAGCGTGAAGAACCCTGCCCTGACGAACCAGCACTGCCACCCGGTACCTATATTAGCGATGAAGACCTGCAGCGTTATCAGGAAGAGAGCTATCAGCGTGGCCTGCAGGATGGTAAGAATCTGGCTGAACGTGGCCTGCTAAACGTTTTTAAGGGGTTACGTACTGCAGCAGAGGATCTGCAGCTGCTCCGCGAAAAGGTTTTGCGTGATTCAGAGGATGACCTGCTTAATTTAACGTTTGCAATCGCCAGAAAGATACTTACCCGTGAGGTTGCTCAGGACCGTCAAATCGTACTGCGTCTGATCAAAACTGCGTTGTCAGGGCTTAATGAACAGGATGAACTGATTATCAGGCTCCATCCTGATGATCATGCCCTGCTGACCAGTAATAACAGTATGGCGCTCCAGAAAGAGCTTTCAACAGTACGCTTTCAGCTGAAAGCAGACCCCACCGTGGAAATAGGCAGTTGTCAGATTGAGACAGACCGGGGAACGGTTGATGCCGGATTTGAAGCGCAACTTGATGAGGTCTACCGCCGGTTGCTGGAAGAACGCACCGCTGGAACAGCAGTCTCAGACGCGGGTTGATTGATTCCATGCCAAGTCAAAAAGTGGACATGAGCAGGTATCTACGGGCGGTTGAGTCGGTTAATCCGGTTCGTTTGCATGGTAAAGTGACACAGGTGGTGGGGCTGGTAATCGAGGGCTATTGTCCAGACACGTCGGTAGGGGCAATCTGTGAAATCCGCCCAAAAGATGGCGCACCGATTCCTGCTGAAGTAGTCGGGTTCAGGGATAACAAGACGCTGTTAATGCCACTGGGGGATCTGCGAGGTGTCGGACTGGACAGTCTGATTGCCGTCAGGCGTGATAAAGCAACCCTGAAAGTTGGCCCGGGCTTGCTCGGTAGAGTAATAGACGGTTTGGGTAACCCGATTGATGATAAAGGTCCGCTCCACCTGGATGAGGAGTACCCGATCTATGCGGCGCCGGTTAATCCGATGACACGACCGCCTATCAGACGGCCGCTGGACTTGGGAATTCGTTCAATCAACGGGCTTTTGACCTGCGGTCAAGGGCAGCGTGTCGGGATTATGGCAGGTTCAGGCGTTGGAAAATCAACGCTGCTCGGGATGATCGCCCGCTACACTGAGGCAGATGTCAACGTCATCGCTCTTATAGGAGAGCGAGGTAGGGAGCTGCGCGAATTTATTGAAAAAGACCTGCAGGAACAAGGTCTGCACAAGTCAGTAGTGGTGGTGGCCACCTCAGATCAGCCGCCGCTGGTCAGGATGCGTGGTGCCTACCTGGCAACAACCATTGCCGAGTATTTTAAGGATCAAGGCAAAAAAGTGTTGATGATGATGGATTCTGCTACCCGATTTGCCATGGCTATGCGGGAGGTTGGTCTTGCAATCGGTGAACCACCGACCACCAAGGGATATACCCCTTCTGTTTTCGCAGCGTTGCCTAAATTACTTGAGAGAACAGGGAATTTTCCCGAAGGTAGTATCACCGGCCTTTATACCGTGTTGGTTGAAGGGGATGATTTTAACGAGCCTATCTCAGATGCCATGCGGAGCATACTGGATGGGCATATAGTGCTTTCTCGGGATCTTGCGGCCCGGAATATCTATCCCCCGATCGATATCATGGCCAGTGCCAGCCGGGTAATGAGTGATGTAACTGATGAAAGGCATCGTAAGCTGGCTGGTCAGTTCAAAGAGGCGCTTGCCACCTATCGACAGTCTGAAGACCTGATCAATATCGGTGCCTATAAGGCTGGAAGCAACCCTGGTATAGACCACGCGATCCGTAAGATTGATGCCATGACGGCCTATCAGAAGCAGGCTGTTACCGACCCGTCTACGCTGGCTGATTCTATTGAAGGGTTACAGCAGATATTTGAGGGTTAGCTGAGGACACTGGCATGGCTGTTAAAAAGAAGTTTGAGATGCAGCAGGTTCTTAACTATCGGGTTGAGCTGGAAAAGATGAGAAAGCAGGAGTTTGCTGCAGCCAGACAAGATCTTGATGCCGCCGCAGATCGGCTTGAACAGGAGAAAAATGAGGCTGCAAAACTTGCGGAAGAGTTTAATGGTCGTCAGCAACAGATCGACTCCATCTTTGAGATGCGCCTGTATGCCGACTTTTTTGCACGTAAACGAGATGAGATAAAAGAGCAGCAACGTAGAGTGCAGTCCCTTGACCGTGTCTTGGAAGACCGCAGGGGTGAGCTGGTGCAGGCCACCAAAGAGAAAAAAGTGATGGAACAATTGAAAGAAAAACAAAAAGAAGCATTTCTGAAAGAGCAGGTCCACAAGGAGGGACTGCTGCTGGATGAGATCGCCACCCAGAAAAAAGGTCAGGAGTAGCCGGGTGAACAAACGCTGGATCTCAATTATAGCCATGGCATGCTGCCTGGGTACCTTTGCAACGGTGGCCTTAACTGCGTCTCAAGGCACTACGGAGCCGGTGCGTACTCCCCAGAGCAGTATGCAGGGAGATCCGGTGCCCCCAACCCGTGCTGCACGGGAAGAACGGGCAATTCAAGAGGCTCGTCGTCAACAACTGGCTGAAAAAGAGGCTGCTTTAGCGGCAAAAGAAGAAGAACTGAAGAAGCTGGGGGCAAAAATTGACGCCCAGTTGAAGGCTATGGAAGAAACCAAAAAGAGTTACGACGAGATGGTGAAGGCTGAAGAAGAACGTCGGAAGCAGGCGCAGAGTGAGCGGGTTACCAAGATGGTTAAGCTGTTTAAGACCATGAAGGCTGCGCAGTCCGCTGAGCTACTGGATAAGATGGCTGAAGACGAGGTCAAGCTGTTGCTGGACCGTTTAGACACCAAGACAGTGGCAAAACTGGTGCCTAATCTTAATCAGCCCAGAACCATTCGCTGGGTAAACGAAAACCTGCGTAAGCGAGGAGAAAAGTAGTCAACGAGTCCACCTCATCTGCCGATAAGAGTGATACGGGCATAATGCTCGGACACTCTTAAGGAAAGGAGGTGAGATAATGGATGCAGCACAAATTATGATGATGCCATCTGCGGGTATCACTGCTCAGGGCCCAGCTGTATTGGCAACAGATACAAGCAGAATCCAGGCTTTTTTAACAGGCCAGTTTAGTGAGATGCTGGGTCTGAATCTGGCTGACGTGCAGAGTACTGCTAACCAAAGCAGTTTTGGTCAGAATTCAGGGCAATCAGAAATCAGATCTGCAATTGATAGTATGTATACCTTAACCGAAGAACTACTGGTTGCGTTGGATTCAGCGGTAGCAGAACCTGATCTGGCTGTCGCGGAGCAGTTGACCGCATATGCCCAGCTAGCAGTTTTTCAAACCACTCTTCCGGTACAGCAGCAACAAGTAGCCAATCCCTTGTTGGAAGTCCCTGAATCAACGCCAGTTGTGCTTGCAGGTGCTGTGAACGCAGAGTCACCGATGCGAGAGCAGTTTGTTGCTGATCTGATGCCGTCTGAACAGGTTGTGCAACAACCTGTGGTCAGTAACCTGCAAGAGTCTGTTGGTAAGCACACCAACAGCGTGCAGACCAAGGTAGATGTCTCAGTAGCTAATAAGACCAGCGTTGTGCCCCAAAAAAGCTTGGAATCACTCTCGTTTGCTATGCCAGAAGGAGCTCGGATTGCTTCCGGTGAGAGAACCCTGCAGTCTGGTGAAGGGATGAAGACAGACGTAGTGCCGCAGACCGTGAAGAACCCGGAAGCTGTTTCCGCTGCACTGCAAAAAGCATCAGAAGCTCAGCCGCTGCCACAGGAAGTTGTCGCAGTCGGGACGAAAGCTACAGCAACGGTAGCACAGCAACCGATCAGATTTGCTCAGCAGCCGGATGTTGTACTTGCGGCAGCAGGATCTGATGGCCAGAAAAATACTGGTTCAGACCAGCAAAACCAGGGATCACGGTTACTGGCCAAGGCAGCAGAAAGCCTTGCTGTTCATGCAGAGTTGGTAAAGCCGGAGCTGGCAGGTGAGGCAGCAACTTTGTTCCGTATGCCTGATCAGCATGGAGCTACGCTGCATGCCGGTCAACATGTAGTCAGTGCGCCAGCCGGAGAGGTGACGGAAGCTGTCAAGGCGGTTCCACAAGAGCTGATTGGCCGTCAAGTCACAGATCGTCT
>DKFG01000202.1:0-133 GCA_002452325.1 Geobacter sp. UBA6802
ATCCACTGCTCAAGGCCGCTGTCAGACAGCACAGCAGCCAGTTGCTCATCGCTAACTTCACGTCCCAGCAGAATGTTTTCCCGGATCGTGCTGTTAAACAGGTGCGGTTGTTGCGGCACTGCGGCAACCAGCC
>DKFG01000202.1:163-5667 GCA_002452325.1 Geobacter sp. UBA6802
GAAGTTCAATCAGGGTGGATTTACCACTACCACTGGGGCCCACAACCACCACCCGTTCGCCCTGATTAACCGTCAATGAGAACTGCTCCAGCACTGCCTGCCCCCCGCCATAGCTGCAGCTGACCTGATCCAGCACAATCCTGCNNCTGCGGCTGCAGCGGTTCCGGCAGCGGTACCTGTGCATCAGCCAGCTCACGAATCCGGCGGATCGCTTCACTGGTGGCAGGGATCAGTTGCAGTGAATGGGCCAGTGGGCCAACCGCCTCAAAGGAGGCTGCGCTGAACAGCAGCAGCATCACCAGATTCGGGCCTGTCAGCTGTCCCCCCTGTACCAGCGGAATGCAGACCAGGGCCAGTCCGGCCATGGCCAAAGCACCGCAGGTGGTGACACCGGCCAGGGTCAGGCTGCTGATCTGCCCCAACCGGACCTGCTGCTGCACCAGACCGCTGGACAGCTCCGCAACCGCTTGGGCCTGTTTATCGGTTGCGCCTAACAGCAGCAGTTCTTCTGCCCCCTGCAGCCCTTCCGTTACCGTGGTGCGCAGCGCCCCGGCAAGTTCTGTTGAACGTTTGCCCGGCTGTGCAGCCAGATGGCGTGCCAGCAGCGGCAGCAGCAGTCCGGCCAGCAGCAATAGCGTCACCAGCACCAGGGCTGCTGAACCGCTCCAGGCAAACACAAACAGCCCGGCCAAAAGGATGGTGAAGCCGCCGGTGAAAATCGGCGCAATGATCCGCAGGTAGAGGTTTTCCAGGCTGTCAACATCGGCCCGCAGCCGACCGGCCAGATCACCGCCAGCGTAGCTTTCAAGCCCGGCCGGTGCCAGGGGGATCAGGCGCTGAAACAGCCAGACCCGTAAGGAGGCCAGGATATGGAAGGCTGCTTCATGGGTCACCAGCCGCTCGCCATAGCGGCCCAAAGCCCGCAGAATGGCCAGGGCGCGGATGGAGGCAGAGGCAAAGAAGTAGTTAAAGGATGCCTGGGTAACCCCGGCCACGGCCATGGAGGCGATGAACCAGCCGGAGATCGCCATTAGGGCGGCATTGGCAGCAATCACGCCGACGCCCAGCCCGATACCGCCAGCCATCCAACGCCAGTGTTGCCTGGCAGGTTTCAGCATCCGCAGTAGTTCTCTCATGCTGTCACCTCCAGATACTTCCGGGAGGTGGTGACCTGCTCCAGCCTGCCTGCTGCCAGCACCACAACCTGTTGACAGCGGCTGATGGTGGCCTCGCGGTGGCTGATGATCAGCATGGTCCGTCCATCAGCCAGCCGTTCAACTGCATCAAGCACCAGCTGCTCGTTTTCTGCATCCAGCCCGGCAGTTGGTTCGTCCAGCACCACCAGCCCGGCATCCCGCAGAAAGACCCGTGCCAGGGCCAGCCGTCGCAATTCACCACCGGACAGTCCGGCCCCGCGATCACCCAAGCGGGTTGCCAGTCCTTCCGGCAGTGCCTTGATTACGTCCGTTAAAGCAGCTGCCGTAAGGGCCTGCTGGATCGCCTGATCATCAGCATCGGGTCTGCCCAGCAGCAGGTTTTCCCGGATCGTGGCACTGAAGAAGAACGGTTGTTGCGGCACCCAGGCCAGTTGTGATCGCCAGGCAGCCTGATCCAGTTGTGTCAGGTCAACGCCGTTCACTACTATCTGTCCTGATTCCGGTTGGGCCAGCCCCAGCAACAGTCGGGCCAGGGTGGATTTACCGCTACCACTGGCACCCACCAGGGCGGTTATTTGGTTGGCCGGGACCGTCAGCGAGATATCCTGCACGCCGCCCCGCTGGCCACCGTAGCGGAAGGAGACTGATTTGCAGATAATTTCAGGAATACCGTGAAACCCCTCCAAACCTCCCCTTGTCAGGGGAGGCTTAAAAGCTTCCCCCCTGACAAGGGGGGATTGAGGGGGGTTGCTTTTTCCTAGCAACGGAATGATCCGCTCGGCAGCAGCCATGCCGTTCATCCGGCTGTGGTAGGCCAGCCCCAGGTTACGCAGCGGCAGATAAAATTCCGGTGCCAGCAGCAGTACAAACAGGCCATCCAGCAGGGACAGATCACCGGCCAGCAGGCGGAAGCCGATGATCACCGCCACCACTGCCGTGCCCACGGTTGAGAAAAATTCCAGGGTAAAGGCAGACAGAAAGGCCACCCGCAGTACGGCCATGGTGCCGACCCGGTACTGGTCTGAAACCTGTGCAACCAGCTCTGCCTCCCGTTTGGCAGCGCCAAAGATCTTCAGGTCGGGCAGCCCCTGCACCAGATCCAGCAGATGGCCTGCCATGCGGGACAACCGACTAAACTGACGGCGGTTGAGGGTCTCGGTCCCTTTACCGATCAGCACCATCAAGAGCGGGATAAACGGAGCCGAGAAGATCAGCACCAGTGAAGAACGCCACTCTGACGGCAGCACCACCAGCAGCACGGTCAGCGGCAACAGACCGGCCAGCACCAGCTGAGGCAGGAAACGGGCAATGTAAGCTTCCAACCCTTCCACTCCGGCTGTAACTACCTCGGTCAACGGCCCCACTTCACCAGCCATGCCGGTGGGACGCAGCAGCAACAACCGCTGGTACAGGGCAGTGCGGACCTGTTGCCTGACCTGTGCTGCTGCCTTGATAGCCGCATGTTCGCTCAGATAGACAGCCACGCCACGCAACAGCGCGATTACCCCTACCCATGCCAGCAGCGGCAGCAACGGAGCCAGGCCGATCCCCTCAAGCACAGCGCGCTGGCAGACCAGGGCCAACAGCCATGCCTGCAGGATGACCAGCAGGCCGCCGACAAAAGCAGCCAGGATAGCGGCCAGCATGCTGCCTTTGACACTGCGGGTCTGCTGCCGTAGCCAGGCTTCGGGTTTGGCGTGGCTTGGTATGGAGTCCTGTTTTTCAGCCAACACTTACCCCTTTACACAGACCAGATACTTCAAGTAGCGACCTTCAGGCAGGGTAACCGGGTAGGGGAAGTCAACCGGCTGCCCTTTTTGTTCAATCACCCGCAGTTCTGACTTGGCTTGCAGGGCACCCCGGCGCAGCTCCTTCAGGTAGTCGGCCAGATCAGTCTTCTGGTGGTTGGAAGAGCAGATCAACAGGCCGCCATCGGTCAGTAACGGCAGGCAGGCTGCCACCAGATCGCTGGTGCCGCCACGGGTGGTAAAGCGTCCTTTGGTGGTGGTGGAGAAAGAGGGCGGGTCCATCAGGATGATATCAAACTGCTCCTTGCTGCTTGACAGCTCCGCAAGTTTGGCCATGCAGTCCCCCACCAGAAAACGGTGCTTCTTTGGGTTCAAGCGGTTCGCATTGAAGTTGGCTCGGTTCCAGTCCATATAGCCGGGAGAGACATCCACGGAGGTGACCTGCTGCGCCCCGGCGGCGGCCGCTGCTACCGAAAAGGCACCGGTGTAGGCAAACAGATTTAAGAAACGTTTACCAGTCATGCGGGGCATCAGACTGCGGCGGTTTTCACGCTGGTCCAGAAACAGACCGGTGTTGAGTCCCTCCTCCAGCGAAACCAGAAAGGTCAGACCATTTTCAAGCACCTCCAGCCGTTGCGGTGCTGCGCTGCCTGCCAGCAATCTGCCATATTTCTTACTGTCACTGACCGCCTCCAGCTCACGGGTGTTCTGGGGACGGGCCTTTTCATAGATTCCATGCGGTTGTAGCAGCTCTTGCAGGACACTGGTCACCAGTTTCAGATGGGGACGCCAGCCTTCGCAGTAGAGCTGGATCATCAGATACTCACCGTAGCGGTCCACGGTTAAGCCCGGCAGTCCGTCCCCTTCTGCGTTTACCAGGCGGTAGGCGGTGGTGTCGCTCAGGTCAGCATGTCTTTCCCGCAGGTTGATGGCAGTCTGCAGTTGCTTTTTGATCCAGACGCTATCAAGCTGCATCGGCTGATGGCTCAACACCCGTGCCACAATCCGGTCAGTCGGATCCAGCAGGGCTATGGCCAGTGGTGTGCCCCGCTCATCCGTCAGCTGCACCAGATCACCGGCTTTACCCTTGGGCCAGCGCCTGGTAAAACTGTCGGCAATGATCCAGGGGTGCCCCAGTTCCAACATCCTGACGGTGTCCGGTCCTACGGTCCATTGTGGCATCTGCTGCTCCTGTACTGCTGCACGAATCGGAAAGGTGTGCTATAGAATATTCATGTTTACCGCCACACCATACGAATCAGATTCGCGCAACTATCATTTCAAACGCTGCAAACTGTGCGGGGCAGAGAGCGCCAGTCCAAAGTATCGGCTCAAGAAGACGGCTGTCTATGTCTGCCCGGTGTGTGACTTCCATTATATCAACTATCTGGATAACCTGCCGCCTGTAGTTCCTGATGAAACCCTGCCTGAACTTGATCACAAATCAAGAAGCTATATTGAATCCTGTCTCCCGGCGAATGAACTGCAGCATCGCACAAATCTGCAGCTTGTCAAACGCCAGACACCCCTTTCCGGTAAACAATGCCTTGATATCGGTGCCGGAGCCGGACTCTTTGCTCATCTGCTGACTGAATCAGGCGCATTGGTGCAGGGGATTGAGCCGCAGGCGATTTTCCGGGCCTTTGCCCGTGAAAAATTCGGTATTGAGCTGCGTGGCGAGACCGTTGATGCAGACTGTTGGCAGCAGGGCTTTCGTGATTTTTTTGACCTGGTGACACTTTGGGATGTCTTTGAGCATGTCAACTTTCCTGCTGAGCTGCTGCAGCAGACTGGCAACCTGATTAAACCGGGCGGACTGCTTGTTCTGGACACCCCGCGCCGGGATGCACTCTATTACCGGATCAGTGAGTGGTCATACCGCCTGAGCAAAGGGGCCAATCCGCTGTTTCTCGAATCACTCTACTCACCGCTTCCGTTCCGCCACAAGCAGATCTTTACCCTGCGCCAGCTGATACATCTTGTGGAGCGTACCGGTTTTACCGTGTCTTCAATGAACAGCTCCCTGTTTCAGATGCACAACAAGATGGTGCTGGTCTGTCGCAAACCTGAATCATCACCGTCATCCCCGCACTGATCCTGTCTGCTCCCCCATGTAAAATAACCCCCGTGCAGCTGTTGCCGCACGGGGGTTTAGTGTCTTCTGCTCTGTTTCAGAATCAGCCGATCACGATCCGTGCAAAGCGGCGCTTGCCGATCTGGACGATGTACTCCCCGGCTGCGGTCAGCTCAAGGTTGACGTTACTGACCTTTTCATTGTTCAGTTTGACCCCGCCCTGGTCAATGGAACGACGGGCCTCACCGTTGGACTTGGTTAAGCCCGCCTCAGTCAATGCCCTGACCAGCAGCACCGGGCAATCAGCCACAGTATAGCTGATCTGCGGCATCTCATCCGGGATCTCGTTTTCCTTGAATCGCTTGACGAAGCTCTCCTCGGCCTGCTGTCCCTGACCAGCACCGTGGAAGCGATCCACCAGCTCACGTCCCAACGCTTTTTTAGCGGCCATCGGATGCAGCGATCCATCGGCCAGCCCGGCCTTGAGTTTTTCGATTGCAGCCAGGCTCTGGTCGGAGAGCAGTT
>DKFG01000061.1:0-129 GCA_002452325.1 Geobacter sp. UBA6802
TGCCTTCGGTCTGCTTGAGCAGCTCCTCCAGCATCTTCAGATCATGGCCGGTAACCAGGATCCCCTTGCCTGCCCTGGTGCCCAGGTTGACCGGTGTGGGGGTGGGTGCGCCGTAGGTCTCGTTGTGGG
>DKFG01000061.1:257-4858 GCA_002452325.1 Geobacter sp. UBA6802
GGCCGTACATCAGGATCTCGATCACGGAACGGATATCTTCATTGATATGCTGGGTGTTGATCCCGTGCTGCTCACCCTGGGCAACCATGGCGGCCAGGTCTGCAGGCGGCTGCCACTCGGCAACCGTACCGGAGAGGGTAATCCCTTTGACGGCGCAGGCACTCTTGGCCTTTTCCTTCAGCTGGTAGCAACGCTGAATCAGCTTGCCGATATCAGCCGGGTCAAAGTCAACGTTGGTAACGGTGGAAAAGAGCCCTTCAACCGTGAAACGGCCAATCTCCTGGTCGCGACCCAGCTTGTCGGCATAGAGCGCCAACGACTTCAGGCCGTACAGCAGCAGATCCTGCAGGGCAGCCACATCCGGCTTTTTTCCGCAGACACCTGAAATATTACAGCCGGTTCCATTGGCAGCCTGCTCACACTGGTTACAAAACATTCCCATTTGCGTATCCTCCTTGTGGTGGTGTAAAAAATGAAGCTGAAAAGTTCGTCAATTGTTGTTCAGACAGTATACCAGGCAGCTACGGGATTACATGACCCAGGTCAAAAAAGTGACCTGAAAAACCGTAGAACATTTTAATATCCGACCCCAGCGGCCTTGATACTGCGCGGATCATGGGCATGACAGGGGGTTACCCCGTAGACCATGCCGCAATGTTCGCAGGCTGATTCCATGGTACGGGCCGTAAATTTCTTGACGCACCCCTCGCAGATCAGATCCACCTCGGCAGGCAGAGGGTTTACACTGAACCCCATCATCCGCAGTTTGTCCACCACCTGTGCTCCGCCGCCAAAACTACCGTCACATCCTTGATGCATGTTCATATCTCCTTGTGTGTTAAGTCTTGAAAAAGCAGCTCACGCAACGGCGCAACGACGCTACGCAATAAAAACAGAGCCTTGTATGTATTTACCCTATAACCAACTACGCGGTGAAGCCGCCTGCTTCTGCATCTGATTGGTTTTCGTTGCGAGCGTTGCGGCTTTGCGTGAGTAACTGCTTTTCCAGGATCAGATTTCTTCCAGTGTTTCGCCGAACCTGATCCGGTTGCGCAGGGCCAGCAGGGTGTTGTCCAGCTCCTCCAGCCTGGCCAGGTTCTTCCGCTCGGCTGCGCTTGATTCGATGATCCGGGCGATGCCGCCGTTTCTGATCACCAGCCGTCGATCACCCATCAGGGCCAGAATTGGATCATGGGTGGCCATCAGGATAATCTTCTCCTGCTTTACCAGCAGCTCCAGCGCACGTTTGCGGTCAATACCGGCATTTTCAATCTCGTCAATCAGCACGATCGGTGATTTGCTCAAAATGGCCATATCAGCGATCATCAAGGCCCGGGACTGGCCGCCGCTCAAGGCGGTAACCGGCGTATCCGGCTTGAACTGTTCACCGGCCAGCTGGTTGGCCTGTTCCAGAATCCGGGCAACTTTCTCCTCAGGATCAGGCACCAGACGGCTTTCAGCGTGCATCCGCACAAACTCCTCGGCGGTCAGGTCCATCACAAAGTTCATGTTCTGGGAGAGCTGGGCCACCAGCTTATGTTCGGTTGAAAAACGCCACTTGTTATCCGGCACCTTGTTGTTGATCAGCACCTTACGCCCGGTGGGGGTGTCTCCCTGAGCCACCCACTCAATGTCGGCAAGGAGCCGGCTCTTGCCGGAGCCGGTGGGGCCGACAATACAGATCACCTCACCCGGCCGCAGGGTCAGCTCCAGCTCTTCCGCCTTGCCGGTTTTGTCGAAGCCGCCGATGATAGTGAGCGACTCCACCTTTTCAGCCTCTTCCTCAAGAGAGAGCATACCGGCCATAAAATCATGCAGTGATTGGCCCAGCTGCTCCCTGCTGATGCCCAGGTCCAGCAGCTCGTCAGGATCAAGACCATCCAGATACCGTTGCAGCGTCTGATCGCCTGCCTGCAACTGCAGACCAAAGGAGCTGAAGAAGTCCTCAAGCCAGGGATAGTCGGCCAGCAGCTGCTTGATTGGCTGTATTAACAGTTCGTTGTAGTGCATGTTCAGGACTCCATCTTTCTGACGTTCCCTGTCTGATATTCATCGCCGATCCTGGTCTCACCCAGACAGTAGGAGCAGAGCGCCGACGGCATGGAGAAGCGTAACCGCATCCCCTTCAGGGTCTCGATATCCGAGGCCTCTTCAAACAGGGTGGTCAGCTCAAAGGCCCCCTGGCCAGTGATGCCGTTGATGTTCATGATCACGGCGCCGGGGTTGACCTGCTTGACCCGCGAGGCAAACACCTCACGCTCGGCCTGGGAGACGATATCACCCTTGGTGATCACCACGATATCGGCTGACTTCAGCATCGGCCCGATCTTGCGCGGCGTATTGATGCCGCTCAGGTTGTCAATCACGCAGACTGCGGTAATATCCTTGATATGGGGCGAGCAGCGGTTACAGAGTCCGGCCGATTCGCTGATCAGGAAATCACAGTCATTTTCGACCCCCCATTTGACGCAGGCCTCAATATTGCTGACAAAGTAGTGGTCCGGGCACTGGGACCCGGACAGCCCCTTCTTGACCAGCACCCCTTTTTTGGCGTAGCGCAGGTCATCTTCAGTCATCAGGCAGTCATACTTGACCACCCCGATCTTCTTCTGCTTGGCCTGCAGAGCCTCGATCACCCTCAGGATCACTGAGGTCTTGCCTGACGAAGGGGGGCCGGATACGGTCAAAAAGTGCATGGTTTCTTCTCCTTGTGCTTCATCAAGATCAAAGGCAATGGAACGCGGATGACGCTGATTTTGGCGGATTAGCGCAGATACAAACAGATTCGGGTTTGATCCTTGTCAGACTCAACGTCTTTGTTTGGATTCAAAATCCGCGTAAATCAGCTCAATCCGCGTTATCCGCGTTCTATCATCATGGCCTTTCATCACTGATCTGCATTCATGGCTGCTTCAAACAGCCCCACCGTGTAGCGGATCTGTTCGGCGATGTCGTGGCTATAGAGGTAGTCCCAGCCAACCCACTGCCAGGGGTGCTGCTCAGGCAGCTGGTTTTCAACCTCCGGGTTCAGGGCCGGGAACAGCCCCCGGTTGGTCAGGGTCTCACCCACCTCTTTGCTGCAGAGGAAGTCGGCGATCGGCTGCAGCTTGTCACGCTTGTCAGCCTTGGCCAGCATGAAGATCGGGCTGATGATGGCACCATCCTCAGGCCAGACCACCTCCAGGCTCTTGACCATGCCGGCCATCCGGCTGAAGAAGTACGGGATGATGGTGATCGGCGGCTTTTCTTCTGCCACCCGCTGGGCGTTCTTGATCATTTGGGCCGGGTGCATTGATTTCAGCATGCAGCGTCCCAGTTTTTTAACCCCGTTATCGCCGTACATCTTGTGGATCGTCAGCAGGATGGCGTTGAACAGGTCGAAGTCACCCACCGGCAAGGCCACCTTCTGCTCATACTCCGGCTTGAGGATGTCGGCCCAGGTACGGGGCGCCGCCAGGTCACCCAGCTCATCGTGGTTGATCATAAAGGCCGACGGCACCACCGAGATCAGACCATAGTGCCCTTTGGGATCCTTCAGCTCAAGGCCGTCAAAGCTGCGGTTGATCGTGTCGCCGGTCAGGTCGGCAAACAGCCCCTGATCCTTGTACTTGCCGATGACACGGGGGTCAAAGAAGGTCTCGAAACCGGCCGAGACAAAGATATCCGGCAGCTGATCAGCCGAGGTCACGGCCTGGATATGCTCGTCCATCCAGGCTGAGCCCAGCGAGGCAGCCTCAAACTTGTAGCTGACCGTGGTGCCGGTCTCTTTGGAGTACTGCTCAACAAACTGGTCAAACCCTTCCAGCAGCGGCAACCGCACCGGGCAGGGCAGCAGGCCGGAGATGGTGATCTCGCTTGTGTCGTTCTGGGTGGTCTTCATGGTCACATCCACCTGCTGATGCTGTTCGGCCACCTTCTGCTGCAGCAGGCTCAGGAAATTATCCAGGTCGTAATTTTTGGTCTGGGCAGCCCGCTCCAGCTTCAGAAAGCCCCCCACCCCGGCCAGCACCTTGGGGTCTTTCAAGTTTTCAAACCCGTTGGCTACCAGTACATCCAGGGTCTCGGGGTGGTGATCCAGCAGCTCCTTAACGGTCATATCCTTGTGTATCATCTGTGCGCTCATGGCGTCCTCCTCACTGATCGATGATCCGACCGTACCTGTTTTTTTCACCGGATACCTTGACTGAGGTCAAACAATCACCAAAAACCGGCTTCCCCACCCCGCATACACGGAAAACGGGCTGCACCAGAAGGTTGCAGCCCGTTTGATCAACGGCTCAACAGTATGATACAGCGGCTATGGCTGCTGCAGCCCATCCAGGTATTTTTCAGCATCCAGGGCAGCCATGCAGCCGGTACCAGCCGAGGTGATGGCCTGGCGGTAGACATGGTCCTGTACGTCACCGGCGGCAAAGATGCCGGGGATGCTGGTCTGGGTGGCAANNAGCCGTCCTGCATCTCCAGCTGACCGGCAAAGATCTCGGTGTTGGGGGAGTGACCGATGGCAATAAAGACGCCGTCAAGGCTGATCTCTTTGGTTGATCCGTCCCGCACATCCTTGATCCGCATACCGGTTACACCGCTGGCATCCCCCAGCACCT
>DKFG01000061.1:4923-10880 GCA_002452325.1 Geobacter sp. UBA6802
CCAGGATCTTCTCGGAGCGGAACTGATCGCGGCGGTGTACCACGGTAACGTGGGAGGCGATGTTGGCCAGGTAGAGCGCCTCTTCCACAGCCGTATTGCCGCCGCCGATCACGGCCACCGGCTTGTTGCGGTAGAAGAAACCGTCACAGGTTGCACAGGCCGAGACCCCCTTGCCTTTAAACGCCTCTTCCGACGGCAGCCCCAGGTAACGGGCCGAGGCACCGGTGGCGATAATCAGGGCGTCACAGGTATAGCTGGCACTGTCGCCATTCAGCACAAATGGTCGTTTTGTAAGATCGGTTGATACAATCTGGTCATAGATGATCCGGGTACTGAATCGCTCGGCATGCTGCCGCATCCGCTCCATCAGCTCAGGCCCTTCAACCCCGGCATGGTCGCCGGGCCAGTTGTCCACCTCGGTGGTGGTGGTCAGCTGGCCGCCGGGCTGCAGACCGGCGATCAGAACCGGCTCCAGGTTAGCGCGGGCGGCATAGACGGCAGCGGTGTAGCCGGCAGGACCGGACCCCAAAATAATCAGGCGGTGGTGTTCTGGTGCGTTCATGGTAATCTGTCCCTTCTTGTATGCAAGTTGCAGGTTGTGCCTGTTTTATTCTCAGATCAGCACAAAAAAGTCATCAGTTTTTTGTTAAAACCGCGTTAATACAGACATGTCCCCCACTGCCCATAACCGCCCGATTTGACTCTGCGGCCGGTCTGTGTTAGAAACAGGCCAACTTTACCATCAAGGACCTTTAGCGATGCAAACCCAGACTCCCCTCATCATCCACACCATGCAGCTGCAGGTAAAGCCGCAGCGCAGCCTGCTGCAGGCTTTGTACACAGCGGAGGGGACTGTCTAAGTTTTGTTGTTACACCAGCAGATCAACAGCCCCCACCGGCATCAGCCTGTGGGGGCTTTTTGTATCGGATAACCTCTATGGACACACGACGACCGTTCCAATTCTGGCGGCAACAGCTCGCCCTGGATCTGGGCACCGCTGCCATACGGATAGCCGCCGGTCACGGACCGGTGCAGGAGTTGCCTTCGCGCCTGGGCAGCAGAGCAGGCTTGCGCGACGGCGTGGTTGTTGATCAGGAAACCGTGGCCCAGTTGCTGAGACCACAGCTGGCCAGGCGGCGACTCTTCGGCATTGTCAAACCCCGCGTACTGGCCTGCGCCCCCAGCGATGCCAGCTGGGAGGAACGGATGCGGCTCTGCCGGGCAGTACTGGAGGCCGGGGCCGCATCGGTCTACATCATACCGGAACCGCTTGCCGCAGCCGTAGGGGCCGGCCTTGACGTATCCTCCCCCTACGCACAGCTGGTGGTGGATATCGGCGCAGGGGTGACCGACTGTGCCCTGATCCGGATGAGCAGGATACAGAACACGGCCGCACTCAGGATCGGCTGCAGCCGACTGCAGGATAGCGCGCAGACGGCATGGAAACAGGTAGGTGATCTGCTGGAACGCTTTATTCACGACCTGCCGCCTGAAACAGGCTGCGAGGTGATCGAAAGCGGCATCTGTGTCACCGGCGGCGGGGCGCTGATTCCGGGGCTGCCTGCGTATCTTGAGGCCCGCACCGGGATTACGGTCACCCCGGCGGCGCTCCCCTGCCATTGCGTGGTGGAGGGGGCCCGAGCCATCCTGCCGGTGGTGGTCATGCTGAATATCTGGGATTATAACAGCCCTGGGGCTGCAACAACACAGAATCATAAAGGAGTTACCCAATGAAAAAGACCAGCGCACCACGACAGATCTACATCACCAACTTTGACCTGCAGCGCCTGGAAGAGCTGATCGAAGCGGCAACAGCCCGCTCGACCCGTGACAGCAGCAATATCGCACAACTTGAAGAAGAGCTGTTGAAGGCTGAGGTGGTGGAGCCGGCCGGTATTCCGCCTGATGTGGTTACCATGAACTCAAAGGTCTGCCTGAAGGATCTTGATTCGGGAGAAGAGCTTGAATATACGTTGGTCTTTCCGTCTGAGGCCAATCTTGCGGCAGGCAGGATATCGATCCTGGCGCCGGTGGGCACCGCCATGTTCGGCTACCGCGCCGGTGATCGGATCAGCTGGGCCGTACCGGGCGGTACCAGAAAGCTGAAGATCAAGAAGGTGCTGTATCAGCCGGAGGCAGCCGGTGATTTTCACCTCTGATCCAACAGGTATCAGGTGAATTTGACCAAGGTCAAAGGACTGTTCCCAAGAGACTGGTATGCTGGACGCATCAACGTCAGGAAGATCAACCCGTGATGCGTACGGTTTCTATTCTGCCCTGCCATACAACATCATCAGAGCGCAAGGAGGCCCCATATGGAACTGGCAACTCAGCTGATTCAATTCGTTAATCACTCCCAGGACGCCATCCTGATCGCCGACCGGCAGGGGATTATCCGCTACTGGAACGCCGGCGCAGAGCGAATTCTAGGCTACTCAGCTACAGAGGCGATCGGGCAATCGTTGGACCTGTTTATCCCGGAAAAACTGAAGCCACGTCACTGGGAGGGCTACCACCGGGTGATGGCCAGTGGTGAAACCAAGTACAAGACCGGCCTGCTCTCCTCACCAGGCATCCGCAAGGACGGCAGCCAGATATCGTTAGAGTTCAGCATGGTACTGTTGCATGACGATGATGGCACCATGCAGGGCTGCGGATCGATCATGCGGGATGTGACCGAGCGCTGGTTGAAGGATAAGGAGCTGAAACAGCGGCTGGCAGCCTGCGAAGGCAAAACAGCCTGTTGACAACTGGCAGGGAGGGTACCGGGGACAGCAACAAAATGCCGCAACGGCCAGACCGCCCAAAAATCTGGTGACAAATCAGACCCTTCGTGATATTAGAATTTTCGAATATCACGAAGGGGTTGTCATGGCAGCTGTTATAGAAAATTACTGGGTAACCGTCCTCAAGGCCCTCGCCCACCCCACCCGCTTGCAGATTGTGATTGAACTGTTGCAGGGCACCAAATGCGTCAACGACATCCACGATCTCCTGCCCGCCTCCCAGGCCAACATCTCCCAGCATCTGACCGTCTTGCGTAACGCCCGGATCGTTGACTTTGCCCAGGACGGCTCCCAGCGCTGTTACTATGTCTGCCGCCCGGAGCTGGTTGCAGGGGTTCTGGCCCTGTTGCGTAACGAGCAGCCTGAACGCAAAGGCTCCCAGCCCTCAGTGCTGGCTACGCACAACCAAAGGTGAAAAGCCATCACACTGAAAGGAACTGAACCGTATGAAAATCACCATCCAATACTGCGCATCCTGAGGGCACCAGCCCCGAGCAGCGAGTCTCGCTGCTGAACTGAAGGAAAGGCTACATACCGAGAACGTAACCATTGAAGTGGGATTGCAGAAGAGTGAGTTTGCCGTGCTTGTGGACGAGGTACAGGTGTTTTCGCGGCTGGAGCAACGTCGTTTCCCTGAGGCCGACGAACTGGTGGCCATCTGCACCCAGCAAGCCGGACCATAATCCGGGGAAACGTGATGACGTATGCAGAACTGAAAGAGGCGCTGTATCTGTTCGGCTTCCATGAAAACGATCTGCTGACCATCAAGCGGATCAAACAGCGCCACCGCAACTTGGTCCGCAAGGCCCACCCCGATCTGCACCAGCAAGCCGACCCGACTCGCATCAGGCAGCTGAACGAGGCGGCCCGGATCATTATGGAGTATGTCAACTCCTACCGCTTTTCATTCACTGAAGAAGAGTTCTATCGCCAGATCCCTGAAGAACATCTGCGGCACCAGTTTTCCTGGGATCCGATCTGGGCCGGGGTGGCCGAACTGAAAGAGAAGCACTGATACCTACCGTTATCTCCGTACAATCATACTTTGTTCTCGGTTACCGTAACGGCCATTACTTTATCCCTGCTCACATTTCCCTACCCGCCGGTATGCATGATCCTGTCCATGGCGGCATTAACCAGAAACCGGCTGCGGGTCTCTCCCCTGGCTGATGCGTAACGGTCGATCCGGCTCAGTATCCTTCGGGGCATGCTGATATTCACCCGTTCGGCAGTATCATCAAGCAGCGATCCGTCAACCTCCACCACGGCCCAGATCCATCCGGCGTATTCAGAGCTTTTGACATGCTCCGTCACCGGCTGCGGCTGGGGCACGGTGCCGCCATCGTCAAGCACGGTCTCGATCCAGAGCGCAATGGCCTCTTTACTGTTCTCTATCGCCTCATCCAGGGTGTCACCGGCAGAAAAACAGCCGGGCAGATCAGGTACCACCACGCCAAAGGTGGTTGTCTCGCTGCCCGGTTCTATGGCTATCGGATATTTCATGGCCTCCTCCTTTTACAGCCCCGCCTGCTTCAGCAACGCACGCACAATACCGATACCCATATCCTTCTTGGGGTGCGGAACACTGAGGTGCCCAGGTTTATGCGGATGCACAAAGACATGGTGTGAGCCCTTTACACTGCGAAGGGTCCACCCGTCGGCCTCAAGTTGCTTGATCAGTTCACGACTGTTCATGGTGTGTAGTATACACAAAAGGGGGGCGACTACAACAAAAGATACAGATCGCACCTTACCGCTATCCCTGTAATCAGCGGCGTATCTTGCGGTGAATCCGGGAGATCAGCCGTTATCCCGCTGATGCAGTCAGTCGCCTACCACTCGCTGGGAGCCTGTCTGTCACGACACGGTGAGTAGCCACCATGTTGCACTATGTTAATAATTAAAGTATGATTTGTATTCATACGAAAGGAGTGGCCATGCCAACACTTCATAACGAAACTGATCGTGTGACCGTTTCGCTACCGCACAGTCTTGCGCAGGATATTGATGCGTTACGCACCAGTCTGAATATAAGCCGTTCAGAGCTGTTCAAAGTTGCGTTGGAACAATTTCTTGCAAGGCAACGCCGTGCGCAGCTGCAAGTTGTCGTTGCGGAAATGGCTGAAGAATATCGTACAAACAGAGAACTTACAGCCTTAACCTCCCTTGATGGTGAGGATTTTGTATGAAGCGGGGCGAAATCTGGCTGGTAAACCTGGATCCGACCATCGGCGCCGAGATCAAAAAAACACGTCCGTGCCTGATTGTTAATGACGATGCTATCGGCGGCTTACCGCTTAAAATTATTGCTCCGCTTACAGACGGTAAAGAGCGGTATAGCAGGGTACCATGGATGGTCGTCCTTGCGCCTGATACACAGAATGGACTGACCAAACCGTCTGCCGTAGATCTGTTTCAAGTACGTTGTGTTGCGGAAGAACGCCTGATCCGCAAGTTTGGACAGATAAGTGCAACCAATCAGGATGCTGTCACGTCTGCTTTAAAAACAGTCTTTTCAATTCAGTAAGGGAGCTACCATGTCCAACGTCTATTTTGCCGATATGCGGGCCAGTCACAAAGAGAATCTGTTTGACAAGATCAGCAAGCTGCTGGCCCTGTGCGGGCTGCCGCAACGGGTGGCTGAAGGAGAGCTGACCGCCGTCAAGATCCATTTTGGCGAGAAGGGCAACAGCGCCTTTATCCGTCCGATCTTTGCCCGGCGGGTGGTGGATGAGCTGAAAAAGCTGGGTGCCAAACCGTTTCTGACCGATTCTTCCACCCTCTATCCCGGTGAGCGCAAGGAGGCGGTCTCTGCACTGGCCTGCGGCATTGAGAACGGCTTTGCATACGCAGTGGCAGGGGCTCCGCTGATCATCAGTGACGGCCTGCGGGGGGTGAGTGAGGTAACAGTACCGGTCAACGGTGAACTGTTACAGCAGGTCTACATCGGCACCGAGATTGTGGAGGCCGATGCCCTGGTGGCGCTGTCCCACTTCAAATGTCATGAGCTGACCGGTTTCGGCGGCGCCATCAAAAACCTGGGCATGGGCTGCGCAAGCCGTAAGGGCAAACTGGTGCAGCACTCTACCGTGGCGCCGGTGGTGGCTGCCAAGCACTGCACCGGCTGCACCCTGTGCCTGAAATCCTGCGCCCACGACGCCATTGCCATG
>DKFG01000061.1:10907-11066 GCA_002452325.1 Geobacter sp. UBA6802
CGATCAACATCCAGTGGAACGAGGCGGCCGACCTGGTTATGAAGAAGATGGCCGAGTACGCCCTGGGTGCGGTCAGCAACAAGCAGGGCAAGACCGTCTACCTCAACTTTATCACCCAGGTATCACCGGCCTGTGACTGCTACGGCCACTGCGACGCGC
>DKFG01000061.1:11169-19605 GCA_002452325.1 Geobacter sp. UBA6802
TCTGGCCCGAGATCCCCTGGCAGGTACAGCTGGAGCATGCTGAAAAAGTGGGGCTTGGCAGCCGGTCTTACACCCTGGTGAAGATCTGAAAGTGTTCCGCTTGCTCGGTTTTAGCAGCTTTCGCCAGCGCCTGACCGTTGCGATCTGCTTCTTGATGGCGATGCTGCTCTCCGGTATTGCCTGGCGCACCTATTCCTACTTCAAGGCTGAGACCGGCACCCTGATCTGCCGCGAACAATTTGCTCTGATAAGCTCTCTGGCCCGCAGCGTTGATGAAAAGCTGTACACGGCCCAGCGGGCATTGATTGCAGTGGCCAAGGTGGCACCGACAGGGGCCGCTGCAGACCGTAAGACCTTACAGGCCTGGCTGAACAACCGTACCGGTATTCGCAGCATCTTTGACCACGGCCTGCTCTTGTTTGGTACTGATGGAAGCATGCTGGCCTCAAGCGCCTCCCATCCCAGTCGTCCAAAACAGTATCCTACCTATCTTCGCGAAGCGCTGCAGGAAGGCAAACCGCTCATCTCCAACTATTATACCTGTCCGGTTGACGGCACTCCGGTAGTGGCTATGACCGCTCCGATAACGGACGCAAACGGACGGGTCGTGCTGATGCTGGCAGGAGTGATTACCCTGAAGAGCGAAGGGGAAGGGATTTTTCAAAACCTCTATCAGGCCAAGGTTGGGCAGCAGGGGTATGTGTACATGTTTGCCCAGGACCGTACCCTGCTGGTACACCCCGACCGATCCCGCATCCTGAAACAGGATGTGCCCAAAGGGGTTAACCGGATGTTTGATCAGGCCCTGGAGGGTTTCGAAGGGGCCGGAGAAACCGTCAACAGCCGTGGACGAAGGTTTCTTGTCGCCTTTAAGCGGCTTGAATCCACCGGCTGGATCCTGGCAACCAATTACCCGCTTGAAGAGGCCTTTGCGCCGATCTACCACTTCCGTAACGCCTTTTTATGGGGGATGTTCGCGGCACTGCTGCTGAGCGCACTCGGTGCCTGGCTGCTGGGACGCAGGATGACCGCTGGTATCAGCAGCCTGGCAGAACAGGTACGCAGCCTGACCCGTCAGTCCGGCAGCGGTGCCCGGGTCAACGTGCAGGGTGACGAAGAGCTGCAGCTGCTGGCAACATCGTTCAACGAGCTGGTGGAGGGGGTAGAAAAGCGTGAGCTGAAGCTGCTGGATTTTTCGGTAACCATGGAGCAGAAAAGCGTGGAGCTGGGGATGGCCCTGGCCATTGCCGAAGATGCCACCCGCGCCAAAAGTGCCTTTCTGGCCACCATGAGTCATGAGATCCGCACCCCGATGAACGGTATCATCGGCATGACCGGGCTGCTGCTGGACACTGAGCTGACAGAAGAGCAGAGCCGTTATGCCGAGGTAGTGCGCAAAAGCGGTGAAAACCTGCTGGAGATCATCAACGATATCCTTGATTTTTCAAAGATTGAGGCCGGACGCCTGACCCTGGAGGAGATGCCGTTTGACCTCTGGACCACCCTGGAAGACTCCATGGAACTGCTGGCGGCCAAGGCAGTGGAAAAAGGGCTGGAACTGGTCTGCCTGATTGATCCGTCACTGCCTGCCCAGCTGGTGGGTGACCAGGGGCGCCTGCGTCAGATCATCCTGAACCTGACCGGCAACGCCGTTAAATTCACCCAGCAGGGCGAGGTGGTCATCAAGACCGAGCTGGAGACGATCGACGCCGAAAGCGTCCTGCTCCGCTTTACGGTCAGCGACACCGGAATCGGCATTGCTGAAGATCGGCAACAGGCCATCTTTACCCCCTTTACCCAGGTTGACGCCGGTACCACCCGTAGGTTTGGCGGCACCGGTCTGGGCCTGGCCATCTGCAGACAGCTGAGCCTCTCCATGGGGGGGGCTATCGGGGTAGAGAGCCGCGAAGGACACGGCTCAAGCTTCTGGTTTACGGCTCGCTTCCTGATCGCCCCGCCTGCGGCTGATGCTGCGCCGCCCCCTGCCCCGCTGCAAGGGGTCCAGGTACTGGTGGTTGACGACAATGCCGCCAACCGCCAGCTGCTGATCACCCTGCTAAGCAGCTGGGGCTGCGGCTATGAAACTGCTGCCGACGGCTACACAGCCCTGGGGCTGCTGCAGGAGGCCAACGAAGCCGGTTGCCCGTTCCAGGTGGCAGTGATTGACTATACCCTGCCCGATCCGGACGGCCTGGCCGTTGCGCGGATGATCCGCGAGAAGGACACCCATGCCGCCACCCGGCTGCTGCTGCTGACACCACTGGGAATCAGGATCGAACAGGAGCTGCTGCAGTCTGCCGGCATTGCCGACACCTTGGTCAAACCGATCCGCCACGAACTGTTTTATCGTTCCCTGGCACAGTTGAGCGGACAAACCGCAGTAGCTGAGACGGTGGATGACACACCGTCTTCCTCTGCCGAACGAGACCGCTCCCAACGAGCCAATACCAGAATCCTGCTGGCCGAAGACAACCCGGTCAATCAGACTGTGGCTATTGCCATGCTGAAGAAACAGGACTACCGGGTGGATGTGGTGGCGAACGGCCTGGAGGCCTTGGAGGCGCTTTCACGCATCCCCTACGACTTGGTCCTGATGGACTGCCAGATGCCGGAGATGGATGGCTTTGAGGCCACCAGCCGGATCAGGGATCGCAAGACCCCCCTGCTGCGCCACGATCTGCCGATCATCGCCATGACAGCCAACGCCATGAGCGGTGATCGCGAGCGGTGTCTCGCGGTCGGGATGAACGACTACCTGGCCAAGCCGGTTAAACCGCAGCAGTTGCAACAGATGCTGGAAAAATGGCTTGCAGTGGCACAGGCCCCCGAAACAAAGCCGGACACTGAGCAACCCCCACCGCAACCGGAAGCCCTGCCGGTATTTGACCATGAGGAGATCATGGAGCGACTGGGGGGCAGCCAAGAACTGCTGGAAGAGATTATCGGCATGGCCCGCACCGATCTGCCACTGCGGCTGCAGCAACTCCGCCAGGCACTGCAGGAGATGGACCGGACCGCACTACGGCAGGCTTCCCACTCCATTAAAGGAGTGGCAGCCAACCTCGGGGCTCCGCGCCTGCTGCAGGCTGCTGCCCAGTTTGAACACCAGTCAACGGAGGCGCCTACTGCCCTGCTGCAACAGCTGGCTGATCAGGTCGAAGAGCAGGCTGCGCTGTTACTGGAGCAGTTCAGCCGACGTTAATCCCTGAGCGGTTTTGCTTTTCTTCAGCGCTGCTTTCGTGGTAGCTTTTCAACATGCCATGCACTCAATACCACCGGATATGCCATCTCTGCTGCCTGCTACTGCTGCTCTGCTGCCTGCTGCACCTTGCCACCCCCGACAACGGCAGTGCTGCCGGAGGCTCTTCCACTTGGAGCCTTGACAGCTCTGGCGGTGCCGCTGACCACGACGGTCCCACCGTAACCCCGGACAGCGAAGAACCGGCGCTGCTCGCTTTGCCCCATGTCCTCCCGTTCCCTCCTGCTCAGGCGCTGCACCCCATGCAGGCCTTGATGCCGACACCACTTGCTCACCAGCCTCTGATTGCCCCACCGGAATAGTCTGCTGCCCTGACAGCCCGACGTTTCGGCAGCTGCCCCCTGCGGTGCGGTTGCATCACTAACCCAGGTAATCAAGGAATCCCGTTATGAGTATTGAGCGTTGCAGCAACAATGCCTGTCTTCAGCGTTTTGAGCTGATTGAGTTCGGCCATACCCGTCCAGCCCCGCCGGAGCCGCGCCGACTGGTCTGCCCCTACTGCGGCCACACCATCTTTCGCAAGACCCGTGGCGCCTTTATCGTCAGCAAACTGGAAGGGGACCCGTTCGAGAATTTTGCCCCTCGCATCAGCGCTGGGTGATCGAATCACCCCTCAATCCTACTCCCATCCTTGAAAAAAACGCCCGCTCTGCCGATACGGATACTGAAACCACGGTAAAGGCGGAGCACCATGAACAGCCGGTATGATTATGACTACAGCTACCAAGGCATTACCTTTGATGAGCGGCAGGCGATCCGTCAGCTCTTCAGCACTGACGACGACCGGTGCCTGCTGACTGAACCTTCCCCTAGAACAGCTGCAGCAGAGGGGGCGCAGCAATGAGCCTCACCATCCGCAAGGATATGCCCACGCCCCTTGAGCTACAGTATCAGGAGCTGAAAAAACAGGCCCTGCTTGACCGGAACGCCGACCGGGCCGGAAACTTCAGAAAAGAGCGCCAGTCCGATCAGGGTATACTGGAGTCACCCGTGGTAGATGATAATGAAACAAACGGGCGAAAACCATCACAACCGGTTACGCTTGAAGAAATGCAGGCACTGCGTAGAACGTTTTCCGTGTATGCCTGACCGTAAATCCGTTATTTACCCCGCACAACAAGCACAACTGCCCCATAAATCACTATTTTCAATCATTTAGCCAACACACCCTTTCAGGCATGACCTATCGTCGATCCAGCCTGCATCAGGTAGCCCGTTACTGTCGGCAACGCAGGATATCTGATCTTCTTGACACTCGGCAACGCTTGGTAAATAGTTACTCGTCTGCTTCTGCACAAGTCCACACAACGCCATCAGCTGCCATCTGCAGGCTGTCTTAAAGAGAGGAAACGCCATGCCGACTCTGCGCTGCCTGCTGTCTCTGCTCAGCATCACCCTTATCTATGGTCTGCTTCTGGCAAGCCCGCCTCAAAGCCATGCCGTTGAGGCTCCCATGCAAGACGAGTATGTACTGGGGGTATTCCCGTTCCTGCCTGCAGCAAATCTGGAGGGCATCTTCGCGCCGGTAGCCGCCGAACTGTCCGTTCCGCTCAGAAAAAAGGTGCGGCTGCGCCTGACCTCAACGTATGACGCCTTTATCGGCACCCTGAACGACCAGCCATTCGATATCATCCATGTGCATCCGTTTGATTACATCCGCTTTGCCCGCCCACGGGGCTACCTGCCGCTGGTAGCCCGCTCTGAAGATCTGTTCGCCCAGTTTTCAGTTAAAAACGGCTCACCAATCCGGAAGCTGGCCGACCTGAAGGGGAAACGGATCGGCACCCCGCCGGCCACCGGCGCGGTTACCTACCTTGCCCTGGATGCCTTGCAGAAAGAAGGCTTACGGCCCGGCAAGAACATAACCGTCAAGCACTTCCCTAACCACTTGGCTTGCCTGCAGCAGCTGCAGATCGGCAGTATGGATGCCTGCGCAACCAGTGCCTCAACCCTCAAGACCTTTGAATCGCAGTTTAAACTGACCTTTACCCGAATCGGTCGCTCCATCTCAATCCCGCACACCATGTTTGCCGTCCACAAGCGGGTACCAGCCGCTGATCGGCAGATCATCCTTGAGACCCTGCAGTCCAGCACCCTCTCAACGGTTGACCCTCAGCTGCGCCAGCTCTTCATTGAGTCGTCAGACGCTACCACCGGTCGCTACTTCAAACCGGTTACCGACCGCGACTACGACCCTGCCCGCACCATACTCAAACGGCTCGGCGGCCAATAAACATGACATCGCTCAAATACCTGATCAGTACCGTTGTGTTTATGCTGCAGGTCTGCATTATCACGCCGCTGCTCTGGTTTACCTTTACCGCCTACCGTGATGCCGATCTGAAGCAGCTGCAGGCCCGCGAGGACACCTTTTTGGCCCTTTCTACCCAGATTGCCCGCAAGGCCTTGTTGGTGGAAGACGCAGCCGATTTCCAGCTATTCATCACCTCCTTTGCCACTGCTTACCATATCAAACAGATCATGCTGACGGACCAGACCGGCATTGTGGTGGCCAGTACTGAGCCGACCAACATCGGCCTGCCAATGCCCCGGTTACAGCAGGAAAAAAAATCGGTCTGGAAGAGCACCGACATCAGCAACGCTGCCGAGCAGCTGGGCGTGATCGCCATCCACTACTCCCGCGCCGAGATGGACAAAAGCCTGCAGGCCTTGGTGGGACGCGGCATACCGATCGCCCTCGCAGCGGTCATCATCAGCGCCCTGGTTGGTTTAGGCCTGGGTCATCTGCTGACCCGCCGCCTGCAGGACCTTGAACGAGCCAGCCGCCGAATGGGTGACGGCGAGATGGGGGTAACGGTGAGGATTGGCGGCATTGATGAGGTTGGCCGCCTGGCTCGGGTGTTCAACGAGATGTCCCACAACCTGCAGATACAGTTTAATGAACTGCAACAGACGCAACAGGAACTGGCGTTTCAGGCCCAGCACGACCCGTTGACCGGGCTGCCCAACCGGCTGCTGTTTGACCTGCGCTGCAGCCAGGCCATCGCCTCGGCCCATCATAACCATCATTCGGCGGCCCTGCTGTTCTTTGACCTGGACCATTTCAAGAACATCAACGACAGCTACGGCCATCAGGTGGGTGATTGTGTGCTGCGGGCCGTGGCAGCCCGCCTGACCCTGACCCTGCAGAATCGTCACCTGATCGCCCGACTGGGGGGAGATGAGTTCTGCGTGCTGCAGGAGCGGGTTGAGCATGAACAGGAGGCAGCCGATCTGGCCCGGTCGATCCTGGATATGCTGGCAACGCCCTTATCGTGTGATCAGCATGAATTCTTCCTTTCCGCCAGTATCGGCATCTGTCTGTATCCGCAGGATGGTGATGACGAGGTCAGGCTGCTGCGTAACGCCGACACTGCCATGTACCGGGCAAAGGCTGCCGGACGGGGGGCGTACCGCTTCTACCAGCGGGAGCAGACCGCCACGGTGCGGGAACGGACCGACATGGAACAGCGGCTGCGCAAGGCGGTCGAGCGGGGCGAACTGCGCCTGAACTACCAGCCGCAAATCTGCCTGCAGAGCGGGGCGGTTGTCGGGGTTGAGGCCCTGGCCCGCTGGTCAAGCCCTGAATTTGGCCTGGTAACACCGAACCGTTTCATTCCGATAGCCGAGGAAACCGGCCTGATTCTACCAATGGGAGAGTGGATTCTGGATGACGCCTGCCGCCAGATGCAGCACTGGCGTAAAGAGGGGACTCCGATCCCGCGGGTGGCGGTCAACCTTTCGGCCCTGCAGATCCAGCGGGGTGATATCGTTGAGATGGTCAGGAAGGCGCTGGACAACGCCCATCTGCCGGCTGACTGCCTGGAGCTTGAGATAACCGAAGGCTATATTCTGCAGGATGCAGATCGGGCCGTTGCCGTACTGAAGCAGCTGCGCGACCTGGGGGTCTCCATTGCCATTGACGACTTCGGCACCGGCTTTTCATCACTCTCCTACCTGCACCGCCTGCCGATCGATCGGCTGAAGATCGACAAATCCTTTGTACATGAGATCGGCGCCACCTCGCGGGCGGCCCAGGTGGCCCAGGCGGTTGTCAATCTGGGTACCGCCCTGGGACTCACCGTCATTGGCGAAGGGGTGGAAAACCAGCACCATGCCGCAACCCTGAAAGACTGGGGCTGCCACGAGGCCCAGGGGTTCCTCTATGCCCCGGCTCTGGACCCGGCGCAACTACAGCTGCTGGCACCGTTCAGGAAAGAGCTATGAAGGCAGTAATCCAACGGGTTACCTCCGCTTCAGTAACGGTTGACAACAGGGTGGTGGGGGAGATCGGCCAGGGGCTGCTGGTGCTACTGGGGATTGAAAAGGGGGACCAGCAGGCCCAGGCCGACTGGCTGGCGGAAAAGATCGCTACCCTGCGGGTGTTTGAGGACGAGCACGGCAAGATGAACCGTTCGCTGGTTGATGTCGGCGGCGCAGTGCTGGCGGTTTCCCAGTTTACTCTGGCCGGTAACTGCGCCAAGGGACGACGTCCCTCCTTTGACACTGCTGCACCGCCGGATATCGGCAAGCTGCGCTATGAACAGTTTGTGGCAGCCCTGCGCCAGTTGCAGCTGCCGGTGCAGACCGGTATCTTTCAGGCNNCCGACATGCAGGTGGCGCTGGTCAATGATGGTCCGGTAACCTTTATTCTGGAGATAGCCCCATGACCTCCCCCCTTGATGCACTGCCGACAGCGTTGGTGCTCCCGTTTTGCATCTGTGACCTGATGACGGTTTTTCTGATCAGCGGCGCGCTGCTGCTGGCGGTTTCGCTTTTTTTTGTACGCAGGCTGGCCAGAGAACTGCCCCAGGGGATCAACCGCACCAGCTGGCGGATACTGGGCGGTTTTATCATGCTGTTCATCATCGGCTACCTCGGCTTTTATCTGCTGAAGCAGGGCAGCCACTACGACAGGCATGAGATGGTGGTGCCGGTTATTTTCTTCCTTGGTGCGGTCTTTGTGCTGCTGGTCTGCTTTCTGGCCTACCGCACCACCAAAGAGCTGAAGCGGGTGGTGGAACTGGAGCAAGAGACCATCACCGATCCACTGCTGGGGATCTTCAACCGCCGTTTTCTTGACCGACGCCTTCAGGAGGAGATGCTCAGGGCACAACGGCACGGGTTGCCCCTGTCGCTGATGCTGCTGGATATCGATTTCTTCAAGAAGGTCAACG
>DKFG01000006.1:0-219 GCA_002452325.1 Geobacter sp. UBA6802
TCTTGGTGATCACCCCCAGGGTGCCTTCACTGCCGCACAGCAGCCGGGTCAGGTCGTAGCCCACCACCGCCTTGTAGGTTTCGGTGCCGGTACGGATGATTTCGCCGGTGGGGAGCACCACCTCAAGCCCCATCACAAAATCCTTGGTCACACCGTATTTGACGCACCGGGGGCCGCCAGCATTCTCGGCCACATTGCCCCCCAGGGTGGAGAACTTGA
>DKFG01000006.1:370-5784 GCA_002452325.1 Geobacter sp. UBA6802
CGCTGCCGGCACCACGGGGAAAGACCGGAAAGCGGTGGTGGTTAGCCAGCCGCAGCACTGCAGCGGTCTCTTCGGCATTAGCCGGATGTACCACCGCCTCGGGCAGGAACTCCATCTGGGTGGCATCATAGCCGTAGCAGATCAGGTCCTGTTTCTGGTCGGCAACATTGTCAGCCCCGACAACGGCGCGTAGTTCTTCTATAATCTCTGGCGCAAGCATGCGGTACCTCAGTCAGTAGAATAATCGGGAATCTTACCTGATAGCCTTTGCAGATGGCAAGGGAAAGGGATGATTCGCTGTTGCCTGCAGCCGCTGCATAACGTAGTATGTGCCAACTTTTAGGGAGCTGCAATGGAACTACTGGTAATTACCGACATACCGCGTATGACCGCACTGTTTGAGCGGGTTGCCCTGGTCTGCCCCGATCTGACGTTGGTTAATGATATTCATCGCGGTATTGAAGACCTGGATCGTCGCAGGCCGGACCTGGTGATCTTTCAGAACCGGCTTTCCGGGCTATCAGCCGATATCCTGCACAAGCATCTCAAGTCTCGTCTGGGCAGCCGCAGAACACGCTTTGTGCTGATCAGTACGTCAGAATCTCTGGATGTCGACCTCTCCGCCCGATTTGATGCCATCCTCGACCCGGCTCTGGATGATGCACAGCTTGAACAGAGCATTTTGCGACTGATAGGATTGGCCGGTCCCCAGAATGGGCCGCTGCCTCCTGAGTCGGATGTTGTTGCAGTTGAGTCAGCAAAGCCGGTGATGCATGATGAGGCACGGCTGTCACCAGTGGTTGGTGGTGAACAGGTTGGCGGGACCTTTCCGCTGGTCTTGCCGGTTGATCTGCAGCGTGAAGATGAGGAGTCGCCTGAAACACCACTGGTCTACGAACTGCCCAAGCGGTCCGGTCGGAAGATAATTTCCGAGTTCAGTCTGCAACTGGAGCAGCAGGGGGCGGATCACGTGCAGCAGCCGGTTCCGCAGGAAATGTATGAAGAACCGCCGGTACGCAGAGATCTGCATCAGACCTCCCATGTAATTGTGGATTCCGACAGTATTCGGCCCTGGTATCGCCGGACAGCACCGCTTCTGATTGCTGCTACCCTTACGGTGGTGCTGGCAGTAAGCGTGGTGCAGTATCGTGCCGACAAGGCACCTGCTGAACAGTCGGAGGCGGCACCCCCCGGAGCATCAACAGTACAGCAGGCAGTCTCCAGCAGTACGGTCAGCACGAGTGCATCAGGCCCGGCTCGCCAGAACCTGGCTTCCCACGGTGGCGGGCGTCCTCGCAACCTGCCCGGGTTTGTGCCCGCCGATGGACATGAGCCTGCTTACGGGCGTCAGCACCCCGGCTGGGAACTGTACCTGGGGGCTGCCACTGAACATCGGGTGTTCAGGGAGGCTGACGGTAGTATCAAGGCGTTGCAGATCATAGACCGCAGCGGCATCGGCATTCAGGAGCCGTTCTATATCAGCGTGTTGAAGGAGTTGACCGGAGTATCAGCCATGCGGCCAACGTCGTCGGAAGTCAAAGAAGGTTATGAAATCAGGCGCGGTGAGGTAGCCGGGTTACAGCTGGTCCAGTACCGGGATGCCCAGGGGGGGCGTTTGCGCGGGTTCGTAATCACCTGGCCCTGATAGACTGGCTTCAGTATCGAATCTTAAAAGCGGGGACACCGGTAACTGGTCCCCGCTTTTTAAATGTTGTGGTTGTTGTTGATCAGTCGTCGGACAGCTTCAGGTAGCACTCGGCGCGATTAAGGGTGGCCTCGGCAATCTGCGCAGAGGCTGGATACCGTGCAATAAAGCGGTCATACAGGGTAATGGCGCGTTTACAGTCACCAGCCGCAAAGGCTGCCTGGGCAGTGCTCAAGGCCTTGCGCTCTGCTGTGCTTGCGGTTGAGGAGGCCCGCCGGGATTTGTCCTGTGATTTTCTTTCACTTCGCTTGGCTTTGTGTGCATGCTTTTCAGGCTCACCAGTCGGTTCAGGTGCTGTCGCTGTCAGGGGTGTTTCGGCGACAGCAGTGGTCCTGTGTGACAGCGGCACCCGCACAACCTGCCCCGGATGAATCCGGTGCGGGTTTTTGATGGTGTTGAACAGCAGAATCTGCGGGTAGTAGTGGCCGCGTCCCGTGTACTGCTTGGCCAGGTGTGAGAGGGTATCGCCACGCTTGATCGTTACCTCCCGTACCAGGATCCCCTCAGTATTCGTGTCAGTGGCTGGTTGGGGCGTGTAGAGAAAGTCAGCCCCGTAGGAGGTGGCAGAACCGGCCAGTAGAAACGCAACTATAACGGTAGTACATCCCTTCAGATCCATATCAGTACCTGTTCCCTGCTTGATCCTGGTAAGTCAGTCTGCTCTTCAGCTGGACACCGGTACCAACTCCGGTGCCTGATTTGATCCGGAACGAAGCCTTGATTACCCGTTTTTCACCGGCGCCCAATTCATTGAAACGCCAGTTTGAGCTGCCGGGCTGCGACTGGCCCGCTGCGTGACTGGCAGTTACCAGCTCTACCTGGTCAGGCCAGGTAACCTCAAGTTCCACCTGCTTGGCCAGGTTTGATCCCTGGTTCAGGATGTCAAGGTCAACGGTAAGCAGCTCCCCAGGAACCATCCTGCCTTCGCGTCCTTTCATTGCCAACAGCAGTACCGGGCGTGAGTAGGCAAAGCGGGCCTCGGCCGTTGCAGTCGTGTGCTGTTTGCCCGGTTCGGTAGTTGCGGTGAGTACCAGTTTTTCAACGGCGCCGTCAAGGGCGGTTCTGGGGGTGCTCACCTCAAGCAGCAGGGCCGCCTCTTCTTTGGGTCCCAGCGGGCCGATCGCTGTTACCTCCGGTTCACCCGGCTGATGCAAACCATCACGGTTCTGGTCATGGTAGATGGTTACTTTTTGTTTGGCTGCCGGGTGTGCTGTCAGGCTGATCTGCTCATAGCGGTTACCCCGGTTGGTGAGACGCACCGGTAGATAGATCGTCTGGCCCGGCACTGCGGTCAGCTGTTCATGGGCCATGCGCAGGGCCAGCTCACTGACCGGCAAAACAACGGCAGCACTGGAGAGGAAGGAGGCCTTGGTCTCCAGGGCGTTGTTGACCAGATCGGCCCGCACGATCAGCTCTTCCTTGGCCAGGGCCTCTTCCTTCAGTTGGAAGGTAGCGGCAAAGGTACGACTTTCCCCCGACTTCAGGGTAAGGCCATCCCGCACCAAGGCGGCCTGCATCTCCTGGCGAAATCCGGCTGGTTCGTAGGCAACCGGCTGGTACTGGGCCGGGAAGTTGAGGCGCAGGGTCACCTCTTCAGCAGTGAGGGAGCCGATGTTGAGCAGAGTGACGGTGTACTCGACCTTCTCGCCGGGCAGCAGCGCTGTCTTGGACGGTTTGATCACCGCCCGCAACAAAGGGGCGGCAGCGTTGAGTGAAACCACCCGACTCTGGGAGGCCTCTGCCATGAACTGGGAGGCTGCCTTGATCGGATGGGCTATCCTGAGTCCGTCGATGGTGGCTGGGGGGAGCTGCAGATGCAGCAGACCTTTAAAACGTTCGCCCGGAGCAAGTTCCGGGGTCTGGTTAATGACCTGTTCAGGTGCTGCTGCAGCAGCAAAACGGGCGTTGAACTCTGGCGGGAAGCCGGAGCCAAGGTAGAAGCGGTCTTGTCCGTTACCCCGGTTTTGCAGTTCGAACGGTATTGAGGCCCGACGGGCCACGGCAACCGGCGCAGCCGGTGGCTGCAGTTCGAACTCAAAAGCTGCGTATTGGGCCACTTCCAGGCTCAAGGTCTGTGATACACCGTCTTTTTCAAGAGTAGCAGCAGGTTGAGCCGCAGGGGCCACAGGCAGGGCAACCGCTACACCCATGGCCTTCAGCCGTGCCTCGGCTGTCCGTGCTGCCGGTGTACCGGGGAAGCGCTCCATAATGCCCTTGTATTCGGCAACCGCCTTTTCCTTCAGTCGTGCACGCTCCGTGCGCACGTTTTCAGCGGCGGCCTGGGCCGCCTCGGCCTTGCGGGCCGTAGCCAGTTCACGTTCCGTCTGGGCTGCTGCTGCCGTGGCGGCTTTTTCTGAGGCACGGAGCTGTTCCTGGGCCTTGAGGGTAGCCAGCCGCTCTTCCTCTGCCTTCAGCGCTGCGATCCGCTCAGTTTCGGCCTTTTCACGGGCCAACCGCTCTTCTTCTGCCTTTGCCCTGAGCAGGCGTGCCTTCTCGGCAGCCTCTCGGGCTGCCTGCTCCTGCATCAGCCGCTCTTGCTCCGCCTTCACAGCTGCCAGGCGTTCGGCTTCAGCCTTTTCTCTGGCAAGCCGTTCTGTTTCTGCAGCTGCCCGTTGCTTTTCCTGCTCGGTCTTCAGAGCTGCCAAGCGCTCGGCTTCGACCTTGGCTGCCTGCTGTTCAGCGATCCGCTGCGCTTCAGCTGCAGCCTGTTGTTTCTCCTGCTCGGCCTGCAAGGCTGCCAGGCGTTCAGCCTCAACCTTTTCGCGGGCGATCCGTTCTGCTTCAGCTTTAGCCTTCAGCACACGCGCTTTTTCTGCTGCTTCCTGCTCGACTTTCTCCTTTGCCAACCGATCGGCTTCGGTCTTAGCCTGAGCCTGGGCCTGGGCGACCCGTTCCAACTCAGCCTTCTCCTGTGCGATCTGCGTTGGATCCGGTTTAACGGCTGCCAGTCGGGTCGTGCTGCCTTCCTCCTTGCGGTACTGTTCGGCAAGGGCCAGCAGGTCGTCATCAACGGTGTTGCGGAGCGGGTTGTCAGGATACTCACGGGTGAATTGGGCCATATAGCGGGCGGCAGATGAGCTGTTTCCGGCCTTGTGGTAAGAACGGGCAAGCCAGAAAAGGGTCATGTCCCGCAACGGGCTTTCAGGGTATTTCTGCAGAACGTCTTCGAGCTTTGTTATGGCATCGGGGTATGCTTTTTGCTGAAAGGCATTAAAACCAGCCAGAAACATTCGAGAATCTTCTGTGTCCTGCGCAAAGAGCGGTGTGGTGCTGATAAGGGTGACAAGAAGCAGGCAGGCAAGAAATGCCGGTACACTGCGGTAAAGGCTAAGCATCTTCACGGGGGCACCCCTTGCCCGGCTGACCGGGTCGACATTGATAACTGCCAAGAAATACTTGGATAAAATGCACATCTCATAGCATCTTCACCGTGCCTTGTCAACCGGTGAGAGCAGTATTCAGGCGGTTTAGCGCGGATCAACAGGGCAGGCAGACCTGCCTTCCAATTTTTTAAACTTCACATTAGTATGTCAGTCATGGATCTTCGCGAAAGCATACGGACGTTTCCCACCTCCCCCGGTGTCTATCTGATGCATGATGCGGCCGGTGCTGTGCTGTACGTCGGCAAGGCCAGCAATCTGCGTCAGCGGGTACGCAGCTACTTCGGTAATACCGACAGCCGTCCCCAGGTCCGCTTTCTGATGGCCCG
>DKFG01000297.1 GCA_002452325.1 Geobacter sp. UBA6802
CATTTGTGATATTGTTTCGACGCAATTGTCTGGTATTGTTACACTATTACCTATGGATGGTGCCATCATGCGTCGAAAATTCAACCCACAACAGAACCTGTTCGTCACCATGGCTAAAAGCTCCATTGCCAAGGAGTTGGTTGAGATGTCCAAGGTGTTGGATGCTACCCCTAAGGTACTTGAACTCGTCTTTGCCGACCTGACCAGAGTTCGTCGTTCCACAACAGGTCGTGAAGGCATGACCGCTGAACAGGTCGTGCGCTGTGCCGTTCTGAAACAGTATCGTCAGCTCACCTATGAAGAGCTTGCATTTCACCTTGAGGACTCCGATGCCTTTCGCAGCTTCTCCCGACTGGAGATGGGACAGTATCCCGGCAAATCAATACTCCAGGAGAACATAAAAGCTATCCGTGAAGAGACCTGGGAAGCTATCCACCGTGAGATCATCAACCACGCCAGACAGGAGAAGATCGAAACCGGGCGCACGGTCCGTATTGACGCAACCGCTGTGGAAACCGACATCCATCATCCTACTGATTCAACTCTTCTGGCTGATGGTATCAGAATCATCACCCGCTGGCTTGCAGAGGGCAAAGCACTGTCTCCTGCACCCCGGTACCGGTTCAGTGATCATCAACGGGTTGTCAAGAAGCGGGTACTGACCATACTGAATGCCAAGAAGGAAGAGGTCCGCAAGGCAGCTTACCAGAACCTTCTTCTGTATGCAGGTAAAGTCAGAGACTATGCCCTGGTTGCCATTCCCGAGCTTTACACGCATACGCCTTCTGACGTCAGTGAACTTTTTGCCGGCAAAGTGCTTGCAGAAAAAATTGAGCGGGCCGTAGGGTTGCTCGGGAAAGTCATCAGCCAGACTGACCGTCGTGTATTCAAGGGAGAACAGGTGCCTGCTTCAGAAAAGGTCGTATCCTTCTTTGAAGACCACACCGACATCATCGTCAAAAAACGGCGTGAGACCGAATATGGTCACAAGATATTTCTGACCGGCGGCAGATCCACCATGATCCTTGACTGCATGATAACTCGCGGCAACCCTGCAGACACTGAACAGTATGCACCGCTCCTTGAGCGCCAGAAAGAACTGTATGGCTGTATGCCACGCCAGGTTTCCGCTGATGGCGGCTTTGCCTCCAAAGACAACCTGGCATATGCCAAAAAAGAGCAGATAAAGGATGCCGTATTTTCCAAGAAGCGTGGGCTTTCAGTTCTTGAGATGGCCAAGAGTAACTGGGTGTACAAGAAACTCAGAAACTTCCGCGCTGGTATAGAGGCTGGCATATCAACCCTCAAGCGTGCCTTTGGCCTTGATCGTTGTACCTGGAAGAGCTGGGAAGGCTTTGGCCGGTATGTCTGGAGTTCGATTATCTCCTACAATCTGCTGGTGCTTGCCAGAATCAGGCTGGTACCAGCTTAAAGCAGCAGCACAAAGAGTTGATTGGGCAGGACCAAGGGGGTACTGCGCCCTGAATTGAGAAAGAGCTGGTCAAAAACTACAAAATCACAACATCAGAAACGTAAAGCAGATGGATATTCCCACTGCTACTGTTACCCAACTCGCCAAAGCTGGGGTTTCCGGACGGAAACTATTTATTGATCAGAACGAACTGTCTGTTATTGTGAGTGTACGACACAACAAGTGTAAGACGGCTACAGTGCAAGTAACGCGATGGCCCCCAGGGCAGAGAGGATACCTGTAAACTGCAGACGTGAAACCTTTTCTTTCAGCAGCAACCAGGCCATAAAAACGGTTACAGCTGGATAGAGAGCACTCAACACTGCCGCTACATCCAGCCGCCCTGCCTGGCTGGCTAAAATATAGAAGCCGTTACCACCTACATCAAGCAGCGCATTTACTACGATAATCTTCCATGGCAGGGAGGCTGTCGGCAACATCTGGTGTTTTAACCTGGTTAACAAGATCAGAAGTAGAGCTGTTACTCCGCCTGTACGCACTGCAATCATCGGCCAGAGCAGCGCATGGTGGCTGCCGGCATGCATCAGGATTAAGAATATGCCTAAGCAGGAACCGGACAGGAGTGGCAGGTACAAGTCGTTGGAACGAAGAGGTTTTTCAGGTGCATTCTCCTGCTCCCGGGAAATCATCCAGATTGCTGCCAACCCGAGCAGCAATCCGATCATGACCGTTACTTCAGGCAGACCGAGGGTCAGTATACTGAAAAAAACCGGCAGAGCGGCAGCAGTCAGGGCAGAAACCGGAGCTGCCAGGCTCATGCGCCCCTGTGTCAGGGAAAGATACAGCAGCAGTATGCCTACAGCATCAAAAGCCCCGGCCAACAGGCAGAAAAGCCACCCTGAAAGCGGTAGATGATTGCCGTCAAACCCCAAAGATACCAGCAGGAGCAATAACAGGCCGCAACCGATAGTGCCGAGCGTCATGCCATAGGCTCCCACTCTCCGGCTGTTTGAGCCGCCGATAAAGTCTCCCATACCCCAACAGCATGCGGTCGCCAGGCCAAATAGCATTGAAAGCATCAAGATATCTCCGGATTGTATGGATACGTTGGAACAGGTCCATGCAGCGGTAATGACCTGTTTCGGCTCATTTTTCAGAAACAGCCGCTAGCCGGCAGCAAGCTCAGCCATGCAGTCGCTCCAGATTTGAATCAAACAATCAATATCGGCATCGCTTGCCACGGGTGGGATCAGCATCATGTTATGAAATGGTGTGATCAGGATGCCGCGATTTGAAAGATAGAGGTGAGTGTAATAGATCAATTCCCAGTCGAACTGTGATTTTGCCTCTGAACCGGTTACCGGGAGAGTCGGCATGAACTGCATTTCGCAGCGCGCACCGCAGCGGGTGACGCTCCAGGGTATGTTGTACTTTTGCAGGGCTGCATCCAAACCGTCAGATAACCGTTCCTGGCCGGCAATCATCCGCTCAAAGGCGGCCGGTGTGGCTACTTCTTGAAGGGTTGCCTCCATGGCCCGAATGGCAAAGGCGTTGCCGGAGAGGGTACCACCAATTCCCATCGGGTCCGAGACACTTTTACGGCCAAAGGTGGCATTAATTTGATCAGCCATCTCGCTGGTAAAACCGTATACTGCCACCGGGATACCGCCAGCAATCGATTTTCCAAGGGTAAGAAAATCAGGCTTCAGGCCGTGTGCAGCGGTGTACCCTCCCGGCCCGGTAGAGAAGGTGTGGGTCTCATCGATAACGAGCAGACTGCCATATTTGGTACAAAGCTCTCGCAGGGCTTC
>DKFG01000066.1 GCA_002452325.1 Geobacter sp. UBA6802
CGGTCTGGCTGATTCTGGTGGATGAGCAGCGCACGTCGGCTACGCTACGTGAAGACGGCAAGCTGGCAGATCTGGCGCCCACCATGCTGGAGCTGCTGGGATTGCCCCAGCCCAAAGAGATGACCGGAAAGAGTCTGCTATGAAAACGGTATCGATCCCGACAACTGACAATGAATATATCATCGGCAAGATCCTCTGCATCGGCCGCAATTATGTGGATCATATCAAGGAGCTGGGCAACGAGGCACCGACTGCGCCGGTGGTATTCATGAAGCCCGCCACTGCTGTCATCGGCAATGGCGAGCAGGTGGTGATCCCTTCCTACAGTTCTGATTGCCATTACGAGGCAGAGCTGGCGGTGCTGATCGGCAGAGACGGCAAGGATATTGCCGAGTCTGACGCCTTGACCTACGTGGCAGGCTACGGTGTGGCGATCGACATGACCCTGCGGGATGTGCAGGACAGCCTTAAAAAAAAGGGGCTACCCTGGGATATCGCCAAGGGGTTTGATACCTCATGCCCCTTGTCCGACTTCGTCCCTGCCGACAGGGTGGCTGATCCCCAGAACCTGACCATCCGGCTGCTGCTGAACGGCCAGGAACGCCAGAACTGCTCTACCGGCCTGATGATCAACCGCGTAGCCAGAATTATCAGCTATCTCTCCGGTGTCTTTACCCTGGAAGAGGGTGATATCATCCTGACCGGCACCCCTGCAGGAGTGGGCAGGGTGCAGGTCGGCGATCGGCTTGAGGCCGTGATTGAGGGAGTAGGAACGGTTGCGGTCGGTGTCGTCTGAACCTGATCAGTCTAGGAGTACGAATATGGAAAATGAAAAAGAGTGCCCTGAATGTCAGGGCAAAATGATCCTGCTGCCTGGATGAGGCGGCCTCTTCTGGCGGTGCCAGAAGTGCGGATTACGTCTTTCGTACCACCGGGAGCAGGGCGGCTCCTGCTGTTCATAGATGCTTCGGCAGATTAATTTAGGACTGAATAGAAAAAGTGCTTGACGCCTGTAAAGGCTTTGACTATAGTCCACAACTCTGTAAAAAACGATGAGGTGGTAGCTATGTACGCTGTGATCAAAACAGGTGGAAAGCAATACAAAGTTGCTGAAGGCGATTTTCTGAAGGTTGAGAAACTGGATAACCCGGCAGGCGACACCATTGAGTTTGGTGAAGTGCTGATGATCGGCGGCGAGACAGTCAAGGTCGGCGCGCCACTGGTGGCCGGTGCCTCTGTGACAGCCAGGGTTGCAGTGCAGGGTCGTGACAAGAAGATCCTGGTCTTCAAGTCCAAGCGGCGCAAGAACAGCCGCAAGCTGATTGGTCATCGCCAGTACCACACCGTACTGAAGATTGAAAAGATCAGCGCCTAGGCAGTATCTGATTTTATTCTTTTTGAGGAGAGAGTACCATGGCACATAAAAAAGGCGTCGGCAGTTCCCGTAACGGTCGTGATTCAGATGGTCAGCGACTCGGCTGCAAGAAGTTCGGCGGTGAGCTGGTCAAGGCTGGCAACATCATCTATCGTCAGCGGGGTACCACCATTCACCCCGGTAACAACGTGGGTTGCGGTAAGGATTATACCCTGTTTGCCCTGATCGAGGGTGTGGTCAAGTTTGAGCGGATGGGACGTGATCGTAAAAAAGTATCGGTGTACGCCGCGTAACTCAAACCGGAAGTGTATTTGTTCTAAAAGCCCGACAGGAGAGTCCTGTCGGGCTTTTTTGCGTTGTTGTCTGCAGATGTGTACTGCTGTGCTATACTATGGACTGGCCAAGGGCCAACAAGCCACGGGTTAAGGAGGAAGCCATGAAGCAGACCGTTTTGGTAATGCTCAGCCTGCTGCTGGGCGCTGGTTTAGCAGTAGCTGACGACCTGAAGGATGCAGAAGCTAAACTGCCCCAGTTGTCTGATCGGTTGACAAAACTGAGTGCATCCAGCGCTGGCGAGTATGCTAAACCTGACATCGCTGTTGCTCAGGCCAGCATTGGCGCTGTCAAGGCGGCCCTGGCAGCTAAAAATGGGATTCAGGCCTTACAGAAGACCGAAATAGCTGATCTGCAGCTTACCATGGCCGAGGCAAAGGCCGCAGAACATGAGAGTGCCGAGCAACTGGTTCTGCGCAGAACTGAGTTAAGGAAGTTGGAGGCACAATTTGATCAGCTGCTACAGCCAGGAGGGAACTGAGATGAGATACCTTTTCATAGTTCTGGTGGGAGTATTGCTGCTATCTTGGTCAAGCTCGGGCTTGTGCGCTGAAAAAGCAGAGTTCACCGTGCTTTTAGCGCAAAATAGAGACAAACTGGAGATGGCGGCTGCCAAAGTGGGCAACTATCCTGAGGCGTTGGCTGCCATTGACACGGCACGGTCTTCACTGAAAAAGGCAGAGCAGGCTTACGATACGGGCCGTCAATGGATGGGGTTGGGCAGTCTCAAGCCTGAAGCAGAACAGGAGGTCCGTCATAACCTTCAGATGGTTGATCTGGCACTTGAGCTGGCACTTTCTCGTGCTGCCAGAGGCAAAAACGTTGAAGATGCCGCAATGGTGCAAAAACAGATCGAGATGGTTAACAGCAGGGTTAAACTGTTGAATGAGCGTAAACAGAGTGAGGATACGCTGCGTCAGGCGGTACAGAAGTGTGAGGCCACAACAAACGAACTGGCTGCTGCAAAGCAGGCGCATGGAGCAGCAACACAGCAGCTGGAGCAGTTGGGCATTGAAAACAAAAAACTGCAGGAACAGCTTGCAACCCTGACCACAGAAAAGGCTGCGCTCATGCAGGAACTTGAAAATCTCAAAAAAACCGTTGTTGAACCGTCCGCTTTACCAGTACCGGCAGCTACAGGCGGTCCCTAGCGGTGCCGTTCATGTTGCCTTTTTTGACCGCAGCAGCGCTATCAGTGCATAGACCAGAATGCCGACCAGAAGGCTGGTTGCCAGTCGTCCAGACTCCTGCTTAAAGTCTGTGTAGGGGACCGGTCTCATCACCAGCTTCAGAACATAGTAAAAAAGCCCCAATATCATGCCGATAAAAAGTTGCTTCAGTAAAAACATCTTGCTCATACTCAATCCCTTGAACGGTTAAGGTCAGGTTTTGTCAGAGGGCGTTTTCAAAAACTGCCCTGAAGTCTGCAGATGGTGCAGACTTCAGGGCAGAACAACGTCCCATAGCCGGGGATGTTAGTGCGCAGCTTCCTGATTCGTGGTTTTGCTGTTCATAACATAACGGAAAAACATGGGAAAACCGACGAAAAAAGCGATACAGATCAGATATTCAACGGTTTTGATGTACTGGTAGAAATCAACCATCGTGTAGACTGATTTGACATGGCCGATGCTGTTTAAGAGTTCTGGCATGATCGTATCCTCAATGTGTTATTTGTTAGTAGAAACTGCATGAGCTTCTTTACGCTTGGCCTCTTCAGCAGCTTTTTTGATCATGCCATAGAGACTGACTACTGCTGGAATGGTCTGTACTACCACAACCAGGGCCAGGAATCCGGCAAAGGCCAGCACCAGAATGCCGCTGTTGTAGGTTACGCTGGTATCAACATGGCTGGCTGAACCGGAGGCAAAGGCAGAGGTGAGGCTGGCAAAGACAAGCGAGATGGCGGCGACGGCTGTTTTCATGGATTCTTCTCCTTTATGGTGGGTGAATAGTTTGTTTGTCGGTAAAACGGGTGCCAGGGTATGTCAGGCGCTGGGCAGAGACACCGTCTTGTCAGCTGGAGCAAAAACACCTTTGAGCATCGCATAGAGCATGACGGTTGCCGGAATAGCCTGCAGTAGTACCACCAGCACGGCAAAACCTATCAGGGCCCAGATCAGCAGACCGGATTCATCAGCACCAGTGCCTGCGGTTGCAGCAGATGCGGTTGCAGCAGTAGAACCAAGCAGTGCTCCTATGGTAGTTATAATGTTTGCTTTCATGACATCCTCCTTGAGCTGTTTTACTTGATTTAGCTAATAGCACGGAAGATGCCAAAAACCATAAAATGCAAAACAAACGTTTATATTGTTGATATATCTGTGGTTTTATTAGTTATACGCCAAAGGCGCTGTGAAGTTAGTGAGTCGTTTCTGTATGGAGAGAATATACGGTTCTGAGGTAAGCGAGAGGCTTTGATGGGCTAACTATCTGTTATTTTTATGTGTATATTTTGCTGTGCAGGTGCATAGCGTATGAACTGTCTATGCATGGGCAGACTGATGCCCATCCGGACTGCGCTCATCATCAGTTACGATGGGAACCGCTCCAGCAGCACCACGGCGTGAGCCGAGATCCCTTCTTCTGTACCAGTAAAGCCCAGACCTTCTTCTGTGGTGGCCTTAACATTGATCCGGTTGCTATCCACCCCGCAGGCACGGGCAATATTTTCACGCATGGCCGGAATGTGCGGAGCCATCTTGGGCCTCTGGGCGATGATGGTGGCATCCAGGTTGCAAACACGGTAGTCCTTTGTCTGAACCAGCCCGACCACATGCTCAAGCAGTTTGAGCGAGTCCGCCCCTTTGAAGGTCGGGTCGGTATCGGGAAAATGTTTGCCGATATCACCCAGCGCCAGGGCACCCAACAGGGCATCAGCGATGGCGTGCAGCAGTACGTCGGCATCGGAATGACCTAGTAATCCTTTTTCATAGGGAATAGTCACACCGCCCATGATCAGTCTTCTGTTTTCCACCAACCGGTGAACATCATAGCCGTGTCCGATTCTCATGGTCTTTTATCCTTGTGCAGTTTGTTATCCAGCAGGTGCCGTGGCTGGACATTGCCCAGTGCTGCCAGCAGACTGTTCCTGATCTGGGGTATTTCCTGTTCAAGCTGATCCAGTAACCGCTTCATCCGCTGACGTTGATGATCGGCATCTGCCACCGGACAGTTGCAGCGGACAGCCATGATCCCAGCCTGCTGTACAGTCGCGATTATAGCATCTTCAGCAACATAGACCAGAGGCCTGATCACGGTGATGTCACCGCTGTCGCAGAGCATCTTGGGCGACATCGCCTTGAGGGCGCCGATGAAAAACTGGTTCAGCAGCAGGGTCTCGATGAAGTCATCCCGGTGGTGTCCAAGTGCCAGCAGGTTGCACCCCAAGCGGCGTGCAGTACCGTACAGGGCACCACGTTTCAGGCGGGCACAGAATGAGCAGCAGGAAGAGCCGGGCCGCAGCTTGGCATTGATCAAGGCAGCGTGGTCGGTCTGCTCCACCACCAAGTGTAGTCCCAACTGTTCCACAAAGCTACGGATTGCAGCGGTGTCAAACTGGTCATAACCGGCATCCACGGTGACCGGCAGCAACTGGTAGCTGATAGGTGCCCGTTGCTGCAGTTCCCGCAGCAACATAAGCAGCAGCAGGGAGTCCTTGCCGCCGGAGACACCGACGCAGATCCGGTCGCCGTCATTGATCAGGCCGAAATCAGCGATGGCCCGACCGATACCGTTGCGTAGGGACCGCCAGAGTTTGGGATCGACCCTGCTGGAGAACTTCATCCGTTTAACGGGAAACCCGCTCCAGCAGTGAACGGACTATCGGGGTGAAGGCCTCATGCTCAAGCAGAAAGGCGTCATGACCGTAGGCGGACGGAATCAGGTGGTATTCGACGGTCTTGCCCAGCTCCTGCAGGCAGCGCACCATCTCTTCCGTCTGGTACGGAGGATAGAGCCAGTCGGAACTGAAGGCAAAGAACTGGATCGGCGCCCGCACCCGGCTGAAGGCATCGGCCATGGACTCATACCCCCAGGCCACATCATAGAGGTCTAGCGCCTTGGCCAGGTAGAGAAACGAATTGGCATCAAAGCGGCTGACAAAGTTATGGCCGTTATAATTCAGGTAACGCTCCACCTCAAACTGCCCAAAAAAGTCAAACAGGCCGTCTCTGGCAGAAAAGCGGCGGTCAAACTTCTGCCACATTGATTCATCAGACAGAAAAGTGATATGGCCGATCCCCCGGGCCAGGGCCAAGCCGTCCTTGGGGTTGTGCTTGTACTCCCCTTTTTTCCAGGTGGGGTCATTGTAAATGGCCCAGCGTGCCACAGCGTTCAGGGAGATCGCCTGGGGCGAGGGGCGTGGTGTGGTGGCCAGGGCGATCACTGAGGCGACCCGCTCCGGGTACTGGGTTGCCCATTCCAATGCCTGCATGCCGCCCATGCTGCCCCCTATGACGCAGAGCAACCGTTTGACCCCCAGGTGATCAAGTAGCAGTTCCTGGGCACGAACCATATCGCGTACGGTGATAACCGGAAAGGTAAGGTTGTAGCGCTTACCGGTTTTGGGGTTGATGGAGGCGGGACCGGTGGAGCCGTAACAGGAGCCGATCACATTGGAGCAGAGTACACAGTAGCGGTCAGTGTCCAGCAGTTTGCCGGGGCCGACAATGGCATCCCACCAGCCTGATTTGGTGTCATTTTCGCTGCGTTTGCCCGCCAGATGGGCGTCACCGGTCCAGGCGTGTTCCACCATAATCAGGTTGGAGCGATCAGCATTCAAGGTGCCGTAGAGTTCATAGACCAGGGTGATCGGCGCAAGTATCCGACCACTTTCCAGGCGGATGCCGGATTCAAAGGTTATGGTCTGTTCCTGCACAACGCCGATGGACATGATCACCCCGAAACAACAAAAGCCCCTGCTTGGTATGGGAGCAGGGGCCTTGAGTAACGTCAAGATCCTCGCTCATCTTCGCCTTGCGGCA
>DKFG01000271.1:0-3753 GCA_002452325.1 Geobacter sp. UBA6802
CAGGTGGTGGATATGGAGAGCGAGGGAAAGCCGGACATGGACCTGCCCACGGTCCAGTATATCCACACCCACAAGACCGGCGCCTTGATCAAGGCATCGGTGGTGGCTGGTGCGCTGCTTGGTGGCGCTGATGACAAGCAACTGTCTGCTATCCGGCGTTATGGTGAGGCAGCTGGTCTGGCGTTCCAGATTGCGGACGATATCCTGGATATTGAAGGCACCACCGAAGAGATCGGCAAGGATGCCGGTAGTGACGAGGCCCGCGGCAAGGCAACCTATCCGGCGGTGATGGGGTTGCCAGCTGCCAAGCAGGAAGCCCGGGCCATGATGGATGAGGCGATGCAGGCGCTGGAGATGTTTGGTGCTGCGGCAGAACCGCTGCGCGCCATTGCCCGTTATATTGTAGAGAGAAAGAACTGATACGGCCATGTCACTTTTGAATCAGATTAATTCACCGGATGACCTGAAACAATTGTCCCCAGCAAAGTTACCGGAGTTGGCTGCCGAGATTCGACAGCTGATTATTAAGACCTGTGCCCAAAACGGCGGGCATATCGCCCCGTCCCTTGGCGTGGTTGAACTGACCATTGCCCTGCACCGGGTCTTCAATTCTCCGGTGGATAAATTGATCTGGGATGTGGGGCATCAGGCTTATGCACACAAAATTATCTGCGGGCGTCGCGACAGTTTCGGCACCCTGCGTACCCTTAATGGTATCAGTGGGTTTCCCAAACGGTACGAATCGGAACATGATGTCTGGGAGGTGGGGCACTCCTCCACCTCGCTCTCTGCTGCCACCGGTTTTGCCGTGGCCCGCGACCTGGCCGGCAACAGCAACAAGGTGGTGGCAGTGATCGGTGACGGCTCCATGACCGGCGGTATCGCCTTTGAGGGCTTAAACCATGCCGGTCACTTAAACCGTGACCTGGTAGTGATCCTGAACGATAACGAGATGTCGATTGCCGAGAACGTTGGCGCGGTCTCCGGGTTTCTCTCGCGTACCTCCAGTAGCGAGTTTATCCACAAGTTCAAGCGTGAAACCGAACAGTTTATCGAACAGGCCAAGAGTGAGACCGGCAAGGGGATCATAAGGCTGGCCCGCAAGGTTGAAAACTCTTTTAAGGGACTCTTTACCCCGGCCATGCTGTTTCAGGCCTTTGGATTTGAATATATCGGCCCGATTGACGGCCATGATCTGCCTCTCTTGCTGGAAACCCTGGAGCGGGTCAAAAAATTCGACAATGCTGTGCTGATTCATGTTCTGACTACCAAGGGTAAGGGATACAAACCGGCAGAACAAAATCCATCCCTGTTTCACGGGGTGGGGCCGTTTGAGCTTGAGACCGGCAAGGTGCTGAAAGGAAAAGGCGGGGCTGCATCCTATACCGCCATATTTGGCAATACTCTGACCCGGCTGGCTGAAGAGGATGAGCGGGTGGTGGCTATAACTGCCGCCATGCCGGATGGTACCGGACTGACCAATTTTGCAAAACAATATCCCGAGCGGTTCTTTGATGTGGGTATTGCCGAACAGCACGGCGCCACCTTTGCCGCCGGTATGGCTTGCGAGGGTAAAAAACCGGTCTTTGCAGTCTACTCCACTTTCTTGCAGCGGGCCTACGATCAGGTACTGCACGATGTCTGCCTGCAGAACCTGCCGGNNATCACGGCGTCTTTGATCTCTCCTACCTGCGCCACATGCCGAACATAACCCTGATGGCGCCCAAGGATGAAAACGAACTGCAGCACATGCTCAAGACTGCTATTGATCACAACGGGCCAGTGGCCCTGCGCTACCCTCGCGGTAACGGTTATGGCGTGCCCCTTGAACAGGATTTGAAAGCCCTGCCGATCGGTCAGGCCGAACTGGTGCGAGAGGGGGAACACGGCGTACTGCTGGCCTTGGGGGCGATGGTCTATCCGGCTCTTGAGGCTGCAGAACAATTGGCTCAGCAGGGCATTGACCTGACCGTGATCAACACCCGTTTCGTCAAGCCGCTGGATCAGGAGCTGATTCTGCAGATGGCGCAACGGTTCGGCAGGCTTGTTACCCTTGAAGAAAATGTACTTCAGGGTGGATTCGGCACTGCCGTGCTTGAATTACTTGAACAGAAGGGCATCCAGTTGCCGGTCCTGCGTATTGGCTATCCTGATAGCTACATTGAGCAAGGAGAACAGCACGAACTGCGTGCTGCCTACGGGTTAGACAAGGATGGCATAGTAACCACAGTGCTGAAGTTTATGCAGTAACCCACAAACTATGGTTCACGATGAAGAGATTGCCGACTTTTGTGAAAAAACAGCCCATTAGGGGGATGGTTGAATCGTCGGAAATGTCACGATGCGCATATACTACTGTGGAATCACAATGCCATCCGCCAGGGCTGCACTAACCGTCGCAACCCCACCCTCACCGAGCACGCCCTGCACCTGTTGCCTTCCGTGGTCTCTGTGTAGCGGTATTTCACATGCCCTGCAGGCATGACCCCATATCGACTTGAATGATGATCCCAGTGGCAACCCGTTCAACGTTGTCATCAAGCGCCCGATGATTGAAGGCATGCCGGATTTCGGGCAGGCCGAGTCCGTCAATATCTCGGTCGCTCCAGCACGGCTAGAGTCAAAACCGGCGGCAAAAGTCTTGCTGCTGATCGAGCGGACCGAACTTGACAAGCAGGAAGTCGCTGGCTAATTGGGACACCAAAGTGTATCGGGAGCGTTACACAAACAAGCCACCGTCTGCTGGGTGCGGGCTTGCCGGCCATGACCCGCCCGCAAACCCACAGCAGCCGTATGCAGAAATACTGGCTGACCGAGGTGGGTCAACGACCGTTGCAGGAAACGCAGAGTGATGAAGCATAAATTTACGAGATAAACTGCTAGGAACGAACGAGTCGCTTGTAGTAATGAGCGATCTTTGTAGCAAGTCCTGATATACTCCAGGCGTTCGTAATTTCAAGCAACTATGAGGCACTAATGTCAAACGAACCAACCAGCACCCCAACAGCAAATTTCCTGCGTACCATTGTCAGCGACGACCTGCAGAGCGGCAAGCACCAGACCGTGGTGACCCGCTTTCCGCCGGAGCCCAACGGCTACCTGCACATAGGCCATGCGAAGTCCATATGCCTGAACTTCGGCATCGCCGCCAAGTACGGGGGCCTGTGCAACCTGCGCTTCGACGACACTAACCCGAGCAAGGAGGACGTCGAGTACGTCGAGTCCATCNNTCGGCCATGCCAAGTCGATCTGTCTGAACTTTGGTCTGGCCCGTGACTTTGGCGGCCAGTGCCACCTGCGCTTTGATGACACCAACCCGGTCAAGGAAGACAGGGAGTATATTGATTCGATCAAGGAGAGCGTGCGCTGGTTGGGATTTGACTGGGGCGAGCATCTCTATCACGCCTCAGAGTATTTTGAGCAACTCTACCAGTGGGCCGAGTACCTGATTCAGCAGGGCAAAGCATACGTTGATGACCTGACCCCGGAACAGATGAAAGAGTATCGCGGCACCTTGACCGAAGCAGGTAAGGACTCTCCCTTCCGCAGTCGTAGCGTGGAGGAAAACCTGGATCAGTTCCGCAGGATGCGGGCTGGTGAATTTGCTGACGGCGTCAAGGTGTTGCGGGCCAAAATCAACATGGCCTCCCCCAACATGAACCTGCGCGATCCGGTGCTGTACCGGATCCTGCATACCAGCCACCCCCATGTGGGGGATGCCTGGTGCATCTACCCGATGTACGACTTTACCCA
>DKFG01000271.1:3849-4001 GCA_002452325.1 Geobacter sp. UBA6802
GTGATGAGCAAGCGCAAACTGCAGGAGCTGGTACAGACCGGTCTGGTCAATGGCTGGGATGACCCCCGCATGCCCACCATCATGGGCTTGAAACGCCGCGGTTTTACTCCGGCAGCCATCCGCAGCTTCTGTGACCGGATCGGGGTTGGCCG
>DKFG01000015.1 GCA_002452325.1 Geobacter sp. UBA6802
CCTCACCCTTGATGGCATGATCTTTGCCACCCTGGTGACAGGATTGGCAGGTCATCTGCGCCTTGCCACCCATGTGGACGTCGATCTCTGCAGAGGGCTTGATCAGGCTTGAATCCAGATCGCCGTGTTTTACCCGGTCGCCTCCGCCGCCGTAGAAGTGGCATGTACCGCAGGCCTGACGGGTAGGTTTGCCCACTGCTTGGGCAACCTTCACCAGGTCAACCTTGGGGTCGGGGTGACCAGCTCCTGCAGGTGGTTTTTTGTAGGTGCCGGTCGTATCGTGGCAGACCAGGCAGTCAACATTTTCAGCCTTGCTGAAATCAAAGGTCTCGTCCTTCCAGCCATAACCGGCATGACAGCTGGTACAGCGAGGCCAGTTGGAAGGAACGGCAACACAAAAATTGTTGAGGGCATTTTTCTTGCCGTACTCCATCTCTTTACCATTGACTTTCTGCTTCTTGGCCCAGGTCCAGTGTACCGATTTCATGAAGGCCTTGGTTTCTGCTTCATGGCACTCAATGCACTTCTTGGTCACTTCGGGGCCGCTTGTGAAGGGGCCTGTGCCAACATAGTCGGCGTGGTTGCCGGCGAGTGCTGTTGAGGCCAGAGAGAGTCCCAACAACAGTGCTACCTGTGCAGCTAACTTCGGTAGTTTCATATACTTCCTCCTTGTGTTGTTCCCTCAGTGCTGAGGGTATTATATATATGAATAAGTGAATAAATAGCTGTTAGCATTGAGTATTTTTAATGATATTTTGCTTATACCTGATTTAACGGTAAGTCAAGCGCTAACCTTGTAAAAAACACTATCTGCTGCACTGGTGGTCATAGCCACACTGATACAAACAGAAAGCTGCTCAATTTATGCTTGACTTGACTTTTTGCTCTGTGATAAATACTGCATCTCTTTGTTCCCCAGTAGCTCAGTNNGAGTCCGCGCTGGGGAGCCATAAAATTAAAGGGGTTAGCCAAATCAGGCTAACCCCTTTTCGCTTTTGTGCAATCCTTGGTGCAACCTTTGACGTTCCTGCTGCTAAGAGCACCAAATTGACGTGAGATATGTCCATGCGTTTCTTTTCCCGAAAAAAGACGAATCCGTTCCCTGGAAATTCCAAACAGAGCCTCGTATTGCCCTATCTAACCGTATTTTGACCAGTTAAACTTGTTTGGCCTGATTGAGAGACAGGACCAAACCTATAACCTCCAGACTAAAGATAAAGTCAGCATTGTCCGGTTAAGGACTTGCATGTGCCGGGTGTTCTGCTGAAGTAGCCGTTTTTGCATGATTATCATGTTCCGCCATCATCTGTATGATTTCGTTATGTATGGCAATTCTCAGTTCTCTGACACGCTGAATACTGACTTTTTCCTTGTGCTCCTCATGGCAGTAGATGGCTAACAGCAGATAGGTAATCAAGCCACCCAATATCTGCGCCATCAGGCCATTGGGACTGCGGGCAATCAGGTGGTACACCTTGAGATGCCGCTTCCACTAACCAAAGAAGATCTCAATGTCCCATCTGAGTTTGTAGATGTGGGCTATCTCTTCGGCGGTGAGGTCAAAACGGTCGGTGGCTATATAGAGAACTCCTTGTTCTCCACCTTGTAGCCGACAACCCTGACCGGCTTTTCAGTCTGGTTTTGTCCTTTGGCACCCAGAAGGCATTCCACATCCAGAAACACGTGGCTGTCTTCAATAACCTCACGCTCTTTCAGAACCGTCTTTCTGGTGGCCTTTCTGATACGGCAGACAAAGTGCTTCTCTGCATCCTGCCACTTGTCAAAGTTCTTGTGGCACTGGTAGTACCGATCCATAACACCGGTCTGTCCTGGCTGCAGAATCTTGGCAACGAAAGGGCGTTCATCAGCCTTGCCTGCAGATAGTGGTACATCTCGATCAACTGCTGCACCCCACGGGTATTCATGGCCTCAAAGAAGGCACCCCGGCTTACCCCTTCGGGTGGTGCAATATGTGCCTTGGCAAAGGCATCCTGGTCAAACACCTGCAGTAGTTCACGTCCTGACTGGTGATCATGCAGATGGAACCAGACCAGTGAAGACAACTGGTGTTCAAAGGTAAAGGTCAATGGTCGGTTACTCCCTGACGTTAAAGGTGTCAGAGAAGGCAACCCATTCACCAGCGGCTTGAACAGCCTGGAATAGACGACTGGCTTTCCAGAAAGACAAAAGGGCTTGAAATGGCGCGGCATATACAACATATTAATATTAATATCTTACGAGGCTACGGCGCGCCGATTTTGCCCTCAATGTCAAGCAAAAAAAATGCATGATCAGGCTGTTTTTATTGATGTTTAAAAGAACAAGGCAACTGATGTAAATTGCTCAAAATGAATGCAATTTTCTAACCGGACACTGCTGAGACCATGCTGGATTATGCCAACAGGGGACTGAAGTGGGCCTGAGCCTCACATCATACCGTAAGCCGCAATTCAACCCCCCACAACGCCGGTTTCTCGCCCTCCTGAGGCAGTACCCACAGGGTAGGGAAGGTCATCTGATCAGGCACCGGGCCGATGCCGTCAGTCAGGTAGATTACGGCAGCAGGCAGGGGGTGCATGGTTTTAGCGTACTCAAAGACAGGCCTCAGGTCGGTAAAGCCACCGCCATCGTAACGCTGGGCCACAAAGGAGGCGTTGGCAAAGGTCTCAATCTGCTGGATCCGGCTGTTGGCGTATAGCACGGTGATGCTGCAGTCCCGGCCCCGGGCCAGGTTGATCAGTTCTGCTGCAAATGCCTCCCGTAGTGCCACGATGTTGGTGGAATCGCTGACATCAATCCCCACCAGCAGGTTCAGTTTACGACGTTTGCGGACACCGGGGGTCTGGTGGGAAAAACGACGGTGTTCCCGCATCCAGGTACTGCTATGGCCGGTTCTGCCAGCAGTTGCAATGAACTGGCGCAGGATCTGTCGCCAGGGGATCGGCGCCGGGTGCAGCAGGCTATCCACCACTGCCCGGATATCTGCCGGGGTTTCACCATCACTGCCCCGCAGGGCATCCTGCACCATGCTGCGCAGCATCTCTTCCGCCAGGGTCAGCGGGGTACTGTCGCTATCCTGCCAGGCCTGATGGTCATCAATGGTCTCTGCCTCGTGCAGCTGCTGCCCGGAACCAGAACCATCAATCCCGCTGCTGGCCTGTTCAGCCCTGCCTGCGCCGCTGCCTTCCAGGTTGCCCAGGTCAAAGGGGGACACGATCAGGTCGTAGTATTCCTCGGCAGACAGGCCTGTTTCCATCCTGAAGTTCTGGGGGTACAGAGCCCCAGCGGGCAGGCCGTCAATACCTGGGTTGATGGCCAGATCGCAGGCCACGTCCCAATCATGGAGAGTACGCTCACGACGACGCAGTGGATGCAGGTGGAGCAGGTGCTTGAGCAGGTGCTCCAGCAGCGCTTCCTGTTCTGGCGGGGTAAAGCTGCTGAAGGAGGCGTCGTTAACCGACAGGATCGGTATGCCGTCCCGGACGGTGATGGCAACGGACCGGTCACCGCCTTGCAACGGGGCACGCCGCAGTTGCAGCAGCAGGTGTCCGTAGAACGGTTTCTGTTTCAGGAGGCGGATGATGCTGTTCTCAAGGCTGCGCATGGTGAGACAGGGTAGCGAAAGGTGACGGTCCTGTCAAAGAGTTCAAATTACCTTTTCTGGTGGGGAACGGTATGCTATACAAAATAACCTAAATTTCATACCTACCGCAGTGTCGGTGGCAGGAGGCGAGAGATGTCAGAAGAAACCAATCCCAAAGTGCTGCTTGAAACCAGTAAGGGAAACATTACCCTTGAGCTGAATAAGGAAAAGGCACCAATCACTGTTAAAAACTTTCTGGGCTATGTGAAGGACGGCTACTATGACGGTCTGATTTTTCACCGTGTGATCAAGGATTTCATGATCCAGGGTGGTGGTATGGATGCCGATATGCAGCAGAAAAAGACCAAATTTGCCATTAAGAACGAGGCTCAGAACGGGCTTAAAAACGTTCGTGGCAGCGTGGCCATGGCCCGTACGGCACTGGTCGATTCAGCCACCTCACAGTTCTTCATCAATACCGTGGATAACGCTTTTCTGGACAACAAAGGCAAGCGTCAGGATGATTTTGGCTACTGCGTGTTCGGTCAGGTGATTGAAGGGATGGACGTGGTGGATGAGATGCGTCAGGTCAAGACCGGCAACAAAAACGGTCATGGCGATGTGCCGCTGGAGCCGATCACCATCATCTCTGCCAAACTGGTGGAGTAGTATTGAAATAAAGGACGAAGAAAGGGCCGATGAGAGATCACCGGCCCTTTTTGTTTGTCGTTATGAAGCCCTGTTAACGTGATTACCAGAAAAAGCTGCTGTTATACTTTGTTTTAACCGCCAGGCCGGGCATGATCAGGCTGGAGTATTCCTCAGGTATGATGATAATGCTCCGGTCTTCCTGCAGGTCGGTGTCGGCAATGGTGACATCGGCAATTTTCTGCGTGGTCAGCCGTTCGGTCTTGCGTACCCGGTCAACCTCCTTGATATAGCGGAGCAGTTCAACGTCATCGCCCCCCTTCACCCCGTCCCGTCTGCCGATGTTGACATAGGCGATGCGGGTCCCATCGGGGCCGGTCATGGTCTTGTACAGATAGCCGAAACGGGGGAATGCCTCAATAAAAGGTCGCTTGGCCTTGCTTGTCGCGTTGGCCACTGCTTGATTAATAATCGCTGTGGCATTGCGAACCCGGCATTCATGTCGTGCCTCTGCCGTTATGTAATTACTGACACTGCCTCTAAACGGTTCAAATGCCTGGGCAATGGAACCTGTTGAGGCGTTTATGACCCGGATGTTAACGGTGGCAGCCCCCTTGATAGTGCAGGATGGTTTGGTGGTCGTGCATTTTCCTTTGTTGTCGCAGGTGGTCTGGCTGGGTCTAAATTCAGCCTGTGCCACCGGGTTGGTTATGGAACCCAGCACAACATAATCAATCCCCTGGACCATGCTGGTTATTTCTGAAAAATCAGCGGCCATATCCAGTGACCAGACAAATTTTTTCTCATCAAAAAGCTTCTGGGCCTGGCTCCGCTCAACCACCTCCATGCCACAGCCTTTTGATACAATCTGGGTCAGCCCTTCCTGGGCACCAGGGCTGAGGCGGCCGCTGTATTCAAACGGTTCTCCAAGGGGCAGGATTGCCACCTTGGGCTGCTTTTTATCAATAACATGCTGGGGTGGAAGTATCTCGGCCACCGCTTGATCCATGGCGGCCTCCCGGTACTTTGCCACCTCAACCGTGTGTGAACAGCCTGCCAGGAGGGTGGCCAGACACAGCAGACAGATGATGGTTTTTATCATGCCAGGGGATCCTTTTCTTTGTTTGTTGTTGCGTGAACGGTAAAATTCAGTGGTGAGTGCCGATAACCTGCATCAGCTTTAGCTTTCTGGCTGTCAGGCTCTTCAGGGTCTTGTACAGGCCAGTAGGGGTCGGTTCAAAGGGAAGGACCGCTACCCCGAGTTCGCGGCTGAGGTCTGACGGTGTCAGATTGTCGATAAAACAGCCTTCCCCCTCTTTCAGCATAACCTCCGGGATGAGCAGGATCTGACCCAGCGGTTTGCCCTGCAGTTGGCTACTAATATCTTTACCGCTAATCAGCCCGGTGACGGTGACGCTGGTACCAAACAGCTGGTTGGGAATGGCTGCTGCCGTCAGGGAACAGCCGGTTTTTTTACCCAGATCTGCTAAAAAACTGGTGACAAAACCAACGGATGAGTGACCGGTAACCACGGTTGTCGTGATCGGCGGCAGTGGTTTCGCCCGCTTCAACACTGCGGCCGCATCCTTTAAAAACCAGGCCACCATGCCAACCCCGTTTTCCCATTGGGGCAGGTCTCCGTATTCCTTAAGTGCGGGGAAGGGATAATCGGCCTTCAGGAAGAACTCATCCGCCAATTGCAGAAAGGCCTCACCCAGCTGTTTGTTAACGGCCCGCATGCGGGGCAGCCAACTGTCCAGGAATGCTGCTGCGTAGCTACGATCAACAGGAGTCAGATCAGGAAGGCGTTGGCGATGCTCGGTCAACCCGACCGGCACCACTGCCAGGGAACGCACCGCTGGATAGAGGTTGGCCAGCTCAGTGACGGTCTGCTCCAGAATTGCACCGTCATTGACACCGGGGCAGAGTACCACCTGGGTGTGCAGTTCTATCCGCGCCTTGGCCAGCTCTTTCAGCTGCTCAAGAATCGGGGGGATGTTGGTTCTGCCCAGCAGTTTTTCTCGTACCGTCGGATTAACGGCATGGACCGAGATATAGAGCGGCGAGAGGCGTTGTTTGATGATCCGGCGCAGCTCAGCCGGCTTCAGGTTGCTGAGGGTGACATAGGTGCCCTGCAGGAACGAGAGCCGGTAGTCTTCATCCTTGACATACAGGGGACGCCGCAACCCTTTGGGGAGTTGATGCACAAAGCAGAAGATGCAGTTGTTGCCGCAGCGCTTCGGTTCCGGCGGGGCAAAGGTCAGACCGGGCGGCTCCCCCGGGTCGGGTTCAAGCAACACGATCCGGTTGCTGCCGTCTTCTGTTGCAATGGTCAGCTCAGCCGGGTCATCGCTGGCCAGCCAGCTGTAGTCGATCAGATCCCGCAGCCGGGTGCCGTCAATCTCCAAAAGCCGTTGACCGGGCAGCAGCCCGGCCCGGTCGGCCGGAGAGCCGGGTTCAACTGTCTCTATCAGTAATCCCTGCATGGTAAACCGTTTTTTCTACTGTAAGGTAAGCAGTGGAGGGCGGTGAGGTTCCGTCCGCCCTGGCTGTCAGGGGTGATGGTGCAGGCGGAAGGTGCC
>DKFG01000260.1:0-3216 GCA_002452325.1 Geobacter sp. UBA6802
AGATCCATGTCCATGTGCCGGCCGGTGCCGTACCCAAGGACGGCCCCTCAGCCGGTTGTGCCATGGTCACTGCCCTGGTCTCGGTCCTGAGCAAGATACCGGTACGCAAAGATGTGGCCATGACCGGTGAGTTTTCGCTGCGGGGCAAGGTCATGCCGATCGGCGGCCTCAAGGAGAAGATCCTGGCTGCAGTACGAGCCGGGATGAAGACGGTCATCATCCCGGAGCAGAACAAAAAAGACCTTGAGGATATCCCCAAAGATATGCAGAAAAAGGTCCGCATTGTACCGGTCAGGGAGATTGATGAGGTGCTGAAGCTGGCCCTGGAGAAGTATCCGGTTCCAGTTCCCAAGGGCAAAGCAAAGCCAGCCATCCCGAAAGTGGTGGTCAGGCCGAATAAAGAGATATCGGCGTGATGGTAGGTGGATAAGACATTGAAGGGCATGGTGCTAACGGCATCATGCCCTTTTTAAAAGCCCAATAGAGTTGATTTTTTGAGTTGAACAATAAGCATTGATGTATTACGCTTGGCGCTGAGTAATACTTTATTTGATAGGAGGCATTTATGCTCTCAAACGTAACAGCCAAAGGGCAGGTAACTATTCCGGCTGAACTCAGAGCCCGTTTTCATATTATGCCTAACGATCGGGTAGACTTTATGGTTGATGGCGAGCGGATTGTCCTTATGCCGGTTAAACCATTAAAGGCGTTGCGGGGAGCCGTTACCGCCGCAGCCACTGGCGGCATTGCAGCAGAACGCAGACAGGCAAAGCTATCTGTAGCTGAACGAGTTGCGGATGAAACCAAATGAGCAAGTGCTTTGTTGATACCAACCTGTTTATTCGTTACCTGACCAACGATGAGCCTGCGTTGGCTGATCGGGTTGAAAAGCTGCTGGACAATGCTGCTGCCGGAGACGCACAACTGATAACCACTGAACTGGTAATTGCGGAAACTGTCTGGGTGCTGGAGTCGTCCTATAAGTTGAAGAATCGTGAGGTTGCCCCTCTCATTCGTGGCATCCTGGCCACCCCAGGCCTGGAGGTGACAAACGCTGATCAGATCAGCAAGGCCTTGATGCTCTACGAATTGCAAAACATAGATTTTGTTGATGCAAGCATCACGGTGTTTATGGAAAAGCAGGGGATAGCAGACATCTATTCCTATGACAAAAAGCACCTTGCACGGGTAAAGGGAATCAACCGGAAAGAACCGTAGGAGCAAGACATGGCTGAGAATAGCAACTACAGACAAATGGTTGGGGTTGTCGATACTAAAATTTGAATCGCCAGCATCATTCCCATTGATCTGGTGCCAATCGCCATACCTTATGATCCATCAGCAGCGTTTATGCAGGAAATCAATAAAGGAGAGGTCGTGTATGAGAAAAGACACTGACCTCTGGACTAAGAGGAGCTGTTATGCACGGACAAACTGACTTCCAGGCAATTAAAGATCTGGTAATAGCAGCGGTTCCTGCGGCTGAAAGCATCTTCCTGTTCGGTAGCTACGCAAAAGGGACGGCTCAGGAGCAAAGTGATATTGATATTGCTATTCTGCTTGAAAAGGATTTGCAGTGGCGTGAGCGGAACGCTCTACTGAACCGCCTGTACAGAGATACTTCTCAACGAGGGTATAATGTTGATTTTTTACTGAAGTCTGCAGCGAAATTCCGTGCTGAAAGCGAGTTGCCAACTCTGGCTCGGGTTATCTTGCGGGAGGGGAGGTTGCTATGGACGAAAAGCTGAGGGCAATACTTCGGCAGTGGCTACAAAAAGGTGATAATGACCTGAAAACAGCCGAATATGGCCTGCAATCATCAGAGCCGATTACTGATACAATCTGTTTTCACTGCCAGCAGGCTGTAGAAAAGTACCTGAAAATGTACCTGGTCAGTAAAAACGAAGAGCCGTTCAAATCCCATAACATCTCTTTACTTGTAACAAAGTGTGCCGAGTATGATGCTGATTTTATTGGTTTGCAGCGCTTTGATTTTTTAACATCCTACGCAGTGTCATTACGTTATCCAGATGACTTTTATATGCCGGAGCTGGATGAGGCACAGGAAGCCTTAAAAGCGGCTCAAGATGTACGCTCATTTATTGTTTCCAAGCTTGGGGCTTTAGATGGCTGTTGAATCTTCCCTCTCCTCCCTCGGTGAATTCGGTCTGATCGACCAGATCCGCGCCCGTTTCTCCCAGCCCGTGGCACCTGAGCTGGGCATTGGTGATGACGCAGCCCTGCTCTCCCCTGCCCCTGGATGCCAGACGCTGGTGTCTACCGATCTGCTGGCAGAATCTGTCCACTTTGATCTTGGCTTTGGCCCGGCGCATCTGCTGGGACGTAAATCCCTGGCCGTCAATCTGTCTGACATCGCCTCAATGGGGGCAATCCCCCGCTGGTTCTTCCTCTCTCTGGCCATTCCGGCCGGGTTTCCGCTTGCAACCATAGAAGGTTTGCTGGACGGTCTGGCTGAACAGGCAGCCAGCCACAACTGCATTCTGGCTGGTGGCGACACCTGTGGCTCAAAGAGCGGACTGGTGATCTCAGTTACCATCATGGGGGAGCAGCGGCCTGAACTGATCCTGAAACGGGGCGGTGCTCTGCTTGATGATCAGGTATGGGTTAGTGGCATGTTGGGAGATTCTGCACTGGGGCTGAAGCTGCTGATGGAAGGCAAACGGTTGGGGCAATCCGATGATTATCTGATGCAACGTCAGCTTGATCCGACCCCGCGTTGCACTCTGGGGCAAAAGCTGGCTGAGGCTGGTCTGGTCAATGCCATGATCGATATCAGCGATGGTCTGCTGGCTGATCTGGGACATATTGGTGAACAGTCCGGCTGCGGCGCAGAGATTCAGCTTGGACAACTTCCCCTTTCTCCTGCATTTCAAGCCTACGCTGCCAACCAGCATGCCTTCCCCTGGCAGCTGGCTGTCTGCGGCGGTGAAGATTACGAGCTCTGCTTTACCGCTCCGGCTGTCAATCATCAGGCAATTCTGCAGCTGGCAAAAACTGCTGGTATTCCGGTTACGGTTGTTGGTAAAGTGACCGACTCACGCCACGTGCAGGCGATGCTGCCCGATGGAACCATCTTCAAGCCATCCGCCTCCGGCTATACTCATTTTTAGCATTGAAATACAGAGCAACAAAGTAACGGCATAACCAACAAAATATCCGCACCATCCGCGTCATCCGCGTTCTATTATCATGGCT
>DKFG01000260.1:3267-5269 GCA_002452325.1 Geobacter sp. UBA6802
AAAAGGCCAACTCCGGCCACCCCGGTCTGCCGATGGGCGCTGCCGATATGGCAACCGCCCTGTGGGGCACCACCCTGAAATTCAACCCGTCTGATACTGCCTGGGCCAACCGTGATCGCTTCATTCTCTCTGCCGGTCATGGTTCCATGCTGCTCTACTCTCTGCTGCATCTGTTCGGGTTTGACCTCTCCATGGAAGAGCTGAAGAATTTCCGCCAGTGGGGCAGCAAGACCCCCGGNNCCGGCGTTGAGGTGACCACCGGCCCCCTGGGCCAGGGTGTTGCCAATGGCGTGGGCATGGCACTGGCTGCTAAAATGGCAGCCGAACGGTTCAACACCCCGGATTTTTCACCGATCACCCACCGGGTATTCGCCATTGTCGGCGATGGCGACCTGCAGGAGGGGATTGCCTACGAAGCAGCCGCCCTGGCCGGTCACCTGGGGCTGGGTAACCTGGTCTACCTGTATGACAGCAACAGCATCACCATTGAGGGGAAGACCAATCTGGCCTGGTCTGAGGACGTGGCCAAGCGGTTTGAGGCTGCCGGCTGGCATATCCAGACCATAGACGGCCACGATCATGATCAGGTGGTTACTGCCCTGCAGAATGGAATCAACGAGACCGAAAAACCATCGCTGATAATCGCCACTACCCATATTGCCTACGGAGCGCCCGGCAAGCAGGGATCTTCCGGTGCCCACGGCTCACCGCTGGGTAAGGATGAGATCGAGGCCACCCGCTTCAACCTGGGCTGGAATGAGCCTTCCTTTACGGAGCCGGCTGATGTGGCTGCCCAGTGTGCCGCCCGTGTGGCAGATCTGAAGGCTGAGTACGATGCCTGGCAGCAGGGTTTTGCTGCCTGGCGCGTGGCCAACCCGGACAGGGCAGTCCTGTGGGATGCCGTATGGCAGAAACAGATGCCGGAAAACCTGGCCGAGGAGCTACTGGCTAGCGTGGCCGGCAAAGATGGCGCCACCCGCGCACTGTCCGGCGCGGTACTGCAGAAGGCAGCCAGTCTGTTGCCTGCACTGATTGGCGGTTCGGCAGACCTGGCGCCGTCCAACAACAGCGACATCAAAGGCAGCAGCTCGGTCCAGGCCAACACCTTTGACGGTCGCAACCTGCACTTTGGTATCCGTGAGCATGCCATGGGCGCTATCTGCAACGGCCTGGCGCTTTATGGTTGCTTTATCCCCTACGGCGCAACCTTCCTGGTCTTTTCTGATTACTGCCGCGCTGCCGTGCGCCTTTCAGCCCTGATGCAGCAGCAGGTGATCTACATCTTTACCCACGACTCCTACGCGGTGGGCGAGGATGGCCCCACCCACCAGCCCGTGGAACAGCTCGCCGCCCTGCGCGCCATGCCCAACCTCCGCGTCATCCGTCCCGGCGACGCCAACGAGACAACGGTCGCCTGGCACGAGGCCATCGCCCACCGGGGCGGGCCCACCGCCCTTATTCTCTCCCGTCAGAACCTGCCCATTCTGGACCGCAGCACACTCGCCTCTGCCGAGGGTCTGCGCCGCGGCGGCTATGTGCTGGCCCGGGAAGAAGGCAGCCTGGACATCCTGCTGCTGGCCAGCGGCTCGGAAGTCTCTCTCGCCCTGCAGGCCCGCGACATCTTGCAGCAGCAGGGGAAGGGGACCCGGGTCGTCTCCCTGCCCTGCTGGGAGCTCTTCGAGGCTCAGGATGAAACCTACCGCCAGCAGGTGCTGCCGCCTTCGTGCCACAGGCGTCTCGCCGTGGAAGCCGCCAGCCCCTTCGGCTGGGAGCGCTACGTCGGCCTGCAGGGAGCTGTCGTCGGCCTCGACGGCTACGGCGCCAGCGCCCCGGCCGAACAGCTCTTTGAACGCTTCGGCTTCACGGCGGCCCATATCGCCGCCCGCGCTCTGGCGCTGTAAACCTTTTCGCGCCGGCAGCGTCTAATGAATCAAATTCAGCCTGGCGGCAGCCTCCGGAATTGAGCGGACGAGCACGGCCACGTTGACAGCTGAAGACCCTG
>DKFG01000300.1:0-358 GCA_002452325.1 Geobacter sp. UBA6802
CAACTTCACTGCCGGCCTGGAAGAACAGCTGGATCAGGTTTCCCGTGGAGAAAAGCAGTGGAAACCGCTTCTGCGTGAATTTTGGAGCCCGTTTATCAGCCTGCTCAAGCAGAAGGAAGGTGAGGTCAAGAAGGACGATCTGACCANNTGGCCATCAAGCTGGGCAAGCGGGGCAAGTTCGTGGCCTGCACCGGCTTCAAAGAGGGCTGCAAGTATACCCGTAACTTGGAGAGCAGTACGGCTGAAGAGATCGTCGAACCGGTTGTTTCGGAAGAAAAATGTGACAAGTGTGGTCAGCCGATGCTGGTCAAGGATGGTCGTTACGGTAAGTATCTGGCCTGCTCAGGCTACCCGGCCT
>DKFG01000300.1:381-1406 GCA_002452325.1 Geobacter sp. UBA6802
TGACCGAGAAAAAATCCCGCTACGGCAAGCTGTTCTACTCCTGTAACCGCTATCCTGACTGCAAATTCGCCCTCTGGGATCCGCCCGTGCAACAGCCCTGCCCCAAATGCGGTTTTCCGTTACTGGTCAAAAAGGTCTACAAGAAAAAGGGTGAATTCCTGAAGTGCCCCAAAGAGGGCTGCGATTACACATCCGCATGACACCCGTCACCATCATCGGTGCCGGTCTGGCCGGTTGTGAGGCCGCCTGGCAGGCGGCAGAGCGCGGCGTACAGGTACGCCTGTATGAGATGAAGCCGCAGCGTTTTTCGCCAGCCCATTCCTCGAAAGGTCTGGCTGAACTGGTCTGTTCCAACTCCCTGCGGGGGGCAGATCTGGGTAATGCGGTCGGTCTGCTCAAGGAGGAGCTGCGGCGCTGTGGTTCCCTGATCATGCAGGCTGCTGATGCCACCAGGGTTCCGGCTGGTGGTGCCCTGGCTGTTGATCGTGACCTGTTCTCCGCCTGGATAACCGAACGGATATCCTCCCACCCCAATATTAGTCTGGTTCGTGAAGAACTGACCTGTCTGCCGCCTGAAGGGCTGGTGGTAATCGCTTCTGGTCCGCTTACCAGCGATGCCCTGGCCGAGGAGCTTTCTCGTCTGGTGGGTGAACGGCTCTACTTCTATGATGCCATTGCCCCGATTGTTACGGCAGAATCCCTTGTCCGGTCCAAGATCTACGCCGCTTCCCGCTATGGCAAGGGTGATCCTGACGATTATCTCAACTGCCCTATGGATCAGGAACAGTACACGGCGTTTATTGCAGCCGTGAAGGCAGCGGAAAAGGTTGCACCCCGTGAGTTTGAGAAGGTAGTTCATTTTGACGGCTGTATGCCGATTGAAGAGATGGCGGAGCGTGGTGACGAGACCCTGCGCTTTGGCCCGATGAAACCGGTGGGGTTACCTGACCCCAGGACGGGCTATGACCCACATGCAGTGGTGCAGCTGCGGGCAGAAAACAATGAAAAGACCCTCTACAACCTGG
>DKFG01000300.1:1458-1947 GCA_002452325.1 Geobacter sp. UBA6802
ACCGCAACACCTTTATCAATGCACCCAGCCTGCTGTTGCCGACTCAGCAGCTCAAAAGCGACCCGCGCATCCTGTTTGGTGGTCAGATCACTGGGGTGGAAGGGTATGTGGAATCGGCAGCTTCCGGCTTTCTGGCCGGGTTGACCCTGGCTGCCCTGGCAGATGGCACCGAGCCACCTCTGCCCCCCCGTGAGACCGCCCTGGGTGCCCTGATCCAGCATATCACCGATGCCGATCCCAAACATTTCCAGCCGATGAATGTTAATTACGGCCTGTTTCCCCCTCTTGAAAGCAGGGTTAAGAAGAAAGACCGCAAGTTGCTGCTGGCAGACCGGGCATTGGCTGCGCTGGAAGATTGGAAAGTCAGGATTGAAACACAGAGACGCGGAGACACAGAGTAAGGCATGGCTGAAACGAGCAAAGCAGACTAAAATGGTTGTGTTTGAAGAGTTGATCCTAGAAAGAGCAGTTGAAACACAGAGGCACAGG
>DKFG01000300.1:1997-4248 GCA_002452325.1 Geobacter sp. UBA6802
GTTAATGAACTGCCGTTTTTAGGTTGATTTGTTTATCATAGATTTCAGATGTTCTCCGTGTCTTCAAACGAAAGGTTTTTCATACCATGTCTGACCCGACCCACGATACCCTGCAGCGTATCGAAGAACAGCTGAAAAAATGCGTCAAATGCGGTACCTGCCGTTCCAACTGTCCAGCCTTTACCGCCTTTCAGCGTGAGCCGGCCACGGCCCGCGGCAAGTTGACCCTGGTGCAGCATCTGCTGAAGGATGACATAGATCTGGATGACCAGACCTATCTGGCCATGTCCAAGTGCCTGTTGTGTGGTAGTTGCGTGGATCGTTGCCCCAACGATGTGCCTACCGATGAGATCGTGATTGCGGCCCGTGAGGCATTGGCGCAGAAGCGAGGGCTGACCACCTTCCACAAGGCGGTCGGTCAGGTGATCCAGAGCCGTACCCGGATGAAGCTGGGGGCCAAGGCCGCTGCCCTGCTGGGACCACTGTTCTTCAAGAAGGTGCCGGAGAACTCGGGTCTGCGTCTCCGCTTTCCCCTGCCGTTTGTCGGCAACCAACGTTATATCCCGGCCATTGCCAAGACCCCTTTGATGGAACGCTATCCTGAGGTGATCAAGGGGCAGCCCGGCAAGCCGAGGATTATCTTCTTTGTGGGCTGCATGACTAATTTTGCTTATCCCCGGATCGGTGTGGCCACAATCAAACTGTTTCAGCATCTGGGCTGTACCATTATCATTCCCAAAGATCAGCAGTGCTGTGGTCTGCCCGGTATGTCCGGCGGCGATATCGAGACCGTGCGTGATCTGGCCGAGCGGAATCTGACAGCCCTTGAACGTTATGAGGCGGACTATGTGATGAGTGCCTGTGCCACCTGCGGCGGGGCCCTGCACCGGCTCTATCCGCTGGTGGTGGGTAAGCGCAACCCTGCGCTGAAGGAACGTCTGGAGCGGCTGGCCGAGAAGACCGTGGATGCGGCTCAACTGCTGCACCAGTTGGGACTGAAACCGGAGGAGACCGGTGCCGGTGCTGCGGGCAGTGTTACCTACCATGACCCCTGTCACCTGCGTACCCGCAAGTTGACCAGTCAGCCGCGCGACCTGATCAGGGCGCTTCCCAGCCTTGAGCTGGTGGAGATGGAAGGGGCAGACCGCTGCTGTGGTCTGGGCGGTACCTTCAATGTCTACCATTACGATGCATCCATGGAGATCAACGATCTGAAGAGCAAGGCGATTATCGCCACCGGTGCTTCGGCTGTCGCCACAGGCTGCCCCGGTTGTATGATGATGCTGGATGACGGTCTGAAACAACACGGTTCTACTGTTGAGGTGGTACATACGGTGGAATTGCTGGCCCGGCAGCTGCTGGGAGAATGATCCCGAGTAGTTAGGGGGCGGATAAATCTTTTTTACGACAACCGCAGGAATCTTTGTTTTGAGTAAAGCAATTTTATTGACATTATAACTTAATTTGTATACAAACGCCGGACCCAAAACAGGTTTATATTCCGGCGGACTAGGTGATGAGTAGCGAATTCAATATCGGTGCAAAAATAAAGAAACTGCGATTGGCCAAGAAGCTGACACTCCAGGCGGTAGCCCGTGAGACCGGCTTTTCTCCTGCGCTCATTTCCCAGATTGAGAACAACAACGTCTCTCCCCCCATTGCAACCCTCTCCAAAATAGCCCGTTTTTTTGATGTCAAGATCGGCCACTTTTTTGCTGAAGATGAAGAAGAGTGCCGGTACGAGATCGTCAAGGCAGACGAACGCAAGCTGATGCCGCGGGTCATCTCCCGAGCCGGTACCAGCCAGGGTTACTCCTACGAGTCGCTCTCCTGGCGCAAGCAGAACAAGAAGATGGAACCGTTTCTGCTGAGTGTGATCGAGAAACCGGCTGAAGAGAACACCTACAGCCATGACGGCGAGGAGTTCCTCTTTATCATGAAAGGAACTGCAGAGTTGTTGCTGGAAGACCAGCGTTTTGAACTGACCGAAGGGGACTGCGTCTATTTTGATTCATCCCAGCGGCACCGTTTACTTTCCAAAGATGGTACCGAAGTGCAGGTTCTTGCGGTGGTAGCCAGATAAGGGAACACTCTTTTGATTAACCGGCCTTGTTTATCGTTTCAATAACACTCCACAGAGGAAGGATGGTTCAGATGTCCAAGAAAGCGATCAAGCCCTCACTGAAGAACCCGTTTGCACCGCCGGAAACCGTTGAATTCACCATACCCGGTGAGATTCCCGGTAAAAAGG
>DKFG01000185.1 GCA_002452325.1 Geobacter sp. UBA6802
CGTGCAAATATAGCACAGTTTACCCCACAAGAGAACCCTCTTCTTTCTTACTGATCTGCTGCACTGCAGCACAGGCACGCGGCTTGACCCTGACTGAGTGAAAGTGGTATTCCTGAGTTCTACAGGCCAAGGAGCGCCCCTGATCAATGTCAAAAAAAATCCATGCCACCACTGCAGCTACCACCACGACCGACGCCATTCTTGAGAGCATTTCAGACGGTGTCTTTACGGTTGACCCTGACTGGCGCATCACTTCATTCAACCGGGCGGCTGAAGAAATTACCGGCATTCCCCGTCAAGATGCCCTGGGCCGACTCTGCTCCGATGTCTTCCGCTCCAACATGTGCGAAACCGATTGTGCCCTGCGCAAAACCCTCAAAAACGGTCGCCCGATCATCGGTCGCTCCGGCTATATTATTGACGAAGGAGGCAACCGCATACCGATCAGCCTATCCACCGCCGTGTTGAGGGACCACAACGGAACCGTGGTGGGTGGCGCTGAAACCTTCCGGGATCTGAGTGAGGTGGAAACCCTGCGACATGAGCTGGAAGGAAAGATACACCTGGGAGATATGACCAGCCGCAGCCCCTTGATGCAACGGCTGTTTGAGGTGATACCCGCCATTGCAGCCAGCCCCAGCACCGTCTTGATCCAAGGCGAAACCGGCACCGGTAAAGAGCTGATGGCGCGCACCATCCACAGCCTGAGCAAACGGAGCAAAGGCCCGTTTGTGGCGATCAACTGTGGCGCGCTACCGGATACCCTGCTCGAATCAGAGCTGTTTGGCTATAAGGCCGGTGCCTTTACCGGGGCCACCAAAGACAAACCGGGACGCTTTGATCTGGCAAAAGGAGGAACACTGTTTCTTGACGAGATCGGCGAGATCAGCCCGGCCCTGCAGGTACGCCTCCTGCGGGTGCTGCAGGAGCGTTGTTTTGAACCGCTGGGTGGTGTGACTGCGGTACCTGCTGATGTACGGATCATTGTTGCCACCAACCGCGAACTGTCCGAAATGATCAAGACCGGCAGTTTCCGCGAAGACCTGTACTATCGAGTGAATGTGGTGCGGGTTGACCTCCCCCCGCTGCGACGCCGCAAGGAGGACATCCCGTTGCTGGTTGACCAGTTTATCGCCAAATTCAACCGCCTCCACCACGCCACGGTGCAGGGTATCGCTGCCGATAGCCTGTCGCTGCTGATGGCCCATGACTGGCCCGGCAATGTCCGTGAGCTTGAGAACATCATTGAACGGGCCTTTGTACTCTGTCCTGACGGCATCATTGCGCCGCATCACCTGCCGGATGAAATCACACACCGCACCGACCGTACCCCTGATGTCAGTTCACTCCAGGATGCACGTGATCACCTTGAGGCAGAGGCAATACGCAAGGCCCTTGAGCTGAACAACCACAATCGCCTTGCTGCAGCCCGCCAACTGGGTATGCACAAAACCACCCTCTTTCGCAAAATCAAGCAGCTGGGCATAATCCTGCCCTTAAAGGATGGCCGCAGCAAACAGCCCCGCAGAGTATCAATACCACAACCATAGCACCGCTACATAGTTGCGTTGCTGCATCCCTGCTGCATCAACCTCACTACCTAACTGCGAATAATGCTCGCAATTACAGCGCCGTATGCAACTGCACATTTGGGCACTTGAATTGCTTACATTCAAGTCACGTCCAGCACTTCTGAAATCCCTCTGCACAGCGGACCTGACAGTGCAGATCAGCCCTCTGAAACGGAACATATATGAAGCGTCTCACTGCCCGTTTTACCCCCATGAAGGTTGCACTTTTTTATGCCTGTATCGGCGGCTTGTGGGTTGTGGTCAATATCGTCACCCTACTTGCCAATCTGGTACTGGAGCGCCATCTACTGTATGCAATCGAAGTCAGTAACGTGGTGTTTGTACTGGTTACTGCGCTGCTGCTGTATGTGCTGATAACGAAAAGCCGTCACGAAGGGATGATTGGCGGTCGGGAACCCCTGGCCAGACTGGTACGCGCCCTGAAGGCCTACAGTGAATGTCATCAGGCCCTGATCCGCGCTGTTGATGAACGACAGCTGATGAATGCCATCTGCCGGATATTCATTGAGGTGGGCGGGTACCGTATGGCCTGGGTCGGTATTGCAGAAGACGATGAAGATAAGACCATTACCCCGGTAGCCGGCTGGGGCGATGATCGTGATTTTGTAGAGGTATTCAAATCAACCTGCATGAACAAGGATATGGGGCTTGGACCGATCAAGACCGCCCTCAGAACCGGCAAGCCGGTGGTACTGCAGAATATGCAAAAAGAACCCACCTGCGAGATCTGCCGGATACGCTGCCTGCAGCAGGGGTTCTGCTCGTCCATCTTTCTGCCCATGAACAACCGTGGCCAGACCTTTGCGGCCTTGATGATCTACTCTTCAGGCGAGGGGGTCTTTGATGACGAAGAGGTGGCACTGTTGTCAGATCTGGTTGACGACCTAGCCTACGGGATTATCGCTTTACGCATTGCGCAGGAGAATCAGAAAACCGAACAGCAACGGCAACTGCTTTCATCGGTGATCATGCAGATGCGGTCAGGCCTGTTTCTGCTGGACAACCAGGAACTGATCCAGTTTGCAAACCCGGCAGCAGAGCGGATCACCGGCGTCCCGGTTGCAGAGCTGATCGGCAACAGTATCCACAGCCTGTCCCAATCCAATAAAGACAACGTCCTCTATGGGACGTTGCTGCCGCATATCGTCGATGGGAATGCACATTCCGGCCATTTCCAGTACCGGCGTCAAGACGGGGCACTCCTGGAACTGGAACTGACCACCTGGACCGTTACTGATACCGATGACTCCGTAATCAGTCATGTCGGCATGATACGGGACATCACCACTGAAATGCAGCTGGAAAATCAGCTGCGTCGCGCACAACGGATGGAAGCGATCGGCATCCTGGCCGGCGGTATTGCCCACGACTTCAATAATGCCTTGGCCTCCATTATCACCTGCACCGAACTGACCCTTGATGAGGCCGGTGAGGGCAGCATGATGAAAGAGCTGCTGGATGTGGTGCTGAAGTCAGGGCTACGGGGAAAAGACCTGGTCCGTCAGATCCTGACCTTCAGCCGTCAAACCGAACAGCAGCGTCAGGAGGTCAAGGTTGATCTGATCGTCAAGGAATGCCTCAAGCTGCTCCGCTCAACCCTTTCCCCGGCCATAGAAATACGCCTGCAGATCGGAAATGGGCTGAAGACCGTGTTTGCTGATCCAACGCAGGTGCATCAGATTGTCATGAATCTCTGCACCAATGCTGTGCATGCCATACGGGATCAGGGACGCGGGGTGATTGAGCTTCTGCTTGAACATGATGAGCTTGATCAGGAAAAGGCTGAACGGTTTGCTGATCTGAAACCGGGCCGTTATCTGCTTCTGACCGTTCGGGACAACGGCCATGGTATGGATGCCACCACACTAGAACGGATCTTTGACCCGTTCTTCTCTACCAAAGGTCAATCAGAAGGGACCGGGCTGGGGCTCTCGGTCATTCACGGCATCATTAGCCGACTGGGCGGCGCCATCACCGTCCAGAGCTCTCCTGGCAATGGTTCCCGGTTTGATGTCTATCTGCCGGTGATGCAGCCTGATCTGAAGCCGACTGAAGAGGTGACACCTGAACCGTCAGTTCAATCAGGGGCAGAGCGGATTCTGCTGGTAGATGACGATCACCAGCTCATCTTCAGTGCCCAGCTGATGCTGCGGCAACTGGGATACCAGGTCGAGGCCCACACTGACCCGGAACGCGCCTTGCAACTTTTTCACGATGGACACGACCAGTTTGATCTGGTGATCACCGATCAGGCCATGCCTCAGATGAGCGGCATGGAGCTGGCCTCACGCCTGAATCAGATTTGCCCGGACATGCCGATTGTTCTCTGTACCGGTTATGACCCTTCTGCCGGATATGGCACTGACGAAACCGGCCAAATTGCCGATTACATTTCTGAGCTGGCCATCAAGCCGCTTGAACGCCATGAGCTGGCGGAAACCGTACGCCGCGCCCTGGATACCCGAAACAAGACAGAGGAGTGTGATGGCCAACCTTCTGATTATTGATGATGAACAGCTGATGTGCCGCTCAATGTCGCTGGTAGCGCAACAGCAGGAGCATCAGACAACCTGTGCTGCAACCCTGGCAGACGGTCTTGCCAAAAACCAGGAGCAGCAGTTTGATGTGATCTTTCTGGATGTGAATATGCCTGATGGTAACGGCCTGAACTGCATCCACGAGCTGGCAAACGGCCCCACTGCCCCGGAGATCATAATCATCACCGGCCACAGCGATCCGGCCGGAGCCGAGCTGGCCATTACCAGCGGCGCCTGGGATTACCTGGAAAAAGGAGCTTCCGTTAAGGAGATCACCCTGTCACTGCAGCGCGCATTGCAGTATCGGGCTCAAAAGCTCACCGGACAGGAGCAGCTTAATCACGGCGATTTCAGTCGTGAAGGGATCATCGGCAGCAGCCCGCGACTGCAAGCGTGTCTGGGGCAGCTTACCCAGGCTGCCTTAAGTGACGCGGGCGTACTGATTACCGGCAACACCGGAACCGGCAAGGAGCTGTTTGCACGGGCAGTACACCGAATCAGCGCCAGGCATGGGCAGAAGTTCGTGGTGGTTGATTGCGCCGCCCTGCCGGACAGCCTGATTGAGGGGACACTTTTCGGTCACGAAAAAGGAGCCTTTACCAGTGCAGATCAGTCACGGGTTGGCTTGGTTGCCCAGGCCCATAACGGCACGCTTTTTCTGGACGAAGTGGGTGAGATGCCGCTCTCGCTACAAAAGGTCTTTTTACGGGTCCTGCAGGAACATCGTTTTCGGCCCCTGGGCGGCAGCCGTGAACAGGAAAGTAACTTTCGTTTAGTGGCCGCCACTAATCGGGATCTTGAGCAGATGGTTCAGGAAGGCATCTTTCGGGCTGATCTGCTGTTTCGCCTGAGCACCTTCGTTATCAGACTGCCCGGTCTGGCTGAACGTGCCGATGATATCCCCCTGCTGGCCCGGCACCATGCCGATCGCATCTGCACCCACTACGGCATTGCACCGAAGGACTTTTCACCCGAATTTGCCCGCATGCTCAGCCTGTATCGCTGGCCTGGCAACATTCGTGAGCTGGTCAACACGCTTGAACGGAGTATTGCAGTGGCCCGCAATGAGGCTGTACTCTTTCCCAAGCACCTGCCGATACAGATCAGGATCGAAGTCACCCAGCAGAACATCCGCAAAGAACCCGTTGCCGTAATGCCGCCTGGCACACCCGCGTCACTGCCTCAGCTGCACGAATACCGCGAGACCGTGTATCTGCAGGCCGAAGAACAGTATCTCCGCCACCTGCTGCAGCTGACTGATGGTTCTGTTGCTGAATCCTGCCGCATCTCCGGCCTCTCCACATCCCGACTCTACGCTGTGCTCAAAAAACACAACCTATCGCCCCGGCACTGAGCTCTGTTCAACCGGGCATACCGCCCACCCAAAGACTATCCGTTTGCCTGTCTTCCCTATTCCTGCCGCACAGGAATAGTCCTGCCGGACAAGAATGACACCACACGCAGTCCCTCACACACTGTATTTTCTATCATACTGAAACAACTAACTATTCATCTAGTTATCTCTGAAATGCTCCTCGCATTCCTATTCCTGAGCCTTCAGAGTATCTTTCCCTTTTTCTTACGTAACATTTTGTATTTACATCATTTATCAGCTTTATTGTTTTTTGGCTCCCCCCTTGCAAAGTCTAGGCTGACAGTTGATTCCAGCATGGTAGCGAAAGGAGCTGAACATGGAAGCAAACGACAAGCTGAAAAGTGGAAGCAAAAAACTGGTGCAGGCGTTGGTGGGGGTACTGGTACTGGGAGGGATCATCGCCTTTGCTGCCATAAACCAGACCAACACCGATGGAGAACTGATGTCACAGCTCTTCCTGATCTTTTTCGGTTTCATTATCACGGTCCAGATAGTACCCGGTCTGGTTCTGTTCGGGGCCATGCTCAAAGGAATCTGTGGATTTACCCGTAAAGAGGCCGTTCGCAAATAACTACCCGCACTACCTACGAGGCGTGACATGGAAACACCTAACATTCTGGTTGCCGATAAAGACACGACTTTTCTCAAAGAGATATCCTGCGGCCTGTCCGTGGCCGGGTACCATGTCGAGACAACCACCTCAACCGTACATGTCATCAGCAATATCCTGAAAAAAAAGACCCCGGTTGTTCTGCTGGGCTGTGATTTTGACAGCAGTATCAACCTGATAGAGCTGGTCAGGCTGCTTAAAAAGTGTAACCAGCACCTTGCCGTAATCCTTGTTTCTGATGAAGCCTCCTTGCCAGTGGTACGCAAGATCAGGGAAGAAGGGATTTTTTACTATGCCATGCGGCCTGTTGATGCTGAAGACCGAGACGAGCTTCAGCAGGCCGCCATCTGCGCGTTTGATGCCGTTGAACGCGAGGTATTCAGATGTTCAGATGCAACGCCACATACAGCCACATTCATTTCGGAAGGAGTAGTGCCATGTCTGGATTAAGAAAACTCATTGTAGCAACCGTTGCCTTTTCATGCATCGTCACCCCGGCCATTGCAGCAACGCTTGATCGCGGCAAACCCTCAAATTTTGTGGTCTGGGCATTTCTGACCTTATGCGCCCTGATCGTTGTGGCGCAAGTATTTCCCCTGATCAGCAAAATCATGGAAGAAACCGAGCTGACCGCAGAAAAGGCACGGGCCAAACGTCAGCAGGAATCCCTCTGATTCCTGATTGTTACCAAGAGGAGGACGACAGTGATGTATGCCGACACGCAACTACTTAAAAAAGCCGTTATTGCAGCGACCGTTGCTGCTGCCTGTGGGCTGACGCCCGGCACGGTTATCGCCGAGGGGCCTGGCTTTGCATTTGGTAACAGCGCCGCTCAGAATGCCGCCTGTCTCAAGTGCCACGCTGATCTGCAAAAAGTTGGCGATGGTCACCAGATCAATGGCGCTGATTACCAGCACACCACCCATGCCCAGTTTGGCTGCCGCACCTGTCATGATAATGTGCCTGACAGCCACCCTGACGGCAAAAACATAGCTCGTACAACTGCTTGTGTAGAGTGTCACACCGATGTCGCAGAACAGTACACCGTCAGTAAACACTCCCTGGAGGCTCCGGACTGTGGTTCATGCCACAACCCGCACACCGCACAGAAGTCTGGCCAGGTGTCGGCCCTTGAAATGAATGCAATCTGCACCAACTGCCACAACCAGATCAAAATTGCATCCACCCACGCCCAGTGGCTGCCGCAAACTGATCTGCACCTGGGCGCAATCACCTGCGTTACCTGCCACACCAAGACCGAAGGGTTTGTGCTCTCGATCTATATTGCCCGTAAAGATATCAAGGGCAGTGCCTCCCGTCCGGTTATTGCCGATTACAACTACCTGAGTGAAAAAGCCGCAGGCAAGGAGATTCAAGAGCTGGTTGACACAAATCACGATACCTATATCTCACTGGAAGAGCTGCGCAGATTCAGCAGCAATGCCTCCAATAAAGATCTGTACCTGAAGGCTATTCTGACCCCTGCCACAACATCGCACGCCTTTCAGACCTCTGACAAAAGCTATAACTGCACGTTCTGCCACGCTTCAGGCCCCAATGCGACACAGATCAGCAAGCTGGTACTACCTGAGAAAAACGGTTCATACCGGCATGTTGCCATTGAAGGAGGAGGAACCCTGGGTTCCCTGAATGCCATTCCTGATTTTTATATGATGGGATCAACCAGAAATACGCTTTTGAACAAGTTGGGGGCTCTGATACTGGCAGGCGGACTGGTGATGCCGGCAGGGCACGGATTCATGCGCTTCCTTACGCGCAAAAACAGAAAAAAGGAGTAATCGCATGAAAACCAAACTCATCTATCTGCAACCAACTCCGGTCAGAATCTGGCACTGGCTGAACGCCTTAGGTATCGTCACCCTCTGCATCTCCGGCGCCCAGATCCGCTTTCCCGAATTTATCAGCATCTGCGGTAATTATCGTTCGGCCATCCTGCTGCATAATACGGCCGGAATTGTGGTTGCCCTCTCGTTCTCTTTCTGGTTTTTCTACTACAAGCTGGTGTCGGGCAACCTGGTCGATATCTATGTGCCCAAGGTGCAGGAATTATCAAACGGTCTGATGAAACAGATCTTTTTTTACTTCTATGCCTATTTCAAAGGTGCTGCCAGCCCGTTTCATGCAACACCTGAAAACAAATTTAATCCAATGCAGAAATCAGCCTATCTGGCAGTCATGTTTGTTATCGTACCGTTGGTCAGCCTCACCGGTATCATGCTGCTTAACATCGGGCCATTGCGCCAAATGCTGCTGGTAATTGGCGGCCTGGGAGTAGTTGCCACCCTGCATTTTCTGCTGGCCTGCGTGCTTGGCGCCTTCCTGGTGACCCATGTCTATCTTGCCACCCTTGGCTCTACACCGCTGGCGTATTTCAAACCGATGTGGACCGGCTGGGAAAAGGTTGAGCACCATCACGAGCACGAACCACCGCACGGCGCGGCAACTGACAACGTACACTAGAAGGGGGCACGGCTATGAGCGCCACACATGATCAAAAACAGGCTCTTCTACACCTTACCGACACTGAGCAGGTCACTCTGACCGCCACAGAACATCCAGAACGCGACGAACACCAACTGAATGAGCTGCACCGGCGTTCACGCAGCGGGATGTGGGGACTCTTTGTCTACCTGTCAGCCAGCTTGTTGGCCTACTCCTTCAGGGATCAGAGCCTGGCTGCTCTGCTGCCTGAACAGATCATGCAACAACTCGGCGTGGTACCCCCAGTCTTCATGGCCACAGCGGTATTGTGGGTTTCAACCTGCAGCGCCCTGATCATTATCGCAGGGAGACTCTTCCACGGCACTCCTCCCTCCGGCACAGTGACACACCTGATGTTCAGAATCGCCTTTTTCCTGTTGTTTTTCATTGTCGGGGGACTTGATCAGCATATCAATGCCATCTTTATTTCCGGGCTCACGGTTATGGCACTGCAGCACCATAACGTGGTGAGCTACTACACCAGACAGATTGAAGTTGATTTCACAGCCTGCAGTTGTCACTACTAGCCGCCTGATTGTGGATGAATATGTGATACAGTAGCCATCAACCCCGAACAGGAGACTATGGTTGGAATAACAGACAGTTATGCACTTTTTTGTGCAATCTCAAGAACACCGATGTATAAAAGATTTATACGGACCTCCTGATAAGACAGGACCATCAGCATGGGCCAGGAACTTTTTAAGTCAGTTGTATTAGCAGGTTAGCTTTATTTTTACAGAGTCTTCAGGTTTGGCATCCCTCATGCTTCCCAGACAAGCAACGATATACCACTACCAACGTTGTTCAGGGAGGATGCCATGAAATCTAGAATCACACAGTTGTTGATCCCTTTGCTCGGCGGCACCGCAACAACAGCCTTTGCAGCCGATGGCGCCATGCAGGATGGTGGTGGTCTGCTCATCTGGTTCTTCATCGGCTTCGGTGCCCTGATTATCATGGCTCAGGCAATTCCGGCCATGATCATGCTCTATTCGATGCTGAAGGCAGTGGTGAGCCCGGCTGAAAAACCTGCCACGCATCAGGTCAAGTAATCCAATGTTCGACTGCACCAAGACGCCCCTGTCAAGGAGAGCAACCATGACGACAGGTGATCCACGCTTATGATACCTACAGAGCTGCAAACCACAACAGAGGGGGCGACACCTGACGTATTAGCCCCCTCTGACACGCACAGGGATGCTGGTGACGATGCCGGTGCCGCAAACATCGCGGAACAGCCCGTTGATCTGACACCGGGATTGTCACTGATACGGCTGCGTCGAAAGTTCTTTTTTGCCACGGTTATCCTGTACATGCCGCTGATGTGGGCGGTGAGCAAGGTCTCTTCAACTTTTCGCAGCATGGCCTTTGCCTTTGGCATCTGGGTGGCAATACTCTTTATTACGGCGCTCTATGCTGCCCTGGCACGCTGTCCGCGCTGCAACCATTACTTCCATATGAACGGCATGTCTCTGCTGTTCCTGCGCCGCTGCCTGCACTGCCAGCT
>DKFG01000102.1 GCA_002452325.1 Geobacter sp. UBA6802
TACCGGATGCTGCCGGAGGATATCAACAAGTGGTACGTACGGAACAACAAGGGTGATATGGTGCCGTTTTCTGCCTTTGCCACTGCCCGGTGGCAGTACGGGTCACCACGGCTGGAGCGCTATAACGGTATCCCGTCGGTAGAGATCATGGGCCAGGCAGCACCGGGTATCAGCACCGGAGAGGCGATGCAGGAGATGGAAAAAATGGCGGATAAACTGCCGCCAGGGATCGGCTACGAATGGACCGGCCTATCCTACGAAGAGAAGCAGGCTGGAAAGCAAGCCCCGGCTCTGTATGCCATCTCGCTGCTGGTGGTGTTCCTGGCGGTGGCAGCCCTCTATGAAAGCTGGACCATTCCGTTTGTGAACCTGCTGATGTTGCCGCTTGGTCTGGTGGGTGCCGTTACTGCGGTGACGCTGCGCTTGCTGCCCAACGACGTCTATCTGCAGATCGGCCTGCTGACTACGGTGGGACTTTCCACCAAGAACGCCATCCTGATCATCCAGTTTATCAAGGAACAGCTGCATCAGGGGCACGACCTGGTGGATGCCACCCTGTCGGCGGTCAGGATCCGGTTGCGACCGGTGATCATGACCTCACTGGCCTTCTTCTTCGGAACATTACCGCTGGCACTGACCACAGGGGCCGGGGCAGCAGCGCAGAACGCCATTGGTACTGCCGTCACCGGTGGTCTGCTGTCAGCCACCTTCATCGACCTGATCTTTATCCCGTTCTTCTTCGTGATGGTCTCGCGGATGTTTGGCCGGAAGAAGTACAAAAAAGATACCGATCATGCACTGCCGACTGCTGCAGCGGAGGGGCACTGATATGAGAACCGATATTTTCACTCACGCAACGACGCAACGGCGCAATGAAAAACCGACAAAAGAAACGAACGGTTGCACCATACTCTCTTTCTCGGTTGCTCCGTTGCTCTGTGTTTCAGGCATGCTGCTGATTCTCAGCGGCTGCACCATGGCGCCCGGCTACACCCGGCCCGATGCACCGGTTGCAGCCGACTGGCCCAGCAGCCCGGCCTACCAGCAGCAGGTAGCCAAGCCTGGACAGAAACAGGCGGCTGAGATCCCCTGGCGTGACTACTTTAGTGAACCACGCCTGCAACAGGTGCTGTCGTTGGCCCTGACCAACAACCGTGACCTGCGCGTGGCACTGCTGAACATTGAAAAGGCCCGGGCCCAGTACCGGATCCAGCGGGCTGACCTGCTACCCACCATCTCCGGTACTGCTGGCGCCACCATCCAGCGCAGCCCGGCTGACCTTTCCCCCACCGGTCAGGCCCGTACCAGTGAGCAGTACAATGTCGGCCTGGGGGTCAGCAGCTATGAGCTGGACCTGTTCGGTCGGGTGCAGAGCCTGAAGGATCAGGCCTTGGAACAGTACCTGGCAACGGAACAGACCAGGCGTTCGATTCAGATCAGCCTGATTGCCGAGACCGCCAATGCCTGGCTCAACCTGGCTGCGGATCAGGAGCGACTGCAACTGGCACGGGCCACTCTGGCAAGCCAGGAGGAGTACTACCGGATCATGAAGCACCGCTTTGATGCCGGTATCACCACCGCCCTTGATCTGTACCAGGCCCAGACCGGCGTAGAGGCAGCCCGGGTCGATATCGCTCGTTATACCTCTCAGATCGCTCAGGACCAGAACGCCCTTACCCTGCTGGCAGGCACACCGCTGACCGCCAACCTGCTGCCGTCTGAACTGGGACCAGTCACTACCTTGCAGGAGTTGCCGGTGGGCCTGCCGTCAGAAGTACTGCTGAAACGGCCCGACATCCTGGCTGCCGAGCATCGGCTGAAGGGTGCCAACGCCAATATCGGCGCTGCCCGGGCCGCTTTCTTCCCCCGTATCGGCCTTTCCGCCTCCTTTGGCACGGCCAGCGCCGATCTCTCCAGTCTATTTCAACCCGGCTCCCTGGCCTGGAACTTCATGCCCCAGATCAGTGTGCCGCTGTTCGACACCGGCCGTAACCTTGCCGGGCTTGAGGTCAGCAAGACCGAGCAGGCTATCAGCGTGGCCCAGTACGAAAAGGCGATCCAGACCGCCTTCCGTGAGGTGGCCGATGCCTTGGCACAACGGGGCACGATCAACGACCAACTGACAGCGCAACAGGCACTGACTGATGCTACGGCCGAGAGCCACCAGCTGTCACAGGCCCGCTATGATAAGGGGGTAGACAGTTACCTGAGTGTGATAGTAGCCCAGCGGTCACTCTATGCCGCCCAGCAGAATCTGATCGGTGTTCGCCTGTCCAGGCTGAGCAACCAGACCACCCTCTACAAGGTGCTGGGGGGCGGAGCAGCTGTTGAGTAGGCAGCACGTTTCCTGATAGCATCTTGCAGAACAGACCCAAGCAAAGGAGCCTGACTATGGAAACCTCATTCAGTGCAGCGATAAAGGCCAGAAGAAGCTACTATGGCATCAGCAGCGAGCAGGTGACTGATGATGAGCGGATTCATGAACTAGTGAGAGAGATGGTCACGCACCTGCCGTCGCCTTTTAACTCGCAAAGCTCCCGGGTGGTGATCCTGCTGGGCCAGCAGCACAGCAGACTGTGGGATCTGACCAAGGCAGAGCTGCAAAAGCTGGTACCGCCGGACAGCTTCCCGGCCACCGAAGAGAAGATCAACAGCTGTTTCCGCAGCGGCTACGGCACCCTGCTCTATTTTGAGGATCAAACCGTGGTGCAGGGTCTGCAACAGTCTTTTCCCGCCTATGCGGACAACTTCCCGGTCTGGTCCCAACACGCCTCCGCCATGCTGCAGTTTGCCATCTGGACCGCTCTGGAGCAGGACGGCTGGGGTGCCTCGCTGCAGCATTACAATCCGGTGATTGATGCCGCAGTAGCTGCAGCATGGGATATCCCCGCCGATTGGAAGCTGATTGCCCAGATGCCGTTTGGTAAACCGGTTGCCCAGCCCGGCCCCAAGGAGGTTCAACCGTTGACGGAACGGGTGAAGCTCTACCGGTAATGTTCCGGCTGTACCTGCAAAACGCCAACCTGCAAAAGCCCGTATCCTCTGATGAGGACACGGGCTTTATTCTTCTGTTTGCGGCTGTTGCTCAGTTGCACTATACTGCGCCTATCTCACCCTTTGGAATTGACTAATGCCAACGGTTTTGCGAATCGGTGCTTTCCGCTTTCACTTTTACTCCGATGAATATCTGGAGCCGCCGCATATCCATATCGAAACACCTGACGGCGAATGTAAGTTCTGGCTTGAGCCGGTACGGCCAGCCCGTAACAAGGGGGTACCGCCGGTTGTGATCAGACAGCTGGAACGCTTGGTATACGAACATCAGCAGATCCTGAAGGAGCGCTATCATGAATACCATTGTCGCTGAGCAGGTTGAGCCTTTAGCCCTTCGTGTTTGGGTAGAAAAGCGGATGATCTTCGTTGAGCTGACCGACGGAAGGATTGTCGGGTTTCCGGCAGAACGGTTTCGCCTGCTTGCCCGGGCCACTGATGAACAGTTGCAGCAGGTTACGCTGCGCCTGAACGGATACGCCCTGCGCTGGGAAGAGCTGGATGAGGATATAACCGTGCCGGGGATTGTCGCCGGACATTTTCAGTTGCCACTGTACCAGATGGCAGCATAAACAAGGGGGGACTCATGGCACAGAACACCATCTATCTGATTGGCGCAGGAATTGCCGGTTGCGAGGGCTTAAGCTGCAAGGCGCTTGAAGCGATCGGCAACGCCGAGGTACTGGTGGGGCGTCAGCGCCATCTTGACCGATTCCCCAACTTTTCCGGCCATAAGATGGTGCTGGGCGAACTGCCGCCGCTGCTTGCCTTTCTGCAGTCAACCGACAAACGGGTGGCGGTCCTGGCCAGCGGTGACCCCAACTTTTTCGGCACCGGACGTTTCCTGCTGCGCAACCTGCCCAAGGAGCGGTTGGAGATCTTTGCCAATGTCACCAGCATGCAGTACGCCTTTGCCAGGATCAAGGAACCCTGGGATGACGCCGTCTTCCTGTCGCTGCAGGGGCGTGGCATGGGGCCTTCCCTCGACAAGATCGTGGCAGCTGAAAAGGCCTGTGTCCTGACCGACGAGATCAACACCCCGGCTGCCGTGGCCCGTGAACTGCTTGGGCGCGGAGCTGAGGGATACGATGCCTGGGTCTGCGAAGACCTGGGCATGGAGAGCGAAAAGTTCACCCGCACCACGGTCAAGGGGCTCTTGACCCTGCAGCACTCCGAGCTGAACATCCTGATCCTGATCCGCACCTACGAACCGAACCTGGCCCAGTACCCCCTGATCGGTATTGACGACGATCAGTTCGCCTCCTTAAAAAAGCTGTTTACCCGTCAAGAAGTACGCGCCGTTACCCTGGCCAAGCTGAAGCTGCAGAATGATCAGATTCTGTGGGATATCGGCGCCGGTTCCGGTTCCATCTCCATCGAGGCCTCCAACCTGATCCCCAACGGCAAGCTGTTTGCTGTAGAGAAAAACAACCAATATCTGCCGCTCCTGAAACAGAACCTGGAAAAATTCTGCGCCCGCAATGTCAAGCCGGTTGAGGCCGACGCCCCGGACGGACTGGATGACCTGCCGGATCCGGACCGGGTCTTTATCGGCGGCGCCGGCGGCAACCTGGAAGAGATTATCGAGCAGGTAGACCGACGGCTGAAGAGTGACGGTATGATCGTACTGAACGCCGTTACCCTGGACACCCTGACCAAGAGTATTGAGGCCCTGGAGTACCACGGCTACCAGGTGGAGGTCACCTGCATCAACGTCTCCCGCACCCGTCCGCTGACCGAATACAAGATGTTTGAGGCCCATGACCCGGTCTATATCGTCACGGCCTGGAAAGAGGCGGAGTAGGTTGCATGTCGGAGCGGCAGGGGTATTAGATGCTTTTTAACGCCTATATCTGGGGGCTCTACGCGCAATCCGAACAGGGCCGGGCGACTATTTCTAAATTTGCCACTATCGTTTCCACCCAGTTAGAGGAACAGTTTGGGCTGGGAGAGTATTACTGGCAAACAAGTGGAGACGACGAACAATTTTGGGGTGCCAATGAGCTTCGATTTAACCTCTCCGGGATAATTGAAGCGTTTGCCTCGCAACATGAGATACGTGATTGGGAAAGTGCAAAGCTACTTTACGATGAACTGCTTGAATCAGGCATTCCGTTGTTGCATACGAATGCCGCAGCCGTTGAGCTTGGCTTTCTTTGCTGGGGTAGAGGCAATGAAGGAGAAACAGATTGGATTCGCAGCATTGAAGAAATGAGTTTCGGCCTCTACCTGGCCCACCCGGAATATTTCCTGCCATACCTGTTCCAGAACAAGTTCTATCAATTTCAAAAACTCTGCGAGACCTTTAACATTCCGTTGCCTCCGGTACCGGGCAAACGCGACATGAAAAGACGGACTGGCTATTACTTCCAAATAAATCAAGCCCTCCATGAGTTCAGACAGCTTCACGGTCTATCAAACGCTGAGATGTGTGCATTTTTGTACGACTTTGCACCAAACGTAGTGCTGAAGCAAGATGACGGACTGCCGGAGCCCTCCAAGGTATGGTTGATTACCGGAGGAACTGGCAGCAATGGTGATTTTGAATTTCTGGATGCCACCACTACCAACTCAACCCACCACTGGCAAGGAAACATCGACACTCGCCGTGGCGACATTCTACTGATGTATTGCGTCTCTCCCCGCAGCTACATACACTCAATATGGCGTGCCACAACTGATGGTTTTCATGATCCTTTTTTCTTTTATCACAGCACCATTTGGATAAGCTCTCCCCTCAAAACCGTGCCGGTTACCTTCAAAGAGATGAAGGAGCACCCCCTGCTGTCCCAAAAGGGAGCGGTGCGGGCACACTTTCAGGGGCCGAGCGGCAAGGCCTTTACGGTGCAAGAGTACCAGGCAGTGCTTGAGATAATGGCAAGTAAAGGTCAGGACATCAGTCAGCTGCCGACAATCAGGCAAACCACCTTTTTCCCTGATGCAGAGTTAGTCTCCGAGCGGGACGTTGAACTCAAACTGATAGAGCCGTTTCTTAGCAGCATTGGCTATTCTGAAACGGATTGGATTCGGCAAATGCCTGTTTCCATGGGAAGAGGCGAACGCAACTATCCTGACTATGTTTTCGGTGCCCATACAAAAAAAGGGGAAGAGAAGGCCCAGATGTTGCTTGAGTCTAAATTCCGCATACGAACACGTCGTGAACTGACCGACGCCTACTGTCAGGCAAAATCCTATGCCTTGCGTTTACAGGCCCGGATTATGGCTGTTGCTGCAGTTGAGGGAATTTGGATATACAAAGACAAAAACGGTTTCAGTATGGACAAAGTGCTCTACAGGGATTGGAAAGAGGTTGAAAGTCCTGACGTTCTGCATGAAATCAGAAAGCTTATGGGGAGATAACGCATGAAATCCGCACCATCCATCAAACTGTTTGAACATCGGCAGATTCGGGCTGAATGGGATGTTAAACATCAGCAATGGTATTTTGCTATAGTTGATGTTATTGCCGTTTTAACCAACAGTGTTGATCCTAATGCGTACTGGCGTAAGCTGAAAGAACGGCTAAAAAAAGAAGGCAATGAAACCGTGACAAATTGTCACGGTTTGAAAATGACCGCCGCAGACGGTAAACAACGGCTCACTGACGTCGCCGATACTGAACAGCTTTTACGGCTCATCCAATCCGTCCCCTCCCCCAAGGCAGAGCCGTTCAAGCGCTGGCTTGCCCAAGTGGGCTACGAACGGATACTGGAGATTGAGAACCCGGAGCTGGCACAACAGCGGATGAAGGAGCTGTACGAGCAGAAAGGCTACCCCAAAGACTGGATCGACAAGCGGCTGCGCGGTATTGCCATCCGTCAAAACCTGACTGATGAGTGGCAGGAGCGGGGCATCAGCTCCGAGCGCGATTTCAGTATTCTGACCGCCGAGATAGCCAAGGCTACCTTCGGCGTAACCCCTTCTGAACATAAAGAGTTGAAAGGGCTGACCAGGAATAATGAGAATCTGCGGGATCACATGACCGATCTTGAGCTGATCTTCACCATGTTGGGGGAAAAGGTTACTACCGAGATATCGCAGACAGAAAAACCGGATACCTTTGATAAGAACAAAAAGGTTGCCAAACGTGGCGGCAGGGTGGCTGGTAC
>DKFG01000295.1:0-1906 GCA_002452325.1 Geobacter sp. UBA6802
CAAGCTTATTGATCATGTCTGAAGTAATTTCACCAACCGGCTGTGACACCTTGCCACGAGTCAGGAATAGCCCTGTCAGCAACAGCATGACAATCCCCATAACGGTACCAAGAGCAATCTGATGCGATCCTTTTTTATTCGCATCAACCCGAATGTTCAGCAGCATGATGGTGAACACAATCAAAACCATGATGGCACCGGCGTAGACGATGATCTGAACAGCGGCCATAAAGGGAGCGTTCAGCATGACATAATAGGTTGCCAGGCAGAAGAACGTCAGCACCAGAGAAAGCGCGCTGTTGATCGGGTTCTTGCAGGTCACGACCAGCAGTGCCGATACTATGGCCACTACAGTGACGAGGGCAAAGAAGACAGATGAGATGTCCATGTACAGCGCTCCTTTATTTCTTTTCTAGAAGTCTTTCTTTGGAGAAAATGAAGTCTTCGCGACGATAGTTGGCCAACTCAAACTCACCGGTCATCTTGAGTGCGTCAACCGGACAAGCCTCGACACAATAGCCACAGAAGATGCAGCGCAACATATCAATTTCATATTTTGCTGCAAACTTGTCATGATTCGCATCTTCACCTGCCTCAACAGTTATGCACTTAGCCGGACAAACCGTCGGGCAGAGATAACAGGCTACGCATTTTGCCTTATTGTGAGACACTTTAAGTGCGTGCAGACCGCGAAAACGCTCTGCAACCTTGGGGCGCTCATCAGGATACATGAGGGTCACCGGCTTCTTGAACACATGACCCAGTGTTATTTTCATTCCTTGCATGATCGGCGTGAACGGATTCGGCATGACGTAATTCCTTTATATCCCAGTTATTCTTAGTCGAGAGTGCTACTAGTTACCAAACAGACCACTGAAGGTATAGAAGCCGAAGTACCCGGCCACAGCTGTTATTGCAATGATGACCAGTGATGCAGGCAGCATGACCTTCCAGCCGAGGCTCATCAGCTGATCATAGCGGAAGCGCGGCAAGGTTGCCCTGATCCACATGGCCAGGAACATCAGGAAATAAATCTTGGCAATAAAGTAGATCGGTGTCAGTAGCGGGAAGGTAGAGGCAAACGGGCCATCCCAGCCACCCAAAAACAGCGTGACCATCAGTGCGCTGACCGTTACCATGTTGGCGTATTCCGCCATAAAGAACATGGCGTACTTCATTGACGAGTATTCGGTACAAAAGCCAGATACCAGCTCTGTTTCTGCCTCTGGCAAGTCGAAAGGTACACGGTTGATCTCAGCCAAGGTTGCAACGTAGAAGATAATGCCGGCGACAAAGGTCATCGGGCTGTTCCAGATGAACCAGCGAAAACCTGATTGTGCTTTGACAATCTCCTGCAGGGATAATGATTCCACCAGCATGAAAACCGGAATTATGGCCAGGCCTGCTGCCAGTTCGTAGGAGATCATCTGGGCCGAGGCCCGCAAACCACCCAGCAACGAGTACTTGCTGTTGGAAGCCCAACCGGCCAGCACAACACCGTAGACACCCAGTGAAGCCATCGCAAGCACATACAGCATGCCAACGTTCATATCGACAACCTTGCCAACACCGTCATCATAGTACCCGACGATCTGCAAAGGTACGTCATAACCGAATACCTTGATCGTGTCACCAAACGGTATAACAGCGAAGGTGATGAACGCAGGTACCAAGGCGATCAGCGGTGCAATCATGAAGGCGAATTTGTTTGACTCAGCCGGGACAATCTCCTCTTTAAAGAAGAGCTTGAGACCGTCGGCAATCGGCTGAAGCAAACCCATTGGGCCTGTCCGGTTCGGTCCGATCCGTACTTGCATGAAGCCGATTATCTTACGTTCGGCATAGGTCGCATAGGCCACGGTAAGAAGCACGAATACAAATGCGATCAGCACCTTGGCCACCATGG
>DKFG01000295.1:1924-7037 GCA_002452325.1 Geobacter sp. UBA6802
TCCTTCTCTGGTAGCGTTAAGAGTCAGACAATTGTTACTTGGCTATGGTAACACCGGTTACGGCAGCACCGGACCAGACTGAGCTGATTGGCGCATCCGCGAAGTGGTACGGTGCGAACAAAACGCCTTCCTGCATGCGCGGTGAAATTATTGCCTTGACTGCAACAGTACCGGCAGCAGAGGTCAGCTTAACCTGATCACCATCTGCAATTGACAGCTTGACTGCATCAGGACGGGAGATTTCAACATACGCCTCACCGCATACGGCCATAGTACCCTCACCCTTCAGAGACAGCGTGCCACAGTGGTACAAAGCAGCACCGGTAAGCAGCATATACTTACCGTTTTCAACTGTAGTTACCGGTGCAACCGGCACCACCTGCACTGGCTTGAGACATACCGGTGCAAAGGTTCCTTCTTCACCAATCTCATTATAATTAATTCCGCTGTAGGGTGCGATAGTGGCAAATACCTCTGCACGTGATGCAGGTGTTTCGCCACCGAGGCGCTGAATCAGCTCACCATACACCTGAAACTCTGGTCTGCTTGATCCAACAGCCGGTATGGCAGGAGCAATTTTTTGCACACGACGATCAGTTGCCGTGAATGTTCCTTCCTTCTCAGCAAAAGAACAGACGGGCAGGACTACGTCAGCCAACTGAGCCGTTTCTGTGAGGAAAAGATCAGCAACAACGAGAAAATCTACGCTATCAAGTGCTTTCTGAACTGCTGCCTGGCCAGGGTACGACACAACCGGGTTTTCACCAGCTATGAACAGGGCCTTAACACTACCGTTTGAGCAGCCGGCAAGAATTTGTTGCGCATCAAAACCGCCCTGTGCCGGGATAAAGCCGACATCAAGTGCACCCTGGCTGTTATTCTTCTCTTGCAGTGCGAGGATACCGGAGCCTTCCTTACCCAGCTTGCCACCCAGAATGGCAAGATTTGCTGCAGCATGGGCCAGTTGGGCATCTGCACCTGGATAGGCAAGACCTGACGTAAACAGAATCAGCGCTTTGTCTGCAGCAGCATAGGCACGGGCCAGCTCAACTATCGCGTCAGCAGTGACACCGCAGATTGGTGCAGCTTTTTCCGGGGTGAAGTTTTGTAGTGCCGCTGAAAGCTCAGGGGTAGGTTGTGCAACAGCAAGATTTTCATCAATCATCACCTTGGCAATAGCATTCAGCAAGGCGACATCGCTGCCAGGTTTGTTCAACAGCAGGTTTGCACCGGGTAACCGAGATAGTTTACCACGCTTGTCAGATATAATCTGCAGCTTTGCACCTTTGTTCTTGACAGCCATATTGATCTCAAAGCCCACAACCGGGTGTGTCTCATAGATGTCAGTCTTTATTGCCAAGATCAGATCACTCTTTTGAACATCAAGAATAGTTGCTGATGATGCGGCGACACCCAGGCTTTTGCCAAGACCTTCTGACACTGCTGCATGTCCGTATCCTGCAGAGTGGTCGATATGAGCAGTTCCGACCTGTTTGACCATCAGTAGCTTCAACAATGACAGCTCTTCATTGGTCATACGGGGTGTAGCTAGTGCTGCAGCAGCAGAACCGGCTTCCTTCAGCTTGCTAGCAATAAGCGATAAAGCCTCATCCCAGGCAGCCTGTACCAGCTGGCCATCTTTGCGGATTAACGGAGTCAACAGTCGCTTGTCTGAACTGATAAACTGGTAACCAAAGCGGCCACGTACACAAAGTTGTCCGTTGTGGAAACCCTGATTCTCGTCGTATATAGTTGTAACTACGCTTTTATTCTCTTTGACGCCAAGTGTGATGTTACAACCGGTACCACAATAACCACAGACCGTTTTTTTCTTGGTCAGTGCCCAGAAACGAGATTTGAACTTGAAAGGACGGGCAAGCAGTGCACCGACCGGACAGACAGATATGCAGGATCCACAGAATTCACAATTCAACGGGCCATCAAATTCAGTGCCGATCTTTGTTTCAATACCACGGTTCATAAAAGTAAGCGCACCACGGGCAACAATCTCGTCACAGATACGCACACATTTACCGCACAGCACGCAACGGTTTTGGTCACGTTCAATCAGCGGGTTGTTATAATCGATTTCATGATGAAACTTCTCGTCATTCAGACGATTTACAATTACCTTATGATCATAGGCAAGATTCTGCAGCTCGCAATCTCCACCCTTGTCGCAGACAGGACAGTCAAGCGGATGGTTAAGTAATAGCAGCTCCAGAACAAGCTTCCGTGCTTTTTCAACGGCAGGCGTTGTGCTGCGGACGATCATCCCCTCTGTCACCGGCGTTGTACAGGCAGGAATCAGACGGCCCTTCATCTGCTCTACCTCAACCAGGCACATACGACAGGCACCAAAAGGCTTCAATTTCTTATCATGACACAGGATCGGGATGTTGATGCCTACTTGCTTGGCAGCCTCGTAGATTGTGGCATCTTTTGCTACACTTACCTGCTTATCATCTATCGTCAGAGTGACCATCTCAACCTCGTTTAACGTAAGTTGTCTCAGTTAGTTGCAGTCTATTCAATCGCCATAAAGCGGCAGGCGTCATAGCAGGACTTACACTTAGTGCATTTTTCTTTGTCCAGATATGCAATCTGTCCCTTTTCCCAGACAATCGCATCAACCGGGCAGGCCTTCTTACAGGCACCACACTTGACACACTTGTCTTCAACTATCTGCCATAGCAACAGCTCTTTACAGGAGTTGGATGGACAGCGCTTGTCATTGATGTGTGCCTCATACTCATCCCTGAAGTAGCGAATAGTTGAAAGTACCGGGTTAGGAGCAGTCTGACCAAGGCCACACAACGAGGCTTGCTTGATGGTAGCGCCCAACTCCAGCAGCATCTCAATATCGCCTTCACGACCGTTACCTTCGGTGATCCTGATCAGAATATCCAGCATGGCCTTCAGGCCGATCCGGCAGGGAACACACTTGCCACAGGACTCCATCCGGGTAAAGGTCAAGAAGAATTTAGATACGTCAACCATGCAGGTTGTTTCATCCATAACCACCAGACCACCGGATCCCATCATAGCACCGGCCTTGATCAGGGAGTCATAGTCAACTGGCGTGTCAAGAATCTCGCCAGGGATACAACCACCGGAGGGGCCACCGGCCTGAACCGCCTTGAACTTGCGATTATTAAGGATACCGCCACAGACATCATAGATAACTGATCGAACCGTCATACCGGCGGCAACCTCAACCAAACCGGTATGCTTAACCTTACCGGTCACCGCAAAAATCTTGGTACCTTTCGTTGTCTCGGTACCAATCGAGGCATACCAGTCAGCGCCTTTGTTAATGATATGACGGACGTTAGCAAAAGTTTCTACGTTATTAATGTTTGAGGGATGTTGCCAAAGGCCCTTCACCGCAGGGAACGGTGGACGGGGGCGTGGCATACCACGCTCTCCTTCAATAGAGGCCATCAGTGCAGTTTCTTCACCACAGACAAAGGCACCGGCACCCTTCTTGATCCGCATGTCAAACTCAAAGCCGAGCCCCATGCAGTTCTTACCCAGATAACCTTTTTCGTAGCAGGTGTCGATTGCCATCTGCAGTCGCTGAATGGCCAGCGGGTACTCGGCGCGAACATAAACATAACCGAACTGTGCACCAATGGCGTAACCGGCAATCATCATGCCTTCAATGATACAATACGGGTCACCTTCAAGGATCGAGCGGTCCATAAACGCACCCGGATCCCCTTCGTCAGCATTGCAGATGATATATTTGTGATGGCCAGGCGAAGCAGCACAGAAAGACCACTTCATACCGGTTGGGAAACCACCGCCTCCACGACCGCGCAGACCTGATTTCTTGACTGCTTCTGTCACCTCTACAGGTTTCATGGTCTTGATGCAGGTCTCAATTGCCTTAAAACCTTCTTGCTCTAGGTACGCGTCTAACGACTCGGCGTCGATATGACCGCAGCCGGACATAACAATCCTGCTCTGAGCGTCAACAAACTTATTGTAGTAGGGCTTGGCCTTGCGCTTTTCAATCGGCTCACCGGCCACAATATGCTCTTCTACCAGCTTGGCAACCTCTTCAGGCTGAACAAAGTCATAGGTGGTGCATCCTTTATCATCAAGAATGTCTACCAGAACATCGTTAGCACACAGGCCACGACAACCGGTTTTAATAACATCACAGCGCTTGCCAACAGTGGCAGTGAGCCCCTTCTCAGCAATTAACCGATTGAATTCAGCTTCAACCTTTTTGGCACCGGCAGAGATGCCGCCTGTTCCCTGACAGATCAATATCTTGATAGCTTCAGNNTCAGCCATGTGTTCTGTCCCCTGACAAATTGTCCCGACGCTACATCGGAAGCGCAGTATATTCCTTAACGATTTCGTCTACTTTTTGAACCGTCATCTTACCGTAGGTTTCGTCATTGACCATGGCCAGTGGTGCCATACCACAAGCCCCTAGGCAGGCAACCAGCTCAAAGGTAAAGCGCTTATCGGGGGACGTCTCAGCATGTCCAATTCCGATCCGCTCATAGAACGTTTCCTTGATTCTCTCTGCGCCCAAAACATGGCATGCAGTTCCCATACAAACCCGGATAATATACTTGCCGCGCGGCTTGAGATGAAACTGGGCGTAGAAGGTCAGCACGCCGTAGATCTGGCTGGGATAAACATTCAGGCGCTCTGCAATATAATCAACAGCAACCCTGGGAACGTACCCGTACTCATCCTGCACCCCTTGCAGAACCGGCATCAGGTTACCCGGAATATCCTTGTACCTCTGTATTACATTTTCGGCGATAGACAGATCTACTGCTGCCTCTTGCTCTTCAACTTCTTCTGTCTGTGTTGCAACCGCTTCAGTCATCTTGCGGCCTCCCCTTTCGGTATCGGTCTAGCGGTCAATTTCACCCAACACGATGTCCAGCGTACNNNNCCATTTTTTCAATGGCCTGCAGGTTTACAAATGAAGGCGGACGCACACGCATACGGAACGGTTTATTGCTGCCATCGCTGACAACATAGTAACCGAGTTCACCTTTCGGCGCTTCGATACCCATATAGACTTCGCCTTCAGGCACCGGATAGCCTTCGCTGGCAATCTTGAAGTGGTGAATCAGGCCTT
>DKFG01000232.1 GCA_002452325.1 Geobacter sp. UBA6802
CCATGGCAACAACCCACTTCGGCTCAGGCATCTGCTCATACACTGTCTGAATGACTGGCAGCATTTTCTTGGTGACGGTACCCGCGATAATGATACAGTCTGCCTGACGCGGGGATGCACGGAATATGATGCCGAAGCGGTCGAGGTCATTGTGTGATGCACCGGTCGCCATCATCTCGATCGCACAACAGGCCAGACCGAATGTCATCGGCCAGATGGAAGACTTTCTGACCCAGTTGACCAGTTTATCAAGTGACGTAACCGTAACGCTACCACCGAGGGACTGATTTACTCCCATTCCAGTGCNNTCCAGACATAGATATAACCAACAAAGAGAATAACAACAAACAGCCCCATCTCCACCAGACCGAACAAGCCCAGCTTCTTGTACAGAATTGCCCATGGATAGAGAAATACTGCTTCAATATCGAACAGGATGAACAGCATGGCAATCATATAGAATTTGATTGGAAAGCGGTCACGGGCGGTGCCGATCGGCTCGCAACCACACTCATAAGGCGCCATCTTGACCTTTGAGTACTTCTTCTGACCGATCAACGTTGAAAACACCACTGAACCCAGACCGAATGCTAATGCAATCAGGATCAGTAGCATAATGGGCAAATAGGTACCAAGCATGTTCTATTTCCTCCCCAAGCCGTTCTTTTAATCGCAACTGGACGTATACTGTATACAAAAACGCTGCCAACCTATTTCATTTCGATGCCGGTTGTCAAGCACTTTTTCCCTTTTTTTTTGACTTGCATCAAATTGCCCCACAGACAGCAAATCATCGTGATAACAACATGTTGCAAATGCAACGCCACACCAATCCATCTCTGACCAGGAATGGTTTTTACCTACTGTCAAGTCGTCAGAATTGACAAATTCCATCCGGTGCAGGTACATACAAGACAACAATCAGCTGGTAAATACCTCCATCAAGGGAGAACATGCACCCATGCAGTTTACTCGTTCAGGTGAACTCTTCAAGGCAGCCATGCAGGTCATTCCCGGCGGCGTCAACAGCCCAGTCCGAGCTTTCAGGTCTGTAGGCGCTGTCCCGTTATTTATCGCCAGGGCATCAGGAAGCAACATCTATGACGAGGACGGTAACCGCTTCATCGATTACGTTGGCTCCTGGGGACCGATGATTCTAGGCCACTGCCACCCCGAAGTCGTTACTGCGGTCAAGCAGTGTATGGAGTCCGGCTCAAGCTTTGGTGCTCCGACCGAGCGTGAGATCACCTTGGCCCAGATGGTAATAGAGGCTGTCCCCTCAATTGAGATGGTCCGCATGGTCAGCTCAGGCACTGAAGCCACCATGAGCGCCATCCGGCTTGCCCGCGGCTATACCGGTCGGGACAAGATACTCAAGTTTTCCGGCTGCTACCACGGACATGCCGACGCCCTGCTGGTAAAAGCCGGTTCCGGTGCCGCCACTTTTGGCGTTCCTGACTCACCTGGCGTACCTGCCGATTTCGCCAAGCACACTCTGACCGCGGCTTACAACTCGCTGGATTCGGTCAAGGAACTGATTGCTGATCACAACGGCCAGATCGCCTGTATCATTATTGAACCGGTGGCGGGTAACATGGGGACCGTACCGCCGCAACCCGAGTTTCTGGAAGGGTTGCGCCAACTCTGCACGAACGAAGGGATCATCCTGATCTTTGACGAGGTTATGTCAGGATTTCGTGTTGCCTATGGCGGCGCTCAAACGCTCTACGGTGTCACCCCTGACATGACCACTTTAGGCAAGATTATAGGCGGGGGGCTGCCAGTAGGGGCCTTTGGCGGAAAAAAGGAGATCATGGAGAAACTGTCCCCCTCTGGCGGTGTGTATCAGGCTGGCACTCTCTCGGGCAATCCACTGGCCATGACCGCCGGCATCGAAACTCTCAGACTCTTACAACAGCCTGGCTTCTATCAGCAACTTGAAGAAAAGAGCCGTGCCCTGGCGGATGGTATCGCTCAAGCAGCCTCTGACGCCGGTTACCCGCTCTACTCAACCCGAGTGGGCAGTATGTTTTGCGCCTTTTTCAGCAGATCAGCAGTAACGAACTGGACCAGCGCCAGCAACTGTGACACCAAGGCCTTTGCCACTTATTTCAAGGCAATGCTCAATGAGGGAATCTATCTGGCCCCGTCACAGTTTGAGACCGCCTTTGTCTCAGCCGCCCATACTGAGCAGGATATCGAAGACACCATTAGCGCTGCACGCAAATGCTTCAAACTGTTGGCTTGATCGAAGTGATTGACACAGCCTGCACCCTGTGCTATTAAAGGCAGGTTTTGTATACAAATTGATGCTGGATAGAGGTGGAAATGAGCGAGCTTCGTGATATTTTCCGCAATCTGAGTATCATATCCAGCATGGGTATTTCAGTAGCCCTTGCGATTGCCATCGGCGTCTGGCTTGGCCTGTCACTGGATCGTTGGCTGGGAACAGAACCATGGTTTTTCTGGATCTTTCTGCTGATTGGCATAGCCGCAGGTTTCAAAAATGTCTATCTGATTACCGGCAGAGAGATAAAAAAACTGAACCAGCATCATGATTGACGACGAGCGACTGCCTGCCTACATTCTTGTTGCGAGCTTGCTATTACTGATACCGGCAACCCTGACTGGCTATCTGGCTTATAGTCAATCTGTTGGAAATGGGATACTTGCAGGCGGTGCGCTTGCGATCATTAACTTCATCTGGCAACGCAGAACACTGACCCGCATACTCGGTCAACAGTCTTCATCAGCCGGTAACGCAGTGATACGTTATCTGTTTCGACTCAGCCTGACCGGGCTGGTACTGTATTTTGTCCTGACCTCTGAACGTGTCTCTGTGTTCGCCCTCTTGGCAGGTCTATCGATTATTGTTACTGTTATTGCACTCTTTGCGCTGTATGCAGCCTTTTATAAAGGAGATTAGCCATGGTTCACCCGCTGTTGTTTCTCCAGTTTTTAAGCACTAAACTGCAACATCTGTTGCACATATCCGATGCCTCTGCCAATGCCATTGTGTACACGTGGGTGGTGATCGTTCTGCTGGGCGTGCTTTCCTTTCTTGCAACCAGTGCCCTCAAGACCATCCCCAGCGGTTTACAAAACTTCATGGAAGTGGTGGTAGACGGTATAGAGAAAATGATCGTCGATGCGATGGGTGAACATGGTCGCCCTTACTTTCCGCTGATTGCCACCCTTGCTCTCTTTATCCTGGTCTCTAACCTGATCGGCCTGATACCCGGTTTTTTCCCGCCAACGGCCAATCTTAACACCACTGCAGCCTGCGCTGTTATTGTATTTCTTGCCACCCATATCATTGGGGTAAAACAGCACGGCTTTCATTATCTCAAGCACTTCATGGGCCCGATCTGGTGGCTTTCGCCACTCATGTTTTTTATCGAGATCATTGGTCACCTGTCTCGCCCCCTCTCGCTTTCCCTGCGTCTCTTCGGCAACATGAACGGCCACGAACTGGTGCTGATGATCTTCTTTGCACTGGCACCTTTCCTGGTACCGCTGCCGATGATGCTGATGGGGGTGCTGGTGTCGTTCATCCAGGCATTCGTATTCATGCTGCTGACCATGATCTATATCCAGGGTTCCCTGGAAGAGGCTCACTAATAACCACTTTTAACTCCTATACTGTTTAGGAGCACTCACCACACGGAGGTAGTACAGATGGAATTTTTGACAATGTGTATGTTGGCTGCAGGTTTTGGTATGGCTATCGGCGCTTTTGGTACCGGTATCGGTCAAGGGTTGGCTATTGCCCGCGCTGTTGAAGGCGTGTCCCGTAACCCCGGCGCTTCAGGCAAAATTATGACCACCATGATGATCGGTCTGGCCATGANNCTGATCATCCTGTTCGCTAACCCCTACAAGGATGTTGTTATCAAGGCTCTGGAGACTGTTGCCAAGTAATTTCCAGACCCGTACAGCAGCAAACTTTAGCCACAAAAAGGCGACCGAGTTAATCGGTCGCCTTTTTGTTATCTGCCTACTACACGGCTTCAAGTGCTATCGAAGCTATTCCTCTTCAAGACTCAGAGACAGCGGTACTGAAAAAGCACTTTCCTGAATGATGCCGTCCTCCCGCCTGATCTGCTGTTTGAAAGCATAGCGGTAGACCACGCCACGACTGACAGACTGGTCTGCATAGACCTTCCCCGACTCAAGATGCGTTATAAATAGCATTGGTCCCTGCCCTTCAGCACGGTACACCAAATAGCCCTGCAGACGTCCTGTACTGGAATCGGTGCTACTGCAGCTCAGTTGAATCATGCCGCCAAAGACGGCCTTGCCTGTACAGACAGGCGGCGGTACTGCAGCGGTCAGGCGTGCCGGTAATGACTGAACTGCCCCACCCTTCACATTACCCTTCTGCTCCGACACCAGCTGGTACTGAGCAACCTCTCCCTGCCTGACCCCATTATCCGTCCAGCTGAAACGGCTACCTGCCCGTTCCGCAGGCGCAGGAAAAGCGAGATCAATCCGTTGCAGCTCCTGATACGGCTCAAGACATCCACGACAGTCAGATTGCGTACAGACTTTTCGCGCTACTCTTACTGCCTCAAGGTCAGTGAGGGGGCGGCCGGCCTGGTCTTTTTCAGGAAGGACAAACGTTATCCTGAGTGCTGTATCAGCCTGCTCAACCTGAACCTGGTTGGGAGACTGGGCAATCAGCAGGTCCGGGTAGAGCAGCGGTCCTTTTTTACCACAGCCGACAAGAAACAGTGACGCAGTACAAAGTGCTAAACCGGACAGGCGAATCTGCATCTCACTTCCCTTCACGGCAGCGCCGGATCTCATCTTCAACGCGATTACGGGCAGTACCGCCAATCACATTGCGAGCATTGACACTGGCCTCAACCGTTATGGCGGCAAAAATATCATCGCCGAAGTGTGGAGAAAACAGTTGCCACTCAGCCAGAGAAAGCTCTTCAAGATTCATCTCATTCTCTACGCAGTAGGCCACCGCCTTGCCGACTGCCTCGTGGGCATCACGGAACGGTAGACCTTTACACACCAGATAATCGGCCACATCGGTCGCTGTCGAAAACCCCTGACCGGCAGCCCGTTCCATTGCGTGAGCATTTACCCGCATCTCACGAATCATATCAGCAAAGATCTTGAGTGAGCCCTTGACGGTATCGATCGTATCAAAAAGCGGCTCCTTGTCCTCCTGCATGTCTTTGTTATAGGCCAAGGGTAAGGCCTTCATCACTGTCAGTAAAGCCATCAGATTGCCATAGACGCGCCCGGTCTTGCCGCGCACCAACTCCGGTACATCCGGGTTCTTCTTTTGAGGCATGATCGACGAACCGGTACAAAAGCCATCGGACAGATCGATAAATCGGAAAGCACTGGTTGACCAGATGATCAACTCTTCAGAAAAACGGGAAAGATGCATCATCAGGATCGATGAAGCAGCCATGAATTCCAGGGCAAAATCACGATCAGAGACCGAATCCAGCGAATTGCGAGTTACTGCCGGAAAGTCAAGTTGTTCGGCTACATACTCCCGGTCAATCGGGAAGGTGGTACCGGCCAGGGCACCAGCCCCCAACGGCAGCACATTGACCCGCTTGAGGCAATCCTCCATCCGCCCCTTGTCACGTTTGAACATCTCCACATATGCCAGCAGGTGGTGTGAAAACAGAATCGGTTGGGCCGACTGCAGGTGGGTAAAGCCGGGCATCACCACCTCAATATTCTTCTCGGCCTGTTCCAGCAGTGCATCGATCAGCATATCCAGATAGGCTACCACTTCGACGATCTCGTCCCGCAGGTATAACCGGATATCCAACGCCACCTGATCGTTACGGGAACGACCGGTATGCAGCCGTTTGCCTGCCTCACCGATCTTCTGAGAGAGCCGGGCCTCGATATTCATATGGATATCTTCAAGCCCCACCGAGAAGTCAAACTGGCCCGCCTCAATCTGTTGCAAGATATCCACCAGGCCATGGACGATCTTGTCCACATCCTCCAGAGGGATAATGCCCTGGCGTCCCAGCATCCGGGCGTGGGCTACGGAACCACGTATATCCTGATGGTACAGCCGCTTGTCAAAATCGATTGAAGCGGTGAACTCCTCGACGAATTTATCAGTGGGCTGGGTAAAACGCCCACCCCACAGCTTGTTCTGTGACATCTGAAACGCTCCTTATTCTTTGTTTAAATACCACCATGAAAGACTGCTGTCGGCACCTTTTCCCAGCGCCCCTCAGGTGTACGCTGCATGATGGCGTGCACCTTCAGCGGCACTCGTGAGCTGCGCGGGTCGATCTCATGGTGCAGCGGCAGATTGAAGTACAAAAGGCGGGTACCGCTGCCAAACCGAAGTCGGCAGATCGGGGCGCCACCAAAATCATCACTGACAAACTCTTCTGTTCTTACCTGTTCCAGACGATGATGACGATTAATCACCACATTTGAATGCCCGAAGCCTGTTGACTGCGGTACTCCTTCCAACGTGGTCTCATCAGAGGAATTACCGAAGATTGTAACGGTCTCCCGCACACCGGGGGTGTCTTCAAGGTACTCACCATAAAAACCACTGACCACATCACGGTAGGCCTGATGCTCCGGCTTGGGATTACACTGGATCACAAACAGGGCATCCAAACCCTGACGGGTACTGAAATAGAGCTGATTTGCATGGTCAATGATCTGCTTGATATTGGAGCTGTACAGGTCACGGTAGAGATAATCAAGACAGATAATTGCCATAAAATTGAAGCAGGAGGCTCTGCTGCGTAACAGGTAAAAATGCCGCCCCCGGTAGAGATCATGGTACTTGTCAATAAACTCTTCACCATGGAAGGGATGACTCTTTGCCTCCAGAAAGACCCGCAGCCTGTTGTCTGCCTCCTTAACCAGAACCAGACACCAGTTAACCGGCATATCCAGCACATCACCCGAGTCAATATCCTGATCAACCAGCTCTATCGCCTCCTGATTATCAGCCTTGAAACGTTCAAGATAGCGGCGATACTCCCGCAGGCTGACATGCTCGACGCCGATCATGGTAACCGTATTGGGCCTGAAACCATGATCAACCGTTGCAAGCAGCTGATCAAGACAGCTTACCGGCAGACTGGATTCAGGAAACAGCAAAAAATGAAGCTTTTTAAGATTCCCTTCACCTGCTGCCACCAGCTCAAGGACTGAATTGATCGCCTGCCACTGTTGTTGTTCTTCTACCGGATGAAAGCCAGAGGTTTTATGCAGGTGATTGGGTAGCTGAGCAATCAGGCAGTGCAGATGATGCCCCAATGGAAAGGCAAGATTTACCTTGGCATTAATGATCTTTGGCATCAGCGCGACTCCGGGTCGACTGAGACAAGCTCAGGGAAAATTTTCCCAAGGATGGTGCGGGTTCCGTCAGGCATCTGGTAGGCTGCAAGTTCATGCCTTGGTACCCAGCTTGCCTCGGCAACTTCATCCGGATTATGGGCCAGATCATAATGAACCGGTCTGCAACGGTAAAACAGGATAACGTAGTGACAGTTTTCTTCACCGGGGGTAAGGTGTTCAAAGACATCAATCAGGCTGCCCACCTCAACATCTAACCCGACCTCTTCATCCACTTCCCGCCTGAGTGCCGTTGCTATCGGCTCACCAAGATCAATCTTACCGCCTGGCATGACCCACATATTTTTAAAGGGCGGGATGCTCCTCCTGGTGAGGAGCA
>DKFG01000161.1:0-652 GCA_002452325.1 Geobacter sp. UBA6802
GGTGTAGGCCCGCACCAGATAGCCGTTGTCCAGCAGTACCTGCTCCATCATCCGACAGAGCCCTTCTTCGTTATCTATTAACAGAATTCGTTGTTTTTCCATCAGAGCAGCTCCTCATAATCAATCGGCAGGGTTACGGTAACCGTGGTGCCTGTACCCAGCTCGCTTTCTATCCTGATTTCACCGTGGTGCATCTCAACGATCTGCCGGGTGATGGCCAGCCCCAAGCCGGTGCCGCGGGCTTTGGTGGTGTAGAATGGTTCAAAGATCTTTTCCAGGCTTTCCGGCGGTATACCGTTGCCGGTGTCCCGGAAAGAGATCTTCACCGTCTGCTCCGCTCCCACCTCGGTAATGACTAGCAGGGTGCCTCCTTCGGGCATGGCGCCACCAGCATTCAAAATCAGGTTAATGGCTACCTGGCGCATCTGGTCGCCATCCAGCATCACCTTGGGCAGCCCCTTTTCAAAGCCGGAGACGATCTTGACCCCGCGCATGTCGGTGTGGTTGGCGGCAAATTCGACAATCTCGCCAAGGAGTTCGTTAAGATCGGTCAGCTCAAGCGTGGGTCGTGGTGTGCGGGCGTAAGAGAGCAGGTCTTGCACGATCTTCTTGCAGCGTTTACTTTCACGCTTGATCTCATGGATATATTTGT
>DKFG01000161.1:661-3027 GCA_002452325.1 Geobacter sp. UBA6802
CCAGGGGGTTGTTGATCTCATGGGCAACGCCGGAGGAAAGCACCCCCAGTGACGCCATCTTACCCTGTTGTGCCAGTGTACTCTCCATCTGCTTGTTGCGCTGGATGATATCGGTCATCCGGTTGAAGGCGGCTGCCATTTCAGCCAGTTCATCACTGCCCACCACCTCCATCCTGGCATCCATATCCCCTTTACGCACCTTGCGGATGGTCTCGATCATATGGGTGATCGGGTTGGTGGCCACGGCCGAGGCATAGAAAACCAGCAGCGTGGCTATGAACCCGACGATGCCGATCAGGATGAGGGTGCTGACAAAGATATGGTGCTTAATGGAGTTGGCTTCTTTGTAAAACTCATCTTCATATGAGCTTACCGCCACAATCCAGTCCCAGACCTTGAAATGCTCATAGCGCACAATCTTCATGCGGGGCTTGCTGTCGGTGGTGTTCTTCCAGGGGTAGCGTATCCAGCCGCTTTTATTTTCCAGCATCTCACGGATGAAGGGGTTGCCGTTGCTGTCCTTGGAATCAATGATGTTTTTCCCCTCAAACTCGGGGTGTATCCGCAGGGTGCCGTTTTTGTCGATACAGTAGATGTAGCCGGTCTTGCCCACCTGTTTGTTCTTGATCTTGTCTTTGAGGGCGGTGAAGGCCTCGGAGTTGAATTCGGCTTCCAGATCACCGCTGATGGCGTGCCGATAATCCTGATACTGCTTATCGTAGGAACGCAACAGGTCAATGGTGAATTCGGCCATATGCTGCAGGTCATCCTTACTGGTTTGGGTGATCCCCAGATAGGCCTTCTGATTGGCAATAAACCCGGTTATCAGCGCTACCACCATGATTGGTACAATCACCAGCGGCAGTACCAGCACCAGCAGTTTGCTGCGTAGCTTCATCTTGAGCATGAGCGATTTGAACATGGGGAATGGGTATCCTTCACAACGACATGCGGGTAGTTTGTTGTTGTACAAGGTTCAGCAGCTGTTCCTGCTGGGCTGGGCTGATCAGGTCAAACCTGACGCCGGTGCCAGGTCCTGCTTTGCCGGGGGCGCCAAACGGGTTGCACCAGCAGACCGTGGCCATAATCGGTGCAGGATCATCCAGGCTGATTAGCTGTAGTGAGAGCTGTGAACCTGCTTCAGGCAGCGGAGCTGTCAAGAACAGAAAACAGCCGCCGACTGATACGTCGAGGGTAACGGTCGGGACAGGGGCAGCAGACGTGTCACCAGGCAGCAGCAGGGTGTGCAGATGCAGGGTGACACGATCCTTGAGTGCCACAAGGCGGGGGGGAAATCGAGCACTCAGTTCAGCAAACTCTTTGATCGAAGTTGCTGTCCCCTGCAGATCATTGACCATCATCAGCCGGATAGTGTCTGTAACCGGAGCGATATTCAGGTAGGCACAGGGCAGTGCCCGTTGCAGATCATCAAGTGCCTGGCGTTCCGCAGGAGTTGCCTTGACCATGATCGGCATATCCAGCAAAAGGCCGCTGAAGCCGGTCCCTGCAGCCAGAGCCTGTACCTCTTTCAGCGAGGTGACCATCAGGCAGGCGACCCCTTTGTTGTCCAGGACGGATCGATAGAGCTGGCTGCGGCTGGCGCTGCGACAGACCAGCAGCACGAGCGGGGTGAAAGGGGGCTTAGTCGACATAATGTTATCAATCCTCTGGCCTGGCAGGCAGGATTGCAAAAATGCAATTACTTGTGGTGAGTGTATCTAGTTTTTTGCATAAAGGCAAATAGTATGTATACACTGCAGCTTGGCCGGTTGAGCCCACAAAAACGTTGTTTGCAGTTATGCGATCACCATCTGTGTTGCCAAGCCGACAGATGATGACGATCTGTTGTATGTTGATAATGATTTCAGTGGGTAATGCTAAAACAATGGCATAAGTCTGGATTGGCACGTGGTTTGCGTTAGTGGGAGGAGATTGCTTTTGTATCTTTTCATCCACTAAAGGAGGGTGTTCATGTCTGACCAGAATCCNNCGGCATCAACCTGGCCCTGGGCGTGTTGTATGCGTGGAGTATCTTCAAGGAGGCGATAGTCTCCTCTATCAAGGCTGGCGGACCGGGCGCTTTCCAGTGGGAGCTCGCTTCGGTTGGTACCCCCTATGCGGTCAGTTGTCTGGTCTTTGCCTTTGCCATGATACTGGCTGGCAAGGCCCAGGACAAGATCGGTCCGGNNTCGGCGGCCTGCTGGTGGGGGCCGGTTTCGTGCTGCTGGGATTTACTAACAGTTTCATCGGTTGGGTGCTGGGCTTTGGTGTGTTGGCCGGTGCTGGTTTCGGTTTTGGCTATTCTGCGGCAACTCCGCCGGCCATCAAGTGGTTCTCCTCCGCCAAGACCGGTCTGGTGGCCGGTA
>DKFG01000276.1 GCA_002452325.1 Geobacter sp. UBA6802
TCAAAATTTACCGGACAGTAGTGTTAATAGCTGGCTCATCTATCTTCTGTAAATTAAAGTAAATGTGGCAATGATATGGTCTCTGATCATCGTAATTGCGTACGTGCAATTCTACTCCCAACAAAATATGTTCAAACTTGTCTACAGCTTTTAAATATACAGGTTTATTGACTGTATTGTGGTCAGTAAACGATATAAGGTAGGCAGAATTCTCTGCAATTTCTTCAATCTTGCTTTTCAATAAATCTAGATCATAGGAAACGTTCAGGTTGTCTGGGTTATCGGAAGTATGAATATGAAGATCAACAAATACAGGTTCCATATTTACTCTCCTGTGCCATATTTCAGAGAACTTAGACACAAATCCATGTTTTGGGTAATCACATTTATTAAAGTTGAGCCATCACATCATCAATATTCTGCACCTTCAAATACTTCGCCGGATTCTCCCCAACAGCCAAGGCAGCAAAGTGAGCCTCACCGCACTTGATCTTGGCACTTTCCTTATCGCGCAGATCATCGGTAAACAGGCTGCTCTTGGTTTCGACCACAAAGTACAACCGCTCAGCACCGTCTTTTTCAATCAGCACCGCCCAGTCCGGGTTGTAACTGCCCAAGGGGGTTGGCACCTTGAACCAGCCGGGCAGTTTGGCGTAGACCTTCACCGCCTCGTTCTTTTCAAGTTGTTCCGTAAAGTTCTTTTCCGTATCAGAATCACAGACAACATGCTCGTACACTGACCGTGTTGCTGAGAGCATATTCTTCAGGTAGCCGCTCAACTCTTCCTGTTCAAACAGCTCCTGTGCGTAATACTGCTCATCACCCAGGCGTTGGTAGCGGATACCGTCCACCAGAACCATCCGCTTGGTGCGGTTGATCAGGTCTGAGGTCATTTCAATAAACTGCTGGGGATTGCGCTTGAAGTCGTTCAGGCGTCCGCTGTCTGTCAGAATCTGCACCAGGCTGCGGCGGGTCAGTTGGGTCTTGTCTTGCAGGTCAGTCAGCAGATCCGGCAATTCTATATCGTTTTCATCAATGGTTATTGGGGCGGAAACGGTTGTCTCTTTGGTATCAATCCCGGATTTACCTATGGCAAGTTCGGCCTTGTGCCAGGTCAGGCGGGTTTTGGTGATTGGAGGGCTGTCACTGATTACCTTGGCGCATTTGATGATCAGATCATCATTATCAAACTGCACCCGGTAGGTGGTCTTGTGCTTGATCCTGTTCCATAGCGCCTTGAATTCTTCACTGTTCAGCACTGCCTGGCGGGTTTTAATGGTTTGCCGGTCATCGGCATTCTTGATCTCCAGCCGTCCGGCAAGTTTGCGCAGCAGATCCTTCACCTGGGGGAGTTGAGCTGCAAACGGTTCCGGTAAAGTCAGGCTACCATCTTTAAGGGCCTTTTTCAGGCTGTCCTGCACCTTACCCTTGGCATCAACAAAACCTGATTCCTTCAGGTGGCTCCAGATCGCCTCTGACTGCTCTACCCCCAGCGGGATCAGCTTGCCTGCTGCATCTTTTACCGGAATTGCTGCAAACTGATGCTTCTCAACAATACCAAAGCGTATGCCGGTATCCTCTTCAATCTCTTTCTGCAGGCTGTCGGCAAACTGCTCATAGCTTTCAGTGGCTATAACGGTCAGGGTGTTCAGATCAAATCCCCGCAGCCGTTCGCCCTGCTGGTTAACACAAAGCCGCAGACCCCGCCCGATAGTCTGGCGGCGTTCCCGTTCTGTTCCAATCTCACGCAAGGTGCAGATCTGGAAGACATTGGGGTTGTCCCAGCCTTCACGCAGGGCAGAGTGTGAGAAGATGAACTTCAGCTTGGTTTCAAAGCCAAGCAGCTTTTCCTTCTCTTTCATGATCAGATTGTAGGCTCGTTCTGCGTTATCACGACTGCCCTGGTTATTCTCGGCGGTTTCTGTCCAGCCCCCTTTTTTGTCTATGGAGAAATAGCCGTTATGTACTTCTGATGGCTCAGTCGTCAGATCAACATCCTTGAAAAGGGTCTGATACTGGGGGTCTTTGATACAGCGGCGGTATTCTTCCTCAAACATCAGGGCGTACTTGCCCTTTACCGGGTTATTGTCTTCATCGTATTTACGGTAATGCTCCACGCTGTCGATAAAGAACAGGGAAAGCACCTTGACCCCGCGAGAGGTAAAGCGCATCTCCTTATCCAGATGTTCCTTGATGGTACGCCGGATCATCTGCCGTTTCAGGGCATCCTCATCAACATCACCAATGGCCTGCCCCGGCTTCAGCCACTCTTCACCACCCGGAATCCGCACTTCAACAAGCTCCTGGCCTTTGCCACAACGGATCTCACCAATGCGGCAATCGGCGTAGATCGCCCGGTTGGTTATCAGCTCCAGGTCATCGCCATCCTGCACAACAACCTCTGCCCTGCTTACCTTGCCAGCACGTTGAACATCCAACTCTACCCTGGCGGTAATGCTACCCCGCTTGTTGGCTACTGATAGCAGACGCACGAAAGCCTTGTTATTGCCGCCCACTACTGTCCGGTAAATTTTGAT
>DKFG01000055.1 GCA_002452325.1 Geobacter sp. UBA6802
CGGCCTTTTACGGCATGGTGGAGCGTCTGGCCCAACGGGCCGGGCTGCCGATGCCTAAGGTGTACATCATCCCGGACCAGTCGCCCAACGCCTTTGCCACCGGACGCAACCCGCAGCATGCTGCGGTGGCCGCCACTGAGGGGATCATGCGGATACTGACCCCTGAGGAGCTGGAAGGGGTGATGGCCCATGAGCTGGGCCATGTGAAAAACCGCGATATTCTGATTTCCACCATTGCCGCCACCTTTGCCGGCGCCATCTCNNTGATCGGCAGCATGCTGCAGTGGGGGGCCCTGCTGGGAGGCGGGCGGAGCGATGATGAGGAAGGGGGCGGGATTGCCGGTATGGTGGGCTCGCTGGCCATGGCAATGCTGGCGCCGATCATGGCGATGCTGATCCAGATGGCGGTCTCCCGCTCCCGCGAGTATCTGGCCGATGCCACCGGCGCCGAGATTTGCGGCAAGCCCAACGCCCTGGCAAATGCCCTGGCCAAGCTGCAGCGTGCCTCGCAGCAGATCCCGATGCACGACGCCAAACCGGCCACGGCCCATATGTTCATTGTGAACCCGCTGTCTGGCGGCGGTGTAGCAAGCCTGTTTTCCACCCATCCGCCCATGGAAGAGCGGATCGCCCGTCTGCAGGCCCTGGCCCGGCGCTAGATGCTGCAGTGGACCCTGCGCAAGGCCCGCCGACTGGTGGTGGCTGTGGTGGGTACTACGGTGGTGCTGATCGGTGTGGTGATGATCGTTACCCCTGGCCCGGCAGTGGTGGTGATACCGCTGGGCCTGGGAATCCTGGCCACCGAGTTTGTCTGGGCCAGGAATCTGCTGCACAAGGTGAAGGACTACCTTGCCGAGCAAGCGAAAAAAGTGAAGAAATCAACGGAGGATCCACCATGAAACAGCTGCTGCTGTTGCTGCTTGGCCTGCTGCTGACCGGAATGCTGTCCGGCTGCGGTTACAATACCATCCAGGCCAACGAGGAGGCGGTGATTGCCGCTTGGGGTGATGTTGAGGCAACCTACCAGCGCCGTAATGATCTGATCCCCAACCTGGTGGAGGTGGTCAAGGGGTATGCCCGACATGAGGCCGAAACCCTAAAGGCGGTGACCGAGGCACGGGCCAGTGTGGGGAGTATCAAGGCAGGCAGAGAACTGATCAGCGACCCGGCGGCCCTGGCCCGGTTTCAGCAGGCCCAGGGTGAGATGTCCGGCGCCCTGTCCCGGCTGTTGCTGGTGGCAGAACGCTACCCTGATCTGAAGGCCAACCAGAACTTCCTTGATCTGCAGAAGCAGCTGGAAGGAACCGAGAACCGGATCAACGTGGCTCGACAGCGCTACAACCAAGCCGTGCAGGTCTTTAATACCAGTATCCGTACGTTTCCCAACAGCCTGACCAACTCTCTGCTGCTGAAACTGGAGCGCAAGGAGCCGTTCAAGGCTGAAGAGGGGGCCAACACTGCGCCGAAAGTGCAGTTCTAGGTGGAACTGACCACCTTTGTAAGCACCTTTGGCCTGATCTTTCTGGCAGAACTGGGTGACAAGACCCAGCTGACTGCCATGGCGCTGGCCCTGCGTTACCCCTGGAAGCGGATCTTTATCGGTATTGCCGCCGCCTTTGTGGTGCTGAACCTGGCAGCGGTGCTGGTGGGCAAGTTGCTGTTCATGGTGTTGCCGTTGTTCTGGGTAACCCTGGCGGCAGCCCTGCTGTTTCTCTACTTCGGCTACAGTGCCTTCCGCCATGCCTGTGACAGCGAGGATGAGGACGGGCCGGTACCGACTGCAGCCGATGCGGTGCGTACCGCCTTTGTGATGATCTTTCTGGCAGAACTGGGGGATAAGACCCAGCTGGTGACTGCCGGTCAGGCAGCCCAGCACTCCAGCAGCATCAGCGGCATGCTGGGGGTGTTTATCGCCTCTACCCTGGCACTCTGGTCGGTCTCCCTGATCGGCATCTTTGCTGGCAAGCAGCTGGTTAAGGTCGTACCGGTCTGCTGGATCCACCGTACTGCCGGGTTCGTGTTTCTGATCTTTGGCGCGGCAATGGCCTGGCAGCTGCCGTCGCTCTACCAGCCATGATCGGCTGCGGCAATCTGAACCGCCTGAAACAGCTTGACAGCATGATGACGCCTCTTTATTTTAATGAGAAATGAAACCTGTTCCCCTGCGCATACCGGTCAGCGTCCTGCTGGCCGTTCTTGCCCTGGCAAGCATCCTGCTGGCCCCGGTTGCCGCCTTGAGCCAGCACGACCAGCCGGATGTTGCGGTCTCCGTCAGCAGCATCGGCGGTTGTACCGGCGGCTGCCACGATCAGCAGCAGGACGGACAGCAGGGTGACTGCGGTAACAATGCCGCCTGCTGCTGTGCCTGCCATGCCCCGCTCACCATTGCTGCCGTCGCCCTGCCGCTGCCGCTTACCCTGAGCAGCAGTTTTATCAGCTTTGATTTCCAGGATCCTCCCCAGGTCTATCTGCCTATTTTTGTGCCTCCCCAGAACCGTTCCTAACCAGTCATCACTCTATATCTGCGTCTTGTGTGTACCTTTGCCGTGTAACGGCAAGAGTTGACTAACTGTATCAGGAGATTTTCCATGACTACTGAAGGCCGTTCTTTCGGCGATCAGGCCATGCAGGCCATTGCATCGCTGCGTCTGACCATGTTTTTGCTGATCTGTCTGGCTGTGGTTTCAATCATCGGCACCATTATCCCCCAGGGGGCGCTGCCGCCGGAATACGTTGCCTCCATCGGGGGCGAGCAGGGCAACCGTTATAAACTATATTCGTTACTAGGCTTTTTTGATATGTATCATGCCTGGTGGTTTCAGGGGTTGTTGGCAACCCTGGCGCTTAACCTGCTGGCCTGCACCATTAAGCGGCTGCCCCATGTCTGGCGGATTGCCACCAGACCTGAACTGACGCTGGGCAGCGCCCAGGAGCAGAGCGCCACCTGTCGCGCAGAGCTGACCGTGCCTGAAGGCACGGACCGGGAGCAGCTGGTGGAAGCGGTAACGGCGGTAATCGGCCGACCGACGGTCACCCCCCAGGAAGAAGCAGTGCACCTGTTTGTGCAGCGCCGCCCCTGGGCCCGACTGGCGGTGTATGTAGTGCATGCCAGCGTGATTCTGATCTTCAGCGGCGCAATCATCGGTAACGTTTTCGGCTTTAAGGGGTTTGTGGCCATCCCGGAAGGGGCCACGGTGAACAGCTTTACCGACCGTAGCGGTAATGAGCGGTCGCTGGGGTTTGAACTGCGCTGCGACCAGTTTACAGTCAGCTACTACGATCTGCCGGACGGCAGCGGCCCCAGCCAGATGCCCCGCGAATACAAGAGCATCCTGACCCTGACGGAAAACGGCACGGAAGTGCCGGGTTACAAGCATGCCCGTCTGATCGTGAACGAGCCGCTGACCTACAAAGGGATCGTCTTCTATCAGTCAAGCTACGGCACAACCGGTAGTCATCACTTTAAGGCCGGTGACAGCAGGCTGACCATAGCAGCAGAAGAAACCGCGCTGCTGCCGGACGGCAGCAGTATGCATCTGCTTGAAGCAGTGCAGGATGTGTCCCCCTTTATTGCCGGCAAGACCGGACCGGCTGCACGGATCGATATCCATCCGGCCCGGGGCGGAGAGACGATCACGCTGATCAGCTTTGCCAACCACCCCGAGGACAACCAGCGGGAGTTTGCCAGGGCCGGTATGCCGCTTATTACCTATCTGGGCGGGGATGAGCGGTTTTATACCGGTCTGCAGGTCAATAAGGATCCCGGTGTCTGGGTGGTCTGGATCGGCTGCATCCTGATGTGCGTTGGCCTGTATGTGGCGTTCTTTATGACGCACCAGCGTTTCTGGTTCCGTCTCAGCAACGGCAGGCTGGTGATTGCCGCTCATACCACCAAGGGGCAGGCCGGATTCAGGCAGCAGTTTGATACGCTGGTTGAGCGTCTGAATGCGCAGATCAGCAAGGAGGAAAAACCATGAACAGCGGATCGCTCTTTAACATCACCACTATTTTTTACATGCTGTCCACCCTGGC
>DKFG01000010.1:0-4029 GCA_002452325.1 Geobacter sp. UBA6802
CTGAGTTATTCCCGCGTGAAGAGATAAATTGTATAGCAAACTGGCCGTCAGGCTGTCAATATTTTTTTGAAGGTGTGGCTTACTACTCTTTATTTTGATGCGCCAAAAAAGTTAAGTATGGCATCATCAAGGCTTACAGCACTTGGTTTAACCGTTTGTTTCTCTGGCACTTCAGAATCGGCTTTTAGACCGGCAACCTCTTCCTGGAAAAGCAGATTGACACCCTCAACTTCTGCAATCTGTAGATCTGTTTCAAGTAGTTCCTTGCTTGTCGCTGCGCATTGTTCGCTTGAGCCGACAGTTGCTGTTTGTACCGCTCCGAAGGCCCGGCCATCAAACTCGCCACTTTTCAGACGGCGCAGCATCTCTTTGTGCTGCTCTTTCATCAGATCTTCAACAACCGCTTCCAGGTTGTCTATTTTGAGAATGTCGGCATAGCTGGTCTTTTTTGAACAAAGTATGACCCCTTCGCGGTACAGCAGGGTGATGATGTGCGGGTTTTTAATGCCGCTGTCTTCTGTCTGGATATGAAATACCGACCCCTTGTAGGTAATGTTATGGTTATAACCCAGCAGCATGGCAGCACCCTCAAGGGATCTGGTTTAATGGTTAGTTCTGATGAGGAACAGGCTGAGATTCCAGTGAGAAGTCAGGCGTCAACGGTTCAGAGAGATCAAGGTGGCGTAAATGGGTCGCATTTTCTCCGCTAAGGGTTAATCGCACCTGCCGAATTTCAGGCAGATTGACGCAGATCGTATTAACAATGGCATAAACTGCCAGCATTTCTGCAGAGCTTCCAGATTGCAGCGCTTCGGAAAAGCTTTTTTCCAGGTCAACAGTGACAGTCGTCCCCTCAATGCTGACACGGTTAATGCTGGTCCATTCCGGAACAGCCGGGTCCAAATCGCCAATCGGCCCGCTGAATAGTTCTTCCAGTATAGAGCGCAGGCAGGTTGTCGTTTCTTGGCAGAGATCAACCTGACGGGCCTCGCGTGATAGCTTCCCTGCATCATCAACAAAAAACAGGATAATCCGTCGATCCCCCACCTCACGCGGACCGGTAGCAACAGGCTCAGCCAGTTGCCGGGCTTCACGGTATTTCTGCCAGAACAGCCCTCCGAAAACCAGCGCCAACAGTATGAACGGGACCAAGACATCAGCCCCGATACGCCGCCTGTGGGGTAACGACATCAGATCTTCTCCGTGTTTACTCGGCAGTCATCAAGGGCGACCTGATAGACATCACCAAGCTTACCACCCAGAAAACGGTTGCCAACCCTGATGAATCCTGCAGGTATATCGGTAACGTAGTAATGGTGATTTCCCCGCTCTGCGGGCGGCCTCAGCATTTTTTTCTCCTGAAGAATGGACGCCACCGTACGCGCTGTCTCTTCGGCAGAATCAACCAGAGTCACGTCAGGCCCCATGACTGTTGCAATCACTTTCTTCAGAAGCGGATAGTGGGTGCAGCCCAACACCAGGGTATCCACGGCAGCATTGCGGAGCTCATCCAGGTAGAGGTGGGCGGTCATGCTCGTCACTTCGTTTTCAGTCCAGCCTTCCTCAGCCAGGGGGACAAAAAGCGGACAAGGACGGGCAAGCACCGATACCGCCGGATTCAGCCGTTTAATCGCCCGGGAATAGGCACTACTTCGAACGGTGCCCGTGGTACCGATCACCCCTACAACGCCACTCCGCGTTACCTCGACAGCCCGTTTGGCACCCGGCTCAATCACACCAACCACGGGGATACTAAGTAGCTTGCGCAGGGTGGGCAGCGCAACGGCAGAGGCTGTGTTGCAGGCCACCACCAGTAGCTTGATGTCGCGCTTGATCAGGAACGAAGCGATCTCTTGAGCATAACGGATGACTGTGTCTGGAGACTTTGTACCATAGGGCACTCGGGCGGTATCACCAAAATAGATGGTGTCTTCCTGGGGCAAGGTCCGGGCGATCTCCCGCAATACCGTCAGACCACCAACACCTGAATCAAATATGCCTATGGCCTGCCAGGACACACCATCTCCCCCCTTCTTAATAAAACTCAATTCATGTTTATATAGTTTTTAAGAGTTACAGGCAAGCCTTTGATCATCTGTTGAACCAGACGCTGTACCGTCTGACAGAATTATCTGGTTTGAATATGGCCTTGACAAACCAGTGGCTGCTGATTAATTTGTGATCCTGTTAGCACTCGACAGAAAAGAGTGCTAACGTCGTGCGGCGAAACTGATGTTTCGCGTGAGGTGTTGTAATGGTTGACCTGACATTGTCACAGAGAAGCAGACAGATACTGGAAGCGATTATTGAGGATTATATTGCTACAGCTGAGCCTGTTGGCAGCAGTGCTGTAGCAAAACGTCACTGCCTCGCACTTTCGTCTGCCACAGTGCGAAATGTCATGGCGAGTCTCGAAGAGCTGGGTCTGCTGGTATCGCCCCATACCTCGGCCGGTCGCATCCCTACTGACAAAGGTTTCCGCTTTTATGTTGACACCCTGGTGGGTCTCCGCTCTGTCTCACATGGCGAAAAACGCGAAATACTGAAACGCTGTCGAGAAACAGGCGGTAATCTGACCGATCTACTGAGAGAGGCCAGCCGTACCCTTTCAAGTTTATCAAATTACACCGGTATAGTCGTTGCGCCCCGGTTTACTACCGGACGTTTTCGCCATATAGAATTTGTTAAGCTAGGCCCCAAACGGATTCTGGCTATTCTTGTTGCCTGTAGTGGAGCGGTGCAAAACAGGATTATTGATACAGAACAGGAATATACCGCTGACCAGCTGGTCAACATGGCAAACTATCTCAATAGCGTGCTGGAAGGCCTGACCATCAGTCAGGTCCGTGAGAAAATCCTCTCAGAGATGGAGCAAGAGAAGACCCGCTACGACCAGCTGCTGGAGAAGGCGCTCAAGCTGACTCGTCAGGCGCTACCCGAGGAACAGGATGAGGTATTCATAGCCGGACAGTCTCGCATCCTTGATCAACCGGAATTCAATGATGTGAACAGAATGCGTGAACTCTTCAAGGCCTTTGAAGAAAAAGGACGTCTGGCTCATCTGCTGAGCGGCTGCATGCAGGCCCAGGGTGTCCAGATCTTTATCGGCTCTGAAACACCTTTAAAAGAGATGGCAGGCATGAGTCTGATCACCTCAACCTACATGACTGACACCAACACCATCGGCATTTTGGGGGTAATCGGCCCGACACGCATGGGCTACTCATCAGTCATTCCGATTGTCGATTACACAGCGCAGTTGGTCAGCAAGCTGCTGACTAAACGATGAAAGGATTAGGGCACACCATGAGTGAAGAAACAAATGACCAGCCGACAACACAGGAACTAACCACCGGTGATACGGCAGAGTTGTCTCCGAAGGAGCGGATTCGACAACTTGAAGAGCTGCTGGCTGCTAAAGAGCAGGAGGCAAAGGATAACTGGGACAAACTGCTGCGTGAACGGGCCGACCTAGAAAACTACCGCAAGCGGGCTTCACGGGAGAAAGAGGAGTTGCTCAACTACGGCATCAAATCACTGGTTGAGGAAGTGCTTCCGGTGGTGGACAACCTGGAACGCGCCTTGGAGCATGCCTCTGAAGAGGGGTTACCTGCCTTGGTTGAAGGGGTCAAGATGACCCACACCCTGCTGCAGACGGCACTTAAAAAGTTTGGGGTCTGTGCCGTGGATGGGAATTGCGGCACGCTGTTTGACCCGGCCTTTCATCAGGCCATGTCACAGGTGGAAACGGCTGATCAGCCTTCAAACACCATTGTCCAGGAATTTCAGAGGGGCTACCTGCTTAAAGAGCGGCTGATTCGGCCCTCCATGGTTTCAGTGGCTAAAAATCCATAATTTTTTCAGGTACCCCTTGTTTTTTAAATCAGGCATCGCCATCTTGTCTAACGAATAGTCCGCATAGGAAGGAGAATTATATCATGAGTAAAGTAATTGGAATTGACTTGGGAACCACCAACTCTTGTGTCGCAATCATGGAGGGTGGCGAGCCGATTGTCATAGCCAACTCCG
>DKFG01000010.1:4084-4728 GCA_002452325.1 Geobacter sp. UBA6802
CGCCATCAAGCGTCTGATCGGCCGCAAGTACGACACCGAGGCGGTCAAAAAAGATATCGCCATCTCACCTTTCAAGATCGTCAAGGCTGACAACGGCGATGCCTGGGTTGACGTACGTGAGAAGAAGTACTCGCCACCGGAGATTTCCGCCATCATCCTGCAAAAGATGAAAAAGACCGCTGAAGATTACCTTGGTGAGACCGTCACCGACGCGGTTATTACCGTGCCGGCCTATTTTGATGACTCTCAACGTCAGGCAACCAAGGATGCCGGCAAAATCGCCGGTCTCAATGTGCTGCGGATCATCAACGAGCCCACCGCAGCTGCACTGGCGTACGGTCTGGACAAGAAGAAGGACGAAAAGATCGCCGTATTCGACTTGGGTGGCGGCACCTTTGATGTTTCCGTTCTTGAGTTGGGTGACGGCGTGTTTGAGGTTAAATCCACCAACGGCGACACCTTCTTGGGTGGCGAGGACTTTGATCAGAAGATCATCGACTGGATTGCCGACGAGTTCAAGAAGGACCAAGGCATTGACCTTCGCGGTGACAAGATGGCACTGCAGCGTTTGAAAGAAGCGGCAGAAAAAGCCAAGTGCGAGCTCTCCGGCTCCATGGAAACCGACATCAACCTGCCGTTCATCA
>DKFG01000010.1:4753-5271 GCA_002452325.1 Geobacter sp. UBA6802
GACCTGCTGCGCAAACTGGAAGGTCCTTGCCGCACTGCCATGAAGGATGCCGGGCTGTCTGCCTCCGAGATTGACGAGGTGATCCTGGTGGGTGGTATGACCCGTATGCCGGCTGTTGTGCAACGTGTGCAGGAGATCTTTGGCAAGGTTCCCAACAAGGGGGTTAACCCGGATGAAGTGGTCGCCATCGGCGCTGGAATCCAGGGCGGCGTACTCAAAGGCGATGTCAAGGATGTACTGCTGCTGGATGTTACCCCGCTCTCGCTGGGTATTGAGACCCTAGGCGGCGTATTGACCCGGCTGATCGAGAAAAACACCACCATTCCCTGCAGAAAGAGTCAGGTATTCTCTACCGCTGCCGACAACCAGCCGGCGGTATCGATTCATGTACTGCAGGGTGAGCGTGAAATGGCCCGCGACAACAAGACCTTGGGTAACTTTGAGCTGACCGGCATCCCGCCGGCACCCCGTGGCGTGCCCCAGATCGAGGTAACCTTCGACATTGACGCCAACGGCAT
>DKFG01000010.1:5303-10840 GCA_002452325.1 Geobacter sp. UBA6802
AGATCGAGAAGATGGTCAAGGATGCTGAATCGCATGCCGCCGAAGACAAGAAGAAGCGGGAGACCATAGAGGCCCGTAACCAGGCCGACTCCATGATCTACAGCACTGAAAAGTCGCTGAAAGAGGTTGGCGAGAAAGTAGACGCCGTTGACAAGGGTGCCATTGAGAACAAAATTGCTGATTTGAAGAAGATTTTGGACAGTGACGATGCCGAAGTCATCAAGAAGGCAACCGATGAGCTTGCCCAAGCTGCTCACAAACTGGCTGAAGCCATGTACGCCCAGGCCCAGCAGGCTGGTGCCGCTGACGGTGCCACTGAAGAAGGGGCTTCCCAGGAAGGTGGCGCAAAGACCAAGGATGAAAAAGTCGTTGATGCCGATTTTGAGGAAGTAAAGAAGTAATCGAGTCCGGGATGTTTTGATGGTATCGCGTAGGGGCGGGTTGCAGACTCGCCCCTACAGCTGTATTTCACTGATAAGGAACCAAGCGTGGCAAACGGCGAAAAACGTGACTATTACGAGATTCTCGGCGTCCATAAGAATGCGTCTGAGACCGAGATAAAAAAGGCCTTCCGTAAACTGGCCATACAGTTCCATCCAGACAAAAATCCTGGAGACAAAGAGGCTGAGGAGAAATTCAAGGAGGCCACCGAGGCATATGAAGTGCTTTCCGATGCCCAAAAACGTGCCCAGTATGACCAGTTTGGTCATGCCGGTGTGTCAGGCGCCGGCGGCTTTTCAGGCGGTGGATTTGGTGCCGGCTCGCCCTTTGGTGACATCTTTAGTGATATCTTTGGCGACATCTTTGGCGGTGGTGCAGGCAGGCGCACGCAAGGGCGCCGCGGTGACGACCTGCTCTACAACATGGAGATCACCTTTGAAGAGGCGGCCTTCGGATGTGAGAAAAAGATTGACATCCCCTATGCCAAACGCTGCGCAAGCTGTAACGGCTCCGGCGCAAAACCCGGCACTGATCCCAAGATCTGTCCAACCTGCCGCGGAGCGGGACAGGTTCGCTATCAACAGGGATTTTTCAGCGTTAGCAAGACCTGTAGCCAATGTAACGGTGAAGGCAAGGTGGTTGACGATCCCTGCCCTGACTGTCACGGCAAAGGCAGCGTCAAGGACAGCAAGACCCTTTCGGTCAAGATTCCTGGCGGTGTTGAAACCGGCTCGCGTCTCAAGCTGTCCGGCGAAGGGGGGCAAGGGGTCAAAGGTGGTCCCAACGGCGACCTGTACGTAGCGATCTCGGTCAAGGAGCACCCGATCTTCCAGCGTGAGGACGACAATGTCGTCTGCGAAATCCCGATCAGTTTTGCGCAAGCTGCCCTGGGGTGCGAGATAGAAGTGCCGACACTGGATGGCAAGGTCTCAATGAAGATTCCTGAAGGCACCCAATCCGGCAAGATCTACCGCCTGCGCGGCAAAGGGATACCGTCATTGCAGGGATACGGCCGCGGCGACCAATTAGTGGTTGTCAAGGTTGAAACTCCCACCAATCTGTCTGGCAAACAAAAGGAACTGCTTGAAGAGTTTGCCAAGATCAGCGGGGAGGATGCCCATCCAATGAAAAAGGGATTCCTTGACAAGGTGATGGATTTCCTGAGTTGAAAACTGGCTGTCTGGCTTGTAGTGCTGATCTCGTTTGCGGTTCAGCGGTGACCGGGAGGTAAATGACGTGGATAAACAGCAGCTGGCAGAAAAGACCGTTGAAGTCCTGCGTCCCCTTGAGACTCAGAATCTGATCACCACGTTGCAGAATCTGACCTTGCAGCAGATCTTTTCCAACTGGGTCTTTCTGCTGGCCACGATCGTGATACTTTTTCTCGGTATCTACAAAAAATCAAAACCAGTCCTGCTGACCCTGTTCTTTCTGATCGGCCTGATCTTGATGGCTAAGTGGGCCATGCCCGCCCCCGGTGAGGTGATCACTCTGAAGTCCATTCTGCCATTTGCCGGCTTTGGTCTGGGAATCGGTGGTGTGATCGTTTATTTCGTATTTATCAAGGATTAGGGTAACGTACTATGAAGATAGATAAACGGGACTGGTTCTTTATCGCCCTGGTAGTAGCTGTACTGATTACTTTTTTTGCTATTTCAGGTAAAGAGACCACCACCCCGGTTCCGCGTGATGCAGCCCACCAGTCGGTGTATGATGAGGCCTACCGCAGTGCCCCCGGCCCAGAAGCCTCTCTTTTTTCCAAAACTTTTTTCAAACCTGACAAAAAGGCGGCAGAGAAGCTGTGTGAACCATGCCATGATGCCAGTGGTATCAAACTGCCACCCAACCATCCGCCCAAACATCGCTGCCTGTTCTGCCACAAGTTACAGGCAAAATAGTGGTCAGTATAGCTCGTACTTGAGCAATCGACACTCCAGGGGACCGTTGAAGAGCACAAAACGCCGGGATGGCTTGAGGCCGACCAGCTTGGCCAGCTCCAGGTCACCTGCCAGTAGATAGGCGGTCCAGCCGGTGAAGCGGCGCTTGAATACCTCGCCGATCTTGCGGTACAGCTGTTCCAGCTCATGCTTTCCGCCCATACGCACCCCATACGGGGGATTCAGCACCACAATCCCCTGATGCCCGCATGGCTCAGCATCCTCAAACCGCTTGCGATCAAAGGAGACCTGGTAGGCCAAATCAGCCCGTCGAGCGTTTTCTCGGCAGGCGATAATTGCCATCGGATCACGGTCATAGCCCAACACCGGTACTTCAAGGCTCTCCCGGACCTTTGCCTGTTCATCACGCAGTACCCGCTCCCACAACGACTGGTCAAAACCCAGCCAATGCATCACACCAAACTTCCGTCCAGCACCGGCGGGCCGATTCAGTGCCATGGCAGCGCCTTCAAGGACTAATGTACCTGAGCCGCACATCAGATCCACCAGCGGTACCGTACCATCCCAACCGGTATGCATGATAATTGCTGCGGCAAGGGTCTCACGCAGCGGTGCCTCGTTACGATCCAACCGCCAGCCACGGCGGTCAAGCGATTCTCCGGCCGCATCAAGGGAAACCGTGGCCTGATTTTTGGCAATATGGAGGTTGACCCGCAGGTCCGGAGATCTGGTATTGACGCTGGGACGGCTGCCGGTCTGATCTCGCAGCAGATCTACAATGGCATCCTTTGCCTTCAGGGCTGCAAAGTGTGAGTGGGTTATGACTGAATCCCGCAGGGTACAATCTACCGCCAATGTCATGGCCGGGGTCAGCAGCTCCCCCCAAGGGATAGCCCGGATACCGTCATACAGCTCCTGCGGTGTCTTGCAGGAAAACTGTCCAAGCTGCATCAACACCCGACTGGCAGTGCGCAGCTGCAACAGACTACGGTACAGCACACTCCGAGAGCCGGTAAAGCTTACTCCTCCACGCATTGCCGTTACCTGGTCTGCCCCCAGCCTGGACAACTCAACGGCTGTCAACTCTTCCACGCCTAACGGAACGGTGGCAAACATGCCAAGCAACTCCCCTTCACGACTGCTTTCTTTACCCGGTCGACGATGCAGTACACTATGAAGCTCTGTCATACCGCTATCCTCCGTTGCCAGGCAGACTCCACCTGTTTGCGAGTTGTCGCCAGATCAGCACTGTTGTCTATCACCACCACGCCGTAGCACTCCTTTTCCGTCAATGGCATCTGCGCTGCAATCATCTGCTGTGACAACTCCCTGCTACACCCATCGCGGGCTAGCAAGCGTTCCAGCTGAACCTCTGGCCGCAGCGTAACTACCCAGACTTCGTCAACCCGGTCAACAGCTCCCGCCTCAATCAAGAGCGGTGCCATGTATACCAGCACTTGCGTACCCCGTTGCTGCTCATCAGCAAACCTCTGAAGCGCCAGCTCTTTAATGGCCGGATGCACGAGTGACTCAAGCTGCTGCCTGCGCTGCGAATCACAGAAAACCAACTCACGCAGGGCCTGACGCTCCAGTCCGCCATCAGCAGACAGTACCTGCAGCCCAAAACACTTTACAATCTGCTGCAAAGCCCGAGTTCCCGGTGCCACCGCATCACGGGCCAGCTGATCAGCATCGATGACCACGGCCCCCAACTCTGCCAGCATAGCCGCCACTGCATTTTTCCCGGTGGCAATACCACCGGTCAAACCGATGATTTTCATGGCCTGATAGTAGCAGAGCCTCCTGCACCTTACCAGATTTTTCCCTTGAGTTGCCGGGAGCGATAGTGTAAAAGATTTATTTCACGGGCGGTTAGCTCAGCTGGATAGAGTGTTGGCCTCCGAAGCCAAAGGTCGTTGGTTCGAATCCAATACCGCCCGCCAATCAACCATCAAGGGGACTCTCGCGTCCCCTTTCTTTTTGGTTCAGCGGAGGTGCACCATGGCCAGAGGTGGTTTTGAACTGACTGACGCCATAGCCCCATTACTGATCAGGATTCCCTTAGGGCTGATCTTTCTCGCCCATGGCTCGCAGAAGCTGCTGGGTTTCTTTGGCGGAAGCGGGCTGACGGCTACTTTTTCAGCTTTCGAGCAGAAATTTGGGATTCCTCCCCTCTTCACCCTGCTGGCAATCATTGCCGAGTTTGGTGGCGGACTGGGTGTCCTGACCGGATTTCTCACCCGCATCTCTGCAACAGGTATTGCCTCGGTAATGGCGGTTGCCATCTACAAGGTACACTTGAGTCATGGTTTTTTCATGAATGCCGCCTGTGTAGCCGGTAAAGGACACGGCATCGAATTCACCTTGGCCCTGCTGGGTATGGCACTGTTTCTGGTGGTATCCGGCGGGGGCAAGTGGTGTATTGATCGACTGATCTTCCGGGCGTAGTAAAACTTAATTTTATTCGGGCGGGCGTCAAGCCCGCCTTTTTCTGTCCAAGGAGTGGTACGTGGAAGCTCGCTTTAATCAGGAAGAAGTCGATAAACGTCGTACCTTTGCCATTATCAGCCATCCGGATGCCGGCAAGACAACCATTACCGAGAAGCTACTGTTGTTCGGCGGCGCTATCCAGCAAGCCGGTGAGGTGCGCGCACGCAAGGCGGGCCGTCATGCTACCTCGGACTGGATGGAACTGGAGAAGCAGCGCGGTATCTCAGTGACCTCGTCGGTGATGAAGTTTACCTACGATGGTTTTGAAATCAACCTGCTGGATACACCGGGGCACAACGACTTTTCCGAAGACACCTACCGGGTGCTGACTGCAGTGGACTCGGCCTTGATGGTGATTGACTCGGTCAAGGGAGTGGAGAGCCAGACCAAGAAGCTGCTGGATGTCTGCCGCCTGCGGGATACGCCGATCATGACCTTCATGAACAAACTGGACCGGGAGGGTCAGGAACCACTGGATCTCTTGGATGATGTGGAGAAAAACTTGGGGATGCAGACCGCACCGATCACTTGGCCGATCGGCATGGGCAAGCGCTTTCACGGCACCTATCACCTCTACAGTAAAGAGGTACTGCTCTTTGACCCTGATGCCGAGCATGGCGTGGGGCAGATAGTGACCGTGCAAGGGCTTGAAGACCCGCTGCTGGATGAACTACTGGGCAGCCAGGCCGAAGAGTTGCGCAACGATGT
>DKFG01000010.1:10902-12227 GCA_002452325.1 Geobacter sp. UBA6802
GTGCAGCAACTGCTGGATACCTTTGTGCAGTATGCCCCTCACCCCCGTGAACGGGCCACCACCAGCCGGATGGTCTCGCCCTACGAAGAGACGTTTTCCGGTTTCGTATTTAAGATTCAGGCTAACATGGATCCGGCCCACCGTGACCGGATCGCCTTCTTCAGGATCTGCTCCGGCCGCTTCGAGCGGGGCATGAAGGTGCGTCACCTGCGCCTGGGTCGGGACTTCCAGATCAGTAACGCAACTATCTTCATGGCCCAGGACCGCAGCAATGTTGAAGAGGCCTATCCTGGTGATATCATAGGCATTCATAATCACGGCACCATCAAGATCGGTGACACCTTCACCCTTGGTGAGGAGATGAAATTTACCGGCATCCCCAGTTTTGCTCCAGAACATTTCCGCAAGGTGCGGCTCTTGAATCCCATGAAGTCAAAGGCACTGGAAAAGGGTCTGGTGCAACTGGCAGAGGAGGGGACCACCCAGGTATTCAAGCCACTCTTCGGTGCCGAGTGGGTAGTGGGTGCCGTCGGTGTACTGCAGTTTGAGGTAGTGCTACACCGGCTTGAATTCGAGTATAGCGTCAAGATCGTCTATGAACCGGTTTCATACGCCACGGCGCGTTGGGTGACCGGCGAGAAAAAGCTGTTGGAAGAGTTTGAAAAGAAGGAAAAGATGAACCTCTACATTGATGGTGAAGGTAAGCTGACCTATATGGCCGGCAGTCAGTGGCGGCTGGATAACACCATGGACAACTGGCCGGGGCTGGTGTTCCACGCCACATCTGAGCACAGCTGACCTCTTGATGTCGCGATACACACTGGCAGATACTTTGCACGCCATACGAACCCTGCCAACAGACCATTTTCCGCTGCTGTTGCCACGAGTTCACCCGCTGGCTTCCTTTTTCATCCTAATGCGCCTGAAGCGCCTCGGCTACTCCAACTGCCGGGTGGATACCACTGCAAGAGGGCTGGTGGTGTATGCCCGGCGATAAAAAAGGCGACCGCTCAAACGGTCGCCTTTGTGTCATCTTATCAAGGCTGCAGCTACCCCATGAACTTGCCGATCTCATAGCCGATCTGTCCCAACGGCAGCACTTCATCAGCAACGCCTCCATCCACACAAGCCTTGGGCATACCATAGATGGTTGAAGTGGCCTCATCCTGAACAATGGTCACCCCTCCTTTTTGCTTCAACTGCTGCATCCCCTTGAAACCGTCATTACCCATGCCGGTCAGCACCACCCCCAGCATGGAGCCTGCGGTGGCATCAGCCATAGAAGAGATCATCAGGTCAACGGAAGGGATATAGACATACTGGGG
>DKFG01000210.1:0-4875 GCA_002452325.1 Geobacter sp. UBA6802
AAATGCAGGGTCTGCGGGATGATACCGGCATTCAGGGCCAGCACGGTTGCCACCGCCTCAATGGCACCGGCAGCCCCCAGGCAGTGGCCGGTTATGGCCTTGGTGGAGATCAGCGGTACCTTGCCAGCACGTTCGCCAAAGAGCAGCTTGACTGCATTGGATTCACCCACATCATTCAGCGGCGTACCGGTGCCATGGGCATTGATCCAACCGACCTGATCATGCTCAACGCCGGCAGCAGACAAGGCAGCGTTCATGACCCTGGCAGCGGATTCACCACCTGGCTCCGGCGCGGTCATATGGTGGGCCTCACCCACCAGGGCATAGCCCAGCAGATAGCCAAGAATCTGCGCTCCACGACCACGGGCAGTCTGTTCGTCCTCTAACACCAGAAAGGCTGCCCCCTCTCCCAGAGACAGACCCTGACGACCAGCACTGAACGGGGAGCAGGGGTTGGGATCAACCACCTTAAGGGCATTGAAACCGGCAAAGGTCAACATGGCCAGCGCATCGGCCCCGCCGCACAGCATGGCCTGCTGGCGACCGCTGCGGATCAGGTCCGCTGCCCAGCCAATGGCAGTACCGGATGAGGAACAGGCCGTGGTAATACTGCCCTGATAGCCCGCAAAACCAAAGGCATGAGCCAGGGCTGTGGTACTGCTGTCAGGCAGCAGGGTCCGCAGCAGACCAGGCCGGGCAGGTTTCTTTGACAGCTCACCCTGCAGCCACTCTTCAGCATGCAGCATGCCGCCAACCCCGCCACCAATACAGACACCAACCTGATAGGGGTCATAGCAGCCGGTAATTGCGCTCATGGATACGGCTTCCCGGGCAGCAATCAGGGCAAGCTGATCAGTACGGGAGAGGTGGGTTATCTGACGTTGGGTAAAATACTCAGCAGGGTCATACCCTTTGACCTGACAACCGATCTGGGCTGGAAACGACGACACATCAAACAGATCAAGGGGTGCAATGCCGCTTTTACCCTGCAGAATCGCCTCCTGAAAGGCAGGAATCGTCTTGGCAGCACCGTTAATGGTCCCCAGACCGGTGATGGCGATCCGCTGCAGGCTCACAGGATGCCTCCATCAACCACCAGGCACTGCCCGGTGATATAGGCAGCTTTGGAAGAGGCCAGAAACGCAATTGCCTCGGCAACCTCTTCCGGTTGGCCGATCCGGCCCAGTGCAGATGATTTCACGATCCGCTCCACCTGGTCCTGCTTCAGTCCGGCGGTCATATCGGTCTCAATCAGCCCGGCTGCCACGGCATTGACCCGAATCCCCATCGGCCCCAGCTCACGGGCAAGGGATTTGGTAAAGCTGATGGCCGCACCCTTAGAGGCAGCGTAGTTAGTCTGCCCGGCTGCACCGGCAATACCGGAGATTGAGGAAACAGTGATGATGGCTCCGCTGCGGCGGGCCAGCATCTTGCGGACACCCCACTTACTGCAGTGAAACAGGGGCGCAAGATTGGTACGCAGCACCGCGTCCCAGTCATCTTCAGCCATCATGGCCAGAAAGCCATCGCGGATAATCCCGGCATTATTGACCAGAACATCCAGATACCCGCTTGCTGCAGTGGCCGCATCAATCAAGGCGGTTGCCCCGGCTGTGGAGCTGACATCAGCCTTGATGGTGGTGATGCTGCCCGGCAGGTCTGTAGCATCCAGACGCAGCTTATCTGCAGCCTCATCATTGTTCAGGTAAGCAGCAAAGACCGTGGCACCTGCTGCTGCAAAGCGCAGGGATACTGCCCGGCCAATACCACGGGTACCGCCGGTAACCACCACAATCTTATCTTCAAATTCAAGTTCCATAGCGAATAAACACCTCAATCAGAAACCTGAAAAACACTTGCCACAGAGGACACAGAGCTCTCAGAGAAAAACAAAATCAGATACAACAAACAACCTGCTGCCCTTTGGCTGATACACAAAAAACACTTTTTTGTAATTCTCTGTGTTCTCTGTGAACTCTGTGGCAGATGAGTAGTCAGCTTTGCATCATTTCATCGGGGCAATTCTACTTCTTCCCATCCGCTTCAGCAACTTCCAAAGTGGCCCCCGCACCTTGAACATCCGCAACGCCTCCAACATGGTGTCACTGATATTCACCTCCAGGCCCGGTACAATCCAGTTTTTCCGCTGCATTGCCTGCTCTGTCACAATCGTTGAAAGCTGATCTTTTAGAGCCGGAGACAGATAGAAAGTGGGCTGCAGCAGATCTGTTTCAGTGGTAATAATCCCCTCCTCCAGAGCTGTACGATACAGCTTGGTGCGGGGGTAGATCCGTACCCCGGTCATGGCGATGACTGCTGTTGGATTAAGTTCATCCATCAGTTTGAAGGTATCCAGAATGGTCTCTTCAGTCTCTCCTGGTCCACCAAAGATTATATAATGAACAAAATCCAGACCAGCCTCTCGACAAAGCAGCGAGGCTGATTTGACCTGTTCAAGTGTAAACGATTTACAGAGACTCTGCAGCATGGCAGGAGAGCCGGAGTCAGTGCCAAATTCAATTGCATCGCAACCTGCCTGCTTCATCAGGTCCAAAAGCTGTGGTGTGATAAAATCAGGATTAATAAAGGCTGACCAGTTAACCTGCAACCCGGCATCAATCATGGCAGTGCAGAGCTGTTCGCAAAAGCTGATCGGGTAGTTAAAGATATCATCCACAAAGTAGAGATAATCAACGCCGTGATCATCCACCAGACTACGGATCTCGGCAATAATCTCAGCCACCGGTCTGGTCCGCATCTGCTGCCCTTCCAGCAAAGGATAGGTGCAGTAGCTACAGCCAAAGGGACAGCCCCGCTTGGTCTGCAGGTTAGCCATGCCCCCCTCTTTCAGGTAGCGGGCCACATCAAACAGCTCCCGATCAGGACTGCCGATTCTGGAAACGGTGTGCGGCGGGATATAGTCGGTTCTCCCCGGCAGCACAACACCGGGCAGGTCGACCAGATCAGCCCCTTGAGCCAGCCGTTCCAACAGCCGTGGAAGCTGCTGCTCCCCCTCTCCCACCAAACCGATATCAGCACCGCAGGCTGCCAGGATCTCAAGCGGCATCAGGCTGAAACCTGAGCCACCCACAATCACCGTTGCCTTGCCTTTACAGACCGTTACCAGATCAGTCAGGCCAGACAGGTAGGAACGGGCATCAGGCCAGGTAACGTTATCCAGGTTGCGCAAGGAGATAACCACGACTTCAGGCTGCTCAGCAGTAAGGGTGGCCTGCAGCGCAGCAAGGGGTTCAGCTTCAAAACAGAGATCCAGCACCGCCAACTGATGACCGGCCTGTTTGAGTGGAGCAGCCAGAAAAGCCAGGCCAAGTGGGAAAACCGGATAGGGAGAACGTTCTCGATTTGCAGAAACCAGCAGCAACTTCATAGGGCAACACCTTCCGCAAGCCAGGCCCGCATATTGGCCACCCGCTGTTCCACTTCCAACGGCAAACGATACTGCAGCACGCCGTTCATATCGGTCAGTGCATGACAGACCAGACCACTGGCCAGACGCTGACCATCTGCAGACAGCATCTCGCAGCGAAAGCGCAGCATGGCTGCCGCATCACCCTCCATCCAGGTGCGAACCGTCACCACGTCATTAAACAGGGCAGGACGCAGATATTTCAACTCAAGCGACACCACCGGCCCCTGATAGCCCAAGGCCAACAGGTCATCCGGCCCAAGGCCGAACAGCCCGGACAGGTTATTGCGACCGATCTCCATCCAGCAAACATAATGGCCATGCCAGGCCACCCGGTAGGCATCCACTTCGTTAAAACGGACCGTTATCGTGGTTTCATGGGTTTTCACAACGTACCTGCCTCCGAATCAATCCATCGGTTAAACTTGGTCAGAGCCTGGCCACTGCCCACCTCTCTGCAGCGACTGAAACCAGCGGCTCGAACCGACTTCCAGGTGCGCTCCCAGTAGACCGGTTGCTGCAGTTCATCAACCAGAAAAGCCGGTATAGCTGCGGCGGTCAGACTGGTCTGGCCAAGAGATTCAATCAACGGAACCTGCGGTTCTGTAATATGATACTCTGCAACTATGGCTGCCAGAGCATCCCTGACTTCGGCCATCAGCGGTGTATGCAGCGGGGCTTCACAGGGAAAGCTGCTGACACTGAAGGCGCCTGCTGCCTGACATTCAGCAAGGGCAGCCTCAATCCCCTGTTTTCTGCCTGCTAGCAGAAAATGACGCGAGGTATTGTAGTTTGCCACAAACACCCCGTTATTGCGGGCGGCAGCTTCCACCGGATCAATCGGCAGACCGATGACACAGCCCAGGGCATAGCTATCAACAGCACCCATCCGAGCCATACAGCTACCGATCCGGCAGACCAGTTCCAGGGCATCCTGTTCAGAAATACTGCCACTGGCAGCCAGCGCTGCGTAGATCCCCAGGGAATGTTCACTGATCAGGCTGGGAACAGATCCCTCGCTGCGCAATTTTCTGGCGCGATACAGCGACATGGCCACACCGTAGATCTGCAGACAGGTATGATGACTCAAGGGATGGCCAGCCAGTGGCTGGTGCGTGATCAGGTCATAGCTGCAGTGTGCCCGACACAGGTCAGCCAGGGCATGGAAATCAGCATCATCAGGCGTTATTGGTTCCCGTTGCAGCGGCTGTCCGGGAAAGATCCAGAGCATTATGGGGTCTCCTCCCTGCCGTAAATACCACCCCGTCGCAAAATATTATACAACAGGTTGGTCCCCTTGCCAGGACTTTGCATGACCCGTCCGGCAATGGCAGACCAGCTGTAGGCCTCACGCCGGGCCTGAACCCAGCCGGTGTAGAGCCGTTCTGGTGACATCAGCCTGGGCTGGTACACCACTTGGCCGTGGTCGTAACGCTGCCAGTCAGTAT
>DKFG01000210.1:4978-5174 GCA_002452325.1 Geobacter sp. UBA6802
CCAAAGATAACCGAGGCCTCCACCACCACACCGGTATCCCGGATCCGTTTGATCAGATCAGCCTGGGATGTCTTGCCAGCGGTTTTAGGAAGGTTGGCATACTCACCATCCACTGATTCAAGTCCCACAAAGATGCCGACACATCCAGCAGCAGCCAGCAGACGCACCAGTTCAGGATCTTCGGCAAAGCGCAGGT
>DKFG01000264.1:0-3620 GCA_002452325.1 Geobacter sp. UBA6802
CGGATTGTGTGATAGCGTTCTAAAAATTAGGGTATCTGATGGTTTACTGCAGCAGGTGGTGTTTTTATGTTACGGATTATATTGCTTTTTTCTTGTATGTGGCTCTTTGCGGCCTGTAGTGGCGCCAAGCCGGTTGATGACCGTTCTGACCTGCCACAATCGTTTGTGTCTGGCGGGTTGGGTTATTATGCTCAGGCCCGTTTTGCCTGGAATGAGGGAGATATCGAACGGGCTTTGGGCCTGACTCGTCAGGCCCAGCAGGCCGACCCGGAATCGCCCCAACCGCTGCTGCTTGAGGCTGAAATACTGCTGAAGGCAGGGCAGGTGCAGGACTCTCTGGCGGTGCTAGATCGTGCCATTATTGTGGCGCCTGATTTTCGTCCGCCGTATCTGCTGGGTGGCACCATTCTTTCTTCTCTTGGCAAATCCCGGGAAGCTGCAGATTACCTGCGTCAGGCGGTACGGTTAGAACCGGGCAAGGAAGATGCAGTTCTACATCTGGTGACCTTGCTGATGCAGATGTTTGAGTATGAAGAATCAGTCAGAATTTTGAAAGAGCTGGTCAAGGAAAAGCCTGAATCGGCTGTGGGCAACTACTATCTGGGCAAGGTCTACAGCCAGATGAAGCTGTACCGGGAGGCCATCGGGTACTATCAACGGGCCCTGGTGATCCGTCCTGATTTTACCCAGGCAAGCATTGATATGGCCATCTCACACGAGGCCCTTGGTGAGGTCGACACGGCCATTGCCACCTACACCAAGGTACTGGATAATGCTGATAACCGGTCTCCGCTGATTCAGCATCTGATTCAGTTGTTTATTCAGAAACAGCGCTATACCGATGCCCTGATCTACCTGGAACGGTTGCAGGGGATGGGGCTGGCAACCACTGAAAGTAGGCGCAAGACCGGTATCATCTATCTTGAGCTGGAGCGCTTTGATGATGCCATCAAGTTGTTTAGTGAGATGCTGGAGGCCGACCCGGATGCTCACCAGCTGCGCTTCTATCTGGGGGTGGCTTACGAGGAAAAAGAAGAGCTTGACCGGGCTGTGTCTGAATTTCAGAAGGTGCCGACTAGTTCAATGGCCTATCCCGAGGCGGTCAGTCACATCGCGTTCATCTTGAAAGAACAGGGTAAGACGGAGCAGGCGGTAACGTTATTAGAACAGGCAATTGCGGTAAACCCCACCAACCTTGATCTGCATCTGTCGCTGGCAACCCTGCTTGATTCGCTGAAGCGCACTGATGACGGCCTGCAGCTGCTGTTGCAGAAGCAGGATCAGTTTGCCGGTGATGCGAAGTTCCAGTTCAGGCTGGGGGTGCTGTACGATAAACTGGGCAAGCGTCCTCTGTCTATCGAGCGGATGAAAAAGGTAGTGGAGCTGAATCCTGACGATGCCCAAGCCCATAACTTCCTTGGCTATACTTATGCCGAAATGGGCATCAATCTGGACGAGGCACTGTCCCATATCAAGCGTGCCCTTGAACTGCGCCCCGATGACGGCTTCTTCATTGACAGCCTTGGATGGGTTTACTATCAGATGAAACGCTATGACGAGGCAGTACGTTATCTGACCAAGGCTGCCGAACTGGTGCCTGATGATCCCACTATTCTTGAGCATTTGGGAGATGCACACGCAGCTCGCAAGGATACCAGACAGGCCTTGAAGTTTTACAAGAAGGCCCGTGGTCTGGACGTAAAAAAGAAAGAGCTTGAGGAGAAGATCCGCCGCCTGATCCGGGGAGATATAGAAGATCGATGATCGGCCTGCTCTGCCGGTTCAGTGTCCGGCATATTCTTGGTGCTATTCTGGTGGTCTGTTGCTGCATAGCCTGCAGCAGCAGTGAGGCACCTGCCCCGCAACGCTCTGCCGGAGATGCAGCAGCAATACCTACCTACGGTGATACATTGGTTGAGGGCACCATCGGCGAGGCCTCCACCCTGATCCCGATTCTGGCCTCAGACAGCGCCTCCCACAGTGTGGCCGGGCAGATCTATAACGGCCTGGTCAAGTATGACAAAGACCTGAAGATTGTCGGTGAACTTGCCGAGTCGTTCAGGATCTCGCCCGACGGTCTTACCATAACCTTCAAACTGCGTCGCAATGTTGCCTGGCATGACGGCAAGCCTTTTACAGCTCGGGATGTCCTCTACACCTACCGGGTTATCATCGACCCCCAGACACCGACCGCCTATTCCGAAGACTTTAAACAGGTTGCCTCGGTTGCCTCTCCTGATCCTTATACCGTGGTGGTGCGGTATGCCAAGCCATATGCGCCTGCCCTGGCATCCTGGGGTGTTGCCATCCTGCCGGCCCATCTTCTGGATGGACAGGATATCACCAAGAGTCCTCTGTCGCGCAAGCCGGTCGGCACCGGCCCGTTTCGCTTTAAGGAATGGGTTTCGGGCCAGAAGATTGTGCTGGAGGCCAATCCTGACTATTTTGAAGGCCGCCCTTACCTGGACCGGTATGTTTACCGGCTGATCCCTGACACCTCAACCATGTACATGGAACTGAAGGCCGGGGGGATCGATCAGATGGGCCTTACTCCGGTACAGTTTGCCCGCCAGACCGATACACCGCGTTTTAAGGCCGCCTTTCAGAAATACCGTTATCCGTCCAATGGCTACCTTTATCTGGGCTATAATCAGCGTCATCCCACCTTTAAGGATAAACGGGTCCGTCAGGCCATCACGGCAGCCATCAACAAGGACGAGCTGATTCAGGGAGTGCTGTTCGGTATGGGACAGCGTGCCCATGGACCGATGATTCCTGGCCGCTGGGCCTATAACCCTAGTGTGAAGGATATTCCGTTTGATCAGAACCGAGCCCAACAGTTGCTTGCTGAAGCCGGCTGGCAAAAAGGTAGTGACGGCATGCTACAAAAAGAAGGCAAGCCGCTACGTTTCACTATCCTGACCAATCAGGGTAATCAGCAACGCCTGATGACGGCCCAGATCATTCAGCAACGGCTGAAACAGGTGGGGATTGATGTGCGGATCAGGATTGTGGAGTGGGCTGCCTTCCTGAAGGAGTTCATTGACAAGGGTAATTTTGAGGTGGTGCTGCTGGCCTGGCTGACCTCGCAGGATCCTGATATGTATGATATCTGGCATTCCAGCAAGACCAAGCCGGGCGAACTGAATTTTATCGGCTATAGCAATCAGGAGGTTGATCGTCTGCTGGAGCAGGGACGCAGCACCTTTGATATTGAACAGCGCAAAAAGGCCTACTTCAGGATTCAGGAAATCCTGGCTGATGAACAACCCTATACCTTCCTGTATGTGCCGGATGCGCTGCCGGTGGTCTCAGCACGTATCAGAGGGATTGAACCGGCGCCGGCCGGTATTGGTCATAATCTGATCAAGTGGTACGTGCCCAAACTTGAACAGCGCTATTGATCTGCTGTGGGCAAAAAATGCTCGCTTTTGAAGTCATGTTTTGCTATATTCGAATATATGAATACATTTTAAGGAGTTTAGTCATGAAAATTACAGATGCGGCAAAGGCAGCTCTAGAGCCTATATTGGCCCAGAATCCGGGCAAGATGCTGCGGGTGGTGTTTGAAGGTTTTGGCTGAGGCGGTCCCCGTCTGGGGTTGGCTCTGGATGAGCCGA
>DKFG01000264.1:3643-4477 GCA_002452325.1 Geobacter sp. UBA6802
TGGATGGTCAGGTGATTGATTTTGTGAACTCAGGTTTCAGGGAAGGGTTTGTAATCTCACCTGAGTGGGGTTCTTCCTGCGCCTAGGCGTCGTCGTTGAATATCAGCAACAACAAAGGGGAGGCCGTTGCGGTCTCCCCTTTGTTGTTGCTGATGTGTCATTACTTGGTCTCAATTCTGGGGAAGAGTGCTGAAGCCTTGGCTATGACGGTTCCGGATTGGAGCCCGCTCCAGACCAGGTCCGCTTGGGTTACCTCCTGATGCCACCCCAGACAGTGCAGTGCCGTACGGGAGGTGTCCGGCATAAAGGGGGCAATCAGGCTGTGGATCAGGCGTTGCGCTTCCAGCAGACAGTACATTACCGTGCCAAGTTGCTGCTGCTGGGCAGGATCTTTGGCCATGGCCCACGGGGCAGTCTCATCGATATATTTGTTGGCAGCAGAGACAACATCCCAAATGGCCTGTAGTGCCTTGCTGAAGGCCAGTTCATCCATGCAGTTGTCAACGGTTGCTACCATGGACACGGCCTTCTCTTTCAGGGTCTGATCCTGTTCAGAGAGTGGTCCCGGTGCCTGCAGCTCGCCGTTGAAATACTTGACCAGCATGGCAGTGGAGCGGGAGAGCAGGTTGCCCAGATCGTTGGCCAGGTCAGAGTTGATCCGGCTGATCAGAGAGGCATGGGAGAAGTCACCATCCAGACCGAACGGTACCTCGCGCATCAGAAAGTAGCGGACCACATCCACACCGTAGGTGTCGATCAGCATGTTGGGTTCTACCACATTTTGAAGCGATTTCGACATCTTTTGTCCTTCGACGGTCCACCAGCCGTGGGCAA
>DKFG01000101.1:0-150 GCA_002452325.1 Geobacter sp. UBA6802
GTCTGGTGGCCGGTATCGTGGTGGCTGGCTTTGGTCTGGCCCCGGTCTATATCGCTCCGCTCTCCAAATTTTTGCTGAACAATTACGGCATTCAGAACTCAATGCTGATCCTGGGGATCGGCTTTCTGGTGGTGGTCTGCGGTCTTTCCT
>DKFG01000101.1:212-5242 GCA_002452325.1 Geobacter sp. UBA6802
CTGAAAAGAAGAAAAAGGAAGAGGTGAACGCAACGGTCAGCGAGGTGCTGCGATCTCCTAAGTTCTACGTGCTCTGGCTCTGCTTCTTCATTGGTGCTGGCGCAGGTCTGATGGTGATCGGCAGTGTGGCAGGCATGGCCAAGCAAAGTATGGGTGAAATGGCCTTTGTGGCGGTTGCCATCGCCGCTGTCGGTAATGCTGCCGGTCGTGTGGTTGCCGGGGTTTTGTCCGACCGGATCGGTCGTCGGGCCACGCTGTTTATCATGCTGGCCTTCCAGGCCTGTCTGATGTTTGCTGCCATCCCGATCACCGCTAACCCTAATGCGGTTCTGTTGGTGATACTGGCAACCTTTATGGGGTTCAATTACGGTTCAAACCTGGCCCTGTTCCCCTCCTTTGCCAAGGACTACTGGGGCCTGAAAAATTATGGCCTCAACTACGGCGCCCTCTTCACGGCCTGGGGTTTGGGTGGCTTTGTGCTGGTGCAGGCAGCTGATAAGATCAAGGCCATGCCCAACGGCAATACTAACGCCTTTATTGCTGCCGGTGTGCTGCTGGCTTGTGGCGCCGCCCTTTCGATCTTCCTGGCAGACAAGAAGGCGGTTGTTGCCGGTGAAACAGCACCTTCCCGCTGGGAAGAGTTCTGGGCCGAGTTTTCCTTGGGGCTTAAGGTGTTTCTGGGGTTGGAAGAGCCCAGGGTGCGTGCCCCACGTAACTGGGATGCCATAGAAAAAGGTCGCGCCTGATCAGATCTGTGCCGCTGATCTCAGAGGGCCCCGAAGTTTGGGGCCCTCTGCATTTGTGCTGATGATATATACGGTGTACACTGGCGTTACCAACAGCTGAAGGGGAGAATGTCCGTGGACCAGCATCAGATCACCTTTCTCAGTAGTCCTGCAGCCTATCCGGAGCCGACCAGCGCGGTGCAGCACCTGCAGACCCATATCTCCCACATCTTTCTGACTGATTGCTACGCCTACAAGATCAAAAAGCCGGTTGATTTCGGTTTTCTTAACTTTACCACCCTTGAAAAACGGCGCTTCTACTGCCATGAAGAGCTGCGTCTGAACCGGCGTCTGTCACCGGATATCTATCTGGAGGTGGTGGCACTGCGGGATGATGGTCAGGGAGGGTTGACCTTTTTCGGTGAAGGTGTCGTGCGCGAGTATGCCGTCAAGATGCGGCGTATGCCGGCAGAGCGGATCATGGCCCGACTGCTGGAGCTGGGCGCAGTGACAGAGGCTGAAATCACTCAGATTGCAGAAAAAGTAGCCGGGTTTCATGCAGCAGCAGAGCGTGGTCATGCCATAGCCTCCTTTGGTTCACGGGCTATGATCAGAGAAAACTGGAATGAAAATCTGCAACAGGTAGCGCCTTACATCGGTCGGACCCTCTCCACTTCTGATCACCGCCTGATCAGTGATTGGGTCACCAGCTGTCTGGAGTGTAATGGAGAACTATTGGAACAGCGTGTACAGCAGGGATTTATTCGTGACTGCGACGGTGATCTGCACAGTGAAAACATCTGTCTTGACGACCAGGTGCATATCTTTGACTGCATCGAATTTAACGAAAAATTCCGCTACAGCGACACTGCTGCTGATGTGGCCTTTTTGGCCATGGACCTGGAAAACCACGGTAGACGGGATCTGGCAGAAAAGTTTGTTGCCAATTACGAGACAGTAAGCAATGACTTCAGTCTGCGTGGGGTGTTGCCACTGTATCTGGTCAACCGGGCCTTTATCCGGGGCAAGGTGGAGAGCTTTCGGCTGGATGATCCGCTGATCTCCGCCGTGGAAAAGGAAGCGGCTACTGAACGGGCGCGCCGCTTTTTTCGCCTGGCTCGTGGTTATATACTTCGGGAGCGCCTTGGGCCAACCCTCATGATTACTTGTGGCCTGACCGGCTGCGGCAAGAGTGCGGTTGCTGCTGAATTGGCCTTCCAGTTGGGGATTGAGCATATTTCCTCAGATAGTGAACGCAAACATCTGGCAGGGGTGGCCCCCACTGAACGTAACCCTGCAATCTACACAGACCATTGGAATTACGCCACTTATCAGCAGCTGTACCGCCGTGGTGNNCTGGATGCCACCTTCCGCAGCCGTCAGGAACGCGCAACCGCCATCAAGCTGGCCAGATCCTGTAATGCCCGGGCCGTTATCCTGTTCCCGGATTGCCCTGAGGAGTTGATCCGACAGCGTCTGACCGAACGGCAGCAGCGTGGGGATGCGGTTTCCGACGGCACATGGGAGGTGTATCTTAAACAGGCGGAGCAGTTTGAGTTACCCACTGCTGATGAAGCGCTGCTGCTGCGTCCTGATGCCGCACTACCGGTTAGCGAGTCTGTTAATGCGGTGCTATCCGGTCTGGGGTTACTACAGGAAGAAAAATAAAGACGGGCGCATTTTTTTGCATACAGGTTCAGAATAGTGTGCTAGGGTGTCTCATCTNNAGGTTCTGAGATCCTTTCGCATGTCGTCGTTTACCCGGCAGTATACACGATTCGTCACCTTCTTGCCGTGTCGTTCGTGCTTGTCCCCCATGGACTTCCCTTTCTTCGCCCAAGAAGGAGAAAATTTTTTTAGGACTGTAAAATTTATTCGTGGACATTTCGATGTGAAAGCTGGTAGTGTTACACCTGTTCGTGGATATACCCGGACGAACTAACACACAGTAGCAGGAGAAAGAAAGAACATGGCAAACGGTACAGTAAAGTGGTTCAACGACAGCAAGGGGTTTGGTTTTCTGGAGCAGGAGAGCGGCGAAGACGTTTTCGTACACTTCTCCGCCATCAACGGCAACGGCTTCAAGTCCCTTGCTGAAGGCGATACGGTACAGTTTGAAGTAGTAAAAGGCCCCAAAGGCCTGCAGGCAGCAAACGTAACCCGCGTCTAAGAAACGCTGGTTGCCGTTCGCGGCAGCGCACAAAAAAGGCCCCGATCTTCGGGGCCTTTTTTTGTGCGTGTTCAGATTCACATAATTAAAAACCGGTTGGTAAGGTCGTTTTGCTCCAGGTAGTGGCGGACGGTCTCTTCTCCCGCAGCAAGCAGCTTGCTGATCCGGTGCTCCTGTTCAAGCCAGACCAGCCACGGCAGGCAGCCCACCAGAGAGAAACCGTAGATCGACTCCATCTGACGCAGGGTGGCCTCCTCCAGTTCTCTGCCGACTTCCTGGGTGGTGGCGGCATAGTGGGTGGGGAAGGCAACAGCCGAACGGTCAAGGCCTGCCATAAAGGACTGCTTTTCTTCGCTACTCAGGCTGCTGAAGTCGGTGGTACACCAGTCGGGGCTGCAGGTGGCAAGCAGTGACCGGCAGGAGAGCGGACGAACGTGGTAGACCGAGCAGCTGCCGTCAGGGGCAAGAAACGGGCAGGGGCCCAGCTGAGAGCGGTAGGCTGACAGCCATTCCTTGAGTGAACCGCAACTGTCAGCAGTTGACTTAAGGCGGGGTGCCAGCTCCTGCAGCTGCTGTTGCTGTGAGGCTGAGCATGCAGCAGCAATTGGTAGTGCCTCAAACAGGGTACAGTTCACCACCAGGGTACAACAGCCGCTGCAGCCTTTGCCGCAGTATACTGTGCCGCCACGTTGCCGGTACTCGCTGCTCCAGGCTGAGCAGAACTGATCAAGGAACAGCTGCCGTTGTTGCAGCTCTTCAAACAAATCAGACAGGGTCATCTCCGGTTCCTCCCGGCGCAAGCATACGCCCAGAGAGGCCGGAAATGCAAACCTGTCGTATCTTGCCCCTTGTCTGTGGTGTGCTATGGTGTAAGATGTCAATGGGCAAGCAATGCTGTTTGTATTAATAAGTGCAGCAGCAGATTCTGTAGCAAAAGGATACGTTTATGCAGAAACAGATTTACGTGATTGGTCATCGCAACCCTGATACTGATTCCATTGCTTCAGCCATCGGCTATGCCGCCTTCAAGCGCAAGCTGGGCCAATCCCAGGTGCAGGCAGCCATGGCAGGTCGACCTAATCCCCAGACCAGCTATATTCTTGATCGGCTTGGTATTGAGCCCCCGGTCTATCTGGCTGATGTGCATCCCAAGGTGCGGCATGTACTCGGGCGGCGACCGATCATGGCCCGTCCGGAGACCTCGCTGAAAGAATCGCTGGAACTGTTCCATCGTCATTCGATTCGCGTACTGCCGGTAGTGGATCATGCCTCCATGCCGGTGGGGGTGGTTTCACTGTTGAAGCTGTCGGAAAAATACCTGGTGGCCGGTGCGGATCGTCGGCGCGGAATTGACAGCTCGTTGACATCACTGGCCCAATGCCTGGAGGCGCGGGTACTGGTTGGCGAACTGGCTGATCAGGTAGAGCATCTGCACCTGTTTATTGGCGCTATGACCGAGGAATCGTTCAGCAAGCGGATTGAAGGGTACGATCCGGCCTCCTTGCTGATCATGACTGGTGACCGCCCTTCTATCCAGCAGTCGGCCATTGAGGTCGGCGTGCGGCTGCTGATCATTACGGGCGGACTGCCGGTTCGTGATGATCTGCTGGCCCAGGCAGGACAACGGGGGGTAACGGTGCTGTCGACACCTCATGATACTGCCTCGGCTGCCTGGCTGGCCCGGCTTTCTGCACCGTTATCCTGTTTTGTGGAAGAAAAATTTGAAAAGATCGGGGTGGCTGAGCCGCTGGATCATCTGCGGCTTAAGCTGCTGCACTCCGGTGAGCCGGCAGTGGTGGCGGTGGAGGAGGACGGAACCATTGCCGGAGTGGCCACCAAGTCATCACTGTTAAAAGAGCTGCCCTACGCCCTGATCCTGGTTGATCACAATGAGCTGTCCCAGGCGGTACCCGGTGCTGAATCGGTTGAGATTCTGGAGGTGATCGACCATCACAAGCTGGGCAATCCAGGTACCAACCAGCCGATCACCTTTATGGCTGCGCCGGTGGGGAGTACCTGCTCTATCGTTGCCTCTCTCTATCGTGAGCGGGGCATGGAGCCGGAACCCCGGATTGCTGCCCTGCTGCTGGCCGGGATCATGTCTGACACCATCATCCTCAAATCTCCCACCACCA
>DKFG01000052.1 GCA_002452325.1 Geobacter sp. UBA6802
CGATCTTCAAGCCTGCGCAATTGATTGCCCATTAATTCCAGCAGTCGCCCGAGAACCTTATCATTAGATTTCTCAATTGTCCACATTGCTTCCAATTCCTGCATTTCCGAAAGGGTCATTCCCATAATCTTCAGTCTTTTTATCAATTTAAGACGACGTAAATCATCTTCCGTATAAACTCTGCGACCGGCTTCAATACGCTTAATGGAATTAAGCAAACCGATTTCTTCGTAGTAGCGAATAGTACGTTGGCTCATTTCCAGCTTTTTGGCCAGTTCACCGATGCTGATTTCCTGGGGAACGGTTTTCATTTCGATTTCCTTTTATCATTTTGAAGAATATTTTTTAGAAAACATTTCCTTCATTTTAAACTTCTGAATTTTGCCGCTGGCCGTAGTAGGATAACCGTCAACGAATTCCCAGTATTTCGGAACTTTATGCCGCGCTATTTTCCCGCGGCAAAACTCAGCAAATTCTTCAGGTGATGCCGTTTGTCCCGTTTTGAGCTGTATTGCCGCCAGCACCTGTTCACCGTACTTTTTATCGGGGATACCGATGACCTGAACATTGACTACCTTGGGATGAGTAAAAAGGAATTCTTCCAGCTCGCGCGGATAAATATTTTCGCCGCCGCGGATAATCATGTCTTTGATACGACCGGTAACTTTAAAATAACCGTTTTTATCTATTTCTCCCAGATCACCTGTATGCAGCCATTTGTCTTTATCAATGGCTTCGGCTGTGGCTTCCGGCATTTTGTAATATCCTTTCATAACGCAGGCACTGCGGGTAACAATTTCGCCCTGAGTATCCGGTGGCAAATCCATGCCGCTGTCCGGATCGATGATTTTTCCTTCGATATCCGGCAAAAGCCTGCCCACGGTGGCAACACGCAATTCCACCGGGTCGTCGCGACGCGTCATGGTCATTACCGGTGCCGATTCGGTCTGTCCGAAGGCAATGACGATTTCGGAGCAATGCATTTTCGTGCGCACCTGATTCATGGTCTCAACAGGGCAGGGCGCTCCGGCCATGATGCCTGTGCGCAGCGAAGTCATGTCATATTTTTCGAAGTCCGGATGGTTCAAAATTGCGATGAACATAGTCGGTACTCCGTTAACCGCTGTGCATTTCTCGGAAGCGATAATTTGAAGCGCTTTGAGTGGGTCAAAAAATTCCACCACGACCATTGTTGAACCGTGGTAAACACAATTCATGGAACTCATTACGCAGCCGAAACAGTGAAATAAAGGCACCTGGATAAACAGACTGTCTTTTTCGGTCATTCCCATTACATCGCCGACCATGCGGGCATTGTTCACTATATTATGATGGGTGAGCATAACTCCCTTGGGAAAGCCTGTGGTACCGGAAGTGTACTGCATATTGATGACATCGTGCTCATCCAGGGCCGCGCTTGCGGCGGCCAGATCGGCATCGCTCATCGCTTCGCCCAGCTTTTCCAACTCGCGGAAATTCATCATACCGGCCGGGGTGGAATCGCCGATGAAAATGACGTTCTTAAGACAAGGCAGCTTATCAACCTGCAAGGAACCAGTGGGGGTCTCCTTCAGTTCGGGGATGACCCTGTACGTTGTCTCCACATAATCCGTATCCTTAAATCCCTGTACAAGAAACAGGGTGGTTGAATCCGACTGATTGAGGACGTACTCGAGTTCCGCCGACTTGTAGCTTGTGTTGACCGTGACCAGAACGGCGCCAATCTTGGCGGTCGCAAACTGCAGCACCACCCACTCAGGGACATTGGTCGCCCAGATCGAGACGTGATCGCCCTTGCGGATGCCCAGTTGATAAAGTCCCTTGGCCACCCTGTTGCACAGGGCATTGAACTCCCGGTAGGAAAGACGCAGCCCGCGATCCGGATAAACAAGGGCGTCGTTCTCGGGAAAGCGCCGGGTCGTATCGTCGAGCAAATCACCGAGGGTAAAGTGCAGCAAATCATTCATGGATTAAATCCTCCCCTTCCTGTTCTTCAAATGGGCGTTCAGTCTTGTCAAACATTAGTTTGACAATGATAACTGCATGTTTTTAAAACGGTTTTTGATACCACAGCCTGCGGGGTTTCGTCAAACCAAAAACGTTTCCGAGGCTGCCGAGGCGGAAGCGGAAGGGAACAGGCAAGCGCCGGAGAGAGGTATTGCAATATTCTGTTTTTTGGATGTTTTTATACTGGAATGGGGATTGGTGGGGCTGTTTTTTTTCTAGGCAGAAAGCTAATCTCCTCTGCCCATCAACGGGTTAGAAGAATTTTCCGCCGTTTTCCACAGCGCTATCCACAGATTCTTGTGTATACAATTTTTCGACAAGGCCCCGTGAATAGCCGTTAATTCAACAACATATAAAAAGGGTGGGACCCGCAGGCCCCACCCTTTCAAAGTTGCATCAGATCTGCTTGCCTGTCAGTTTTTCCTGGTTCCCGAAGGGGTCTTCTACAACCTGTTCGGGCCTGAAAGGCACCTTGTTCTTGCCTCGATCGTGGAGATATTTTTCCAGCTCCAGATCGATATTGGCGGGCAGACTCACCCCGGCCTGAGCCAGTGCCTGCCGCAACAGCCCTTCGGCTTTACCGGCAAAGGCTACGGCGTCACTCAGGACACGAGCGGCTTCCGGCGGATTGTGGAAGCCCATGGAGTTTTCCGCACCAATGAAGAGGTTGCGGAAAAAGGCATCAATATAATGATCCTTGGCCTGGTCATAAAGATCCTGATCGATCTTCTTGCCATCGGCCTGAGCGCTGTGGGCGAGCTCAAAGAGTTTGGCGACGGTGGCCGTAGCGTAACCGGCGCGGATCTGCATGGAGACAGTGCGGTCCTGGATCGCATAGACGCGCTGGCGCAGCCAATCAGCGCCCTCGGCATGGCACTGCTGGCAGGCCTTCAGATCGGCCTTCAGGGGGCTGGCCACGCGGTGGTCGGAGACCTTGGCCGAACCAACCTTGGTATAAGGCATGTGGCAGTCGGTGCAGGAGGCGCCAGCCATCCAGTGCACGCTGTCGTTGGAGAAGAGTTCGAACTCGGGATGACGGATGAAGGGGAGCGAGAATCCCGTCACGGTCTGCTTCCATTCAGCGATGGTCGGATCCTTGCGGAACTGGGCAATGATGTTTTCTATGGTGATCTTGCCCAGCTGGCTTTCCTGCCAGGGGAAATAGATCCCCACGGACTTCTTATTTTCATCCTTGACGATATTGTAGGTCACGTGGCACTGAGCGCACACCAGGGTGCGCATCTGCTGGTGGCTCAATTTACCTTCGTCCGTTCCCAGCGCCTTGAGTCCTTTGCCCAGGGT
>DKFG01000182.1:0-2707 GCA_002452325.1 Geobacter sp. UBA6802
TGGCCCAGACATCGGTGTTGATCACGTCGGCATCCCGCGCCGCCTCTTCCGGATCTTCGGTAATGGAGATATTGGCAGTGCCCTGCTGCTGGGCCCAGTCCCATACCTGACGATCCGGCTCATACCCGTTGGGGCAGGCCAGGGCCAGATCAAAGNNTATTGGCCATGTTGTTGCCGTCACCCACCCAGGCAAACTTCAGCCCCTTGTAGCCACCTTTGTGCTCAATCACAGTCTGCAGGTCAGCCATGATCTGGCAGGGGTGGAACAGATCTGTCAGACCGTTGATCACCGGAACGCTGGAGTTACGGGCAAACTCGTTCACGATCTCCTGGCCAAAGGTACGGATCATCACGCCGTCGCAGTAACGGGCCATCACCCGGGCGCTGTCCTTGATCGGCTCACCGCGCCCCATCTGGGAGTTTACCGAAGAGATAAACAGGCCATGCCCCCCCAGCTGGTAGATTCCCACCTCAAAGGAGATCCGGGTGCGGGTGGAGGCCTTTTCAAAGATCATGGCCAAGGTTTTGCCTTTGAGCAGGTGGTGTTCAATGCCGCTCTTCTGCTTCTGCTTCAACTCTATGGCCAGAGTCAGCATGGCATCTAGTTCCTGCTTTGAATAATCATGCAGTGCCAGAAAATGCCTTGTCATGCCTTGATCTCCTTAAAAATTCCATCCAGAATCTCAATCATCTGATTGACCTCCTGCTTGCTGACCGTCAACGGCGGCACAAAACGGAGTACCGTATCATGGGTAACATTCAGCAGCAGCCCCCGCTCATGACCTTGCTTGACAATATCGCTACCTGGGATGGTCAGCGACATGCCGATCATCAGACCAATGCCGCGCACTTCCTTAACAAAGGGATACCTGGCTCCCAACGCCTCCAGCTCGCCATGCAGGTACTCCCCCATCTCCTCAGCCCGGTTGAGCAGCCCCTCTTCCAAGATGGCCCGCACTGTGGCGATACCAGCTGCAGCTACCAGCGGATTGCCGCCAAAGGTGGAGCCATGGGTACCGGGCACAAATGAGGCCGCCACTGCATCTTTGGCCAGCATGGTGCCGATCGGCGCACCGCCTGCCAACGCCTTGGCCAGGGTCATGATATCCGGGGTAATGCCGAAGTGCTCGTAAGCAAATAGCTTACCGGTTCGGCCCATCCCCACCTGCACCTCATCCAGGATCAGCAGTAACTGGCGGCGGTCACACAACTCCCGCACCCCCTGCATATACGCACCAGAGGGGATGTTGATGCCTCCCTCCCCCTGAATCGGCTCCAACATAACAGCGCAGGTCTCAGGGGTAACAGCGGCCTCAAGGGCAGCTAGGTCATCAAACGGTACATGGCTGAAGCCATGCAGCAGCGGATCAAAGAAACGCTGCACCTTTTCCTGACCAGTGGCTGAGACGGTGGCCATGGTACGACCATGGAATGATTCGGCAGCAGTAATGATTGCGTACCGTTCCGGGTTATCAAAGGTCTCACGGCTGTACTTGCGAGCCAGCTTGATGGCCGCTTCATTGGCCTCAGCCCCGGAGTTACAGAAAAAGGCCTTGTCGGCAAAGGAGTGATTGCAGAGCAGCTCTGCCAGCTCAATCTGTTGGGGAATTTGGTAATAGTTGGAGCAGTGAATCAGGGTAGCAGCCTGTTCCTGAAGTGCCTTGACCACTCGTGGATGGCAGTGCCCCAGATTATTAACCGCCACACCACCCAGAAAATCCAGGTACTCTTTACCGTCCGCATCCCACAGCCGACAGCCTTCACCCCGTACCGGCGCAATCGGGTAACGGCCATAGGTCTTCATAATGTATTTGTCTGATTTTTCAATCCAGTGCTGGTTAGTCACTTTGTTATCTCCGTACCGATGCCAACATCGGTAAATATCTCAAGCAGAATGGAGTGTTCCATCCGTCCGTCAATAATGTGCGCCTTCTTCACGCCATCGTTCAACGCCTCGGCACAGCAGACCACCTTGGGGATCATGCCGCCGGTGATTGACTCATCTTCTATCAGACGATGCATCTGGCCCACGCTGATTTTCTGAATCAGTTTTTTTCCCTTGTCCAGCACACCAGGGGTATCGGTCAAGAGTATCAGCTTTTCTGCATTTAAGGCAGCGGCCACCCGACCTGCCACGACATCGGCGTTGATGTTGTAGCTCTCTCCTTCCGAACCGACCCCCACCGGAGCGATAACCGGCAGATAGCCGCCCTGTTCCAGCACCCGGATCANNCATCGGCGTTGATGTTGTAGCTCTCACCTTGCGAACCAACACCAACCGGTGCAATGACCGGCAGATAGCCACCCTGCTCCAGGGTTTTGATCAGGTCGGTGTTGACCCTGACCACATCACCCACATAACCGATATCTATCTGGTCCACCACACCGTTCTCTCCGGGCACATCCTGCAACAGTTTTTTTGACAGCAGCAGGGTGCCGTCCTTACCGCACAGACCTACCGCCTTGCCGCCATGCAGGTTGAGATAGCCGACGACCTCTTTGTTAACCTGGCCCACCAGCACCATCTCAANNCGCATACCGCGCACAAACTCAGAGAAAATGCCGTAGCGCTTCAGGGTCTCATTGATCTGAGGACCACCGCCATGTACGACCACCGCATTGATCCCCAGCGACTTGAGCATGATTACATCCAGGGCAAAAGACTCTTTCAATCGCTCATCAGACATGGCGTGGCCGCCGTACTTGA
>DKFG01000182.1:2729-2864 GCA_002452325.1 Geobacter sp. UBA6802
TATAGGGCAGCGCCTCCATCAGGGTGCCGGCTTTTTCAATCAGATGTTGCACCTGTTCCTCCTACCCGAGCAGTCCGGTTGCTGCTGCCAGTGCCTCGGTCAACTTCTTAGGCTGGCTGCCGCCGGCCTGGGCCA
>DKFG01000182.1:2920-3239 GCA_002452325.1 Geobacter sp. UBA6802
CCACCAGCAGATTGGCCTTGCCGTCAAGCTCGGCCCCCAGCACCAGCACCCCGGACTCCAGCTTGTCACGCAACTGGTCAGCCAGGTCTCGCAGCGCCTTGACATCAGCCACCTGCACCTGTACCGCCAGCAGCCTGGTGCCGTTCACCTCCTGCACNNGATCGCCCGACTGGGCGGCATTCAGCTTGCCCTGCAACACATCCACTTCACGCTGCAGTTCACGCTGCCGCTCAATCAGCTTTTCCACCCGATCCACCAGCCTGTTACTGTCTGCCTTGAGCAGATCCGCAACCGCAAGCCGCTCCTGCTCAAGTTTGCG
>DKFG01000182.1:3266-3747 GCA_002452325.1 Geobacter sp. UBA6802
CCTCAGACAGGATCTTGAACAGACCAATGTCACCAGCAGCACGCACATGGGTTCCACCGCACAACTCACTACTTACTTCGCCAACCCGCACCACCCGCACGGTGTCGCCGTACTTTTCATCAAACAGGGCGGTGGCACCGCTCTCCACCGCCTCCTGCATCCCCATCTCGCTGATGGCAAGCTCGGCATTATCCATGATCCAGCCATTGACCAAATCCTCAACCTGCTGCAATTCCTCGGCAGTCATGGCGGTAAAATGGGTAAAATCAAATCGCAGACGATCAGGCTCCACCAATGATCCGGCCTGCTTGATGTGGTCCCCCAGGACAGTACGCAGAGCTGCCTGCAGCAGGTGGGTGGCTGTGTGATTCCGGGTCGTGGCACGACGTTCATCAACCGCCACGGTCAGGTTAATGCCATCACCTGTCTTGATGCTGCCTTCTTTTACCAGTACATGATGCACCACCAGATCGGTAAAGGG
>DKFG01000182.1:3920-4448 GCA_002452325.1 Geobacter sp. UBA6802
CCACGGTTATGCAGCTCCTTATAGACGTCGGCAATCCCGGCTGCGCCAGACCCTTTCCAGTGTTCACGACCCAGCTCACGCTGACGCTCCATGCAGACTTCAAAACCGGCTTCGTCCACACTGAAACCGTCAACTCGCACAATGTCCTCGGTCAGGTCCACCGGAAACCCGAAGGTATCGTACAGCTTGAACAGGGTTTCGCCGGGGATAACTGTTTTTCCGGAGGCCCGCAGCGAGCCAACCTNNCGTTGAAGCGCTCCTCCTCGGCCAGTACCACCTTTTTGATGTAGGCCTCTCGCTCAGCCAGTTCAGGGTAGGCATGGCCCATCATCTCCCGTACTGCGTCAACCATCTTGCAGAGCAGCGGCTCAGCCACTCCCAGCATCTTGGCATGGCGGGCAGCACGGCGCATGATCCGACGCAGCACGTAGCCACGACCTTCGTTGCTGGGCAGGGCGCCATCGCAGATCAGAAAAGTCACGGCCCGGCAGTGGTCGGCAATCACCCGCATCGAGACGCTGTCCTTTT
>DKFG01000075.1:0-141 GCA_002452325.1 Geobacter sp. UBA6802
CCACCCTGGTGGATGCCGGTAATCCTTCTCACACCGCGCTCTGCCGATTTGACGCGGCACTGGGGCGAGTTGTGCCGGTGCGCAAGGTGCCTAAAGAAGGTATCTGGAGCATCTTCGCCCGTAACCGTGAGCAGCAGTTTG
>DKFG01000075.1:299-3968 GCA_002452325.1 Geobacter sp. UBA6802
CCTGGATGCAGCCGATCTTTGATAATGTCGAGCTGTTGATCTCCGGTCATGAGAGCGACAAACGCCACAGCAACAAGGGCTACAAGGAGCTGATGGCTATGGGGTTGCTGGACATTGAGCCGCTGACCTACATTCGTGGCCGTTCCATCCCCAATCAGTACCTGATCGTTGATGAGGCCCAGAACCTGACCCCCCATGAGATCAAGACCATTGTCACCCGGGCCGGGGAGGGGACCAAGATCATACTGACCGGCGACCCGTACCAGATCGACAACCCCTATGTCGATTCCTCCAGCAACGGTCTGTCCTACCTGGTGGAGCGGTTTAAAAATGAGCGGATCACCGCCCATATCACCCTTACCAGGGGCGAGCGTTCGGAGTTGGCCGAGCTGGCAGCCAACCTGTTGTAATGCTGCTGCTTACCATTGAAACATCCTGTGATGAGACCGCCGCCGCAGTGGTGCGCGACGGTCGCCAGATCCTGTCGAACGTCGTATCTTCCCAGGTGGCTATTCATGCCGAATACGGCGGGGTGGTGCCGGAGATCGCGTCACGCAAGCATCTGGAGATGATCACACCGGTGATCCGGCAGGCCCTTGAGCAGGCCGGTGTCTGCCTGGAACAGATCGAAGGGGTTGCCGTCACCCGTGGTCCCGGTCTGTTGGGTGCCCTGCTGGTTGGTGTGTCCATGGCAAAATCATTGTCGCTGGCCCGCGCTGTTCCGTTGGTAGGGGTGCATCATATTGAAGGGCATCTGCTGGCCGGCTTTCTGGAGCAGCCGGTGACATTTCCCTTCCTGGCCCTGGTGGTATCCGGCGGTCATACCCACCTCTACCGTGTGGATGGCATCGGGCAGTACCGGACCCTGGGGCGAACGATTGATGATGCCGTGGGTGAGGCGTTTGACAAGAGCGCCACACTGCTGGGGCTTGGGTATCCCGGTGGCGCATTGATCGACAAGCTGGCACAGTCCGGTGATCCTGCTGCGATTAAGTTTCCCCGGCCGCTTATGCATGACGGCAGTCTCAATTTCAGCTTCAGCGGACTCAAGACCGCGGTGCTGACCTACCTGAAAAAACAGCCGCAGCTCCCCCGGGATCAGGCCCTGCATGACCTGTGCGCCTCGTTTCAGGCGGCGGTCTGCGAGGTGCTGGTTAAAAAAACAGCGGCAGCCCTGCAGCAGGAAGGGCTGACCCGCCTGGTGGTAGGTGGCGGCGTGGCCTGCAATAGTGGCTTGCGGTCTGCCTTGCAGGGTCTGTGTGACAAGTCGGGCATTGAACTGCAGCTGGCACCACCGAAGTTGTGCGGCGACAATGCCGCCATGCTGGCGGTGGCTGCCGATGCCTATCTGAGTGCCGGTTCTGCTGATGACCTGTCGCTTGATGCGATTGCTACCTGGCCGCTGGATCAGGCCGGAAGAGTCCTGGGATAATGATGAACGCTCATTTTCCCCGCCCCCGCAAGGCATTGGGCCAGAATTTTCTGACTGATCAGAACATTATCCGTAAAATTCTGGCTGCTGCCAGGCTTCAGCCCACTGATCAGGTTCTGGAGGTGGGGCCGGGCAGGGGGGCACTGACCGCTTTGCTGGCAGAGCAGGTCAACCGCCTGGTGGCGGTGGAGTTTGACCGGGATCTTGCCGCCTTGCTGCGGCATCAGTACCAGGATAACCTGAAGGTACTGATCCATGAGCAGGATGTGCTGCAGGCTGATTTTGCAGCGTTACTTGGGGCGGGTGTTTACAAGGTGGTGGCCAATCTGCCCTACAACATCTCAACACCGGTGCTGTTTCGTTTTCTGGAGGAGCGACAGCGTTTCAGCCGTCTGGTGGTCATGCTGCAGAAAGAGGTGGGTGAACGCCTGGCTGCAGCACCTGATTGCAGTGAGTATGGTGTGCTGACGGTCCTGTTTCGGCAATGGTTTGAGGTGCGGCGTGAGTTTCTGGTGCCGCCCGGCTGTTTTTTTCCGGCGCCAAAAGTTGATTCAGTGGTGATCAGTCTGGTACCGCTTGCTGATTCACGGGTTGCGGTGGGTGACCAGGCGCTGTTTGAGCAGGTTGTCAGGGCTGCCTTTGCCATGCGGCGCAAGACCCTCTGGAACTGTCTGAAAAGTGCGGCTATAGCCGATGATCTATCAACACTTGAGGCGGCGCTGCTGGCAACAGGCATTGATGCACGACGGCGCGGTGAGACCCTCTCGCTTGATGAGTTTGCCGCACTGTCGCGTGCGTTGCAGAAAACGGTATAAAAAAACCGCCCCGGAAATGGGGCGGTTACAGGTTGATGCCGCGTGTCACCGCTACTTAGTTTTTGCTGCGTGTACGGGTCACTGTTTTGGGTTTTTTTACGATCTTTTCTGTAGCAGGTGCTGCTGCTTTTTTTGCTTCATACTTGGCCATACGCTTTGCGCGCCCCACTGCCAGCTTCTCCCCAAGATTGTTGTCAAGCGCAGCCTGGCGACGTAACTCGGAATAACTCTTGGCTGCCAGGGCAATACCGGCAGGAAGATTGAACTGCTTGCGGTAGGCCCCTGGCTTCATGTTATGTACAACGTTCAGATGTCTGGTCAAGGTTTTAAATCCACCCTTGCCACAGATCAGGCAGATGACCTGGTCCTTCTGGATTGACTTCTTGGGGTTTAAGACAGGTGTCTGTTCTTTGTTGACGGCTGCTTCTTCAACAGGAATATCGGTCTCAAGACCTTTAAGTGCAGCATAGACTTTTTGTATCTCCTGCAACAGCTCATCAGAGGTCATTTCAACTGATGATGCGTGTGAAGAAACAATGTTTGCGGTCAGTTCAACCAGTATTGATGACATACCATCTCCTTTTATATAGAAAAATGTACAATTTGATCTCAACTAACAGTATCTGGCCGTTAATGCAAGCGGTTTCTCGCGGCTGCCATTGGTTGTTTTCAAAAAAAAGTTTGACCCCGTCAATAGCATTCTGTTACTAACATCGATCCGATCTATTTCACCTGAGGTGGCTCTGCATGCCATATATAGTTATTGAAGAAGAACGGTGCAAAGGGTGTGGACTCTGTACCATTGCCTGCCCCAAAAAACTTGTCTCTATGAGTGAGCAGCCCAATACGCTGGGGTATACGGTTGCCGTATTCTCTCATCAGGATAGCTGCACCGGCTGTTGCCTCTGTGCAGAGATCTGTCCTGATGTAGCCATTACCGTGTTCAAGGAAGCATAACCATGAGTTCGCCCCAAAGAACGTTTGTCAAAGGGAACGAAGCAGTGGCCATGGCAGCTGTTGAGGCTGGTGTACGCTGTTACTTCGGCTACCCGATCACCCCTCAGAGTGACATCCCCGAATATCTTTCCCGTGAGCTGCCCAAGAAAGGCGGCACCTTTATCCAGGTTGAAAGCGAAATCGGAGCCATCAACATGGTGTTGGGCGCCTCTGCCACCGGGGTGCGGGCCATGACCTCATCCTCCGGCCCCGGTATCTCCCTGAAGCAGGAAGGAATCTCGTACATGGCCGGTTCCGAACTGCCCGGCGTGATCGTTGATATCATGCGGGCCGGTCCCGGTCTTGGCGGTATCGACGCTTCCCAGGCCGATTATCATCAGGCCACCAAAGGGGGCGGTCATGGCGGGTATCGCATCATCGTGCTGGCACCGAACTCTGTTCAGGAGATGTACGATCTGACCATGC
>DKFG01000075.1:3992-4945 GCA_002452325.1 Geobacter sp. UBA6802
CGGTGCTGGGCCAGATGAAGGAGTCAATCACCCCGCATCCTCGTCCTGCCGTTGCGCTGCCGGACAAAGATTGGGCCGTGCGCGGTACCGGTGGCGGAGCGCAGCATGTGGTTAAATCTCTGTATCTGGGCGATGGTGAGATGGAGAAGTTTCACTGGAAGATGCATGCCCGCTATCAGGAGCTGGCTGACAAGGAATCCCGTTGGGAGGAGTATCAGACAGCAGATGCAGCGTTGATGGTGACCGCTTTCGGCTGCACCTCGCGCATTGCCCGCACAGCGGTTGATATGGCCAGGGCAGAGGGGCTCAAGGTTGGCCTGATGCGTCCCGTCACCCTGTTCCCGTTTCCGAAAAAGGCCTATGCTGATCTGTCCAGTCATTGCAAAAAGTGGCTGACCATAGAGCTTTCAACCGGTCAGATGGTGGATGATGTCCGTCTGGCTGTGGCGCGTGATGCTGAGGTGGAGTTTTATGGCCGTCCGCCCGGAGCAGGCTCATTGCCCACCCCGGAAGAGCTGTGTATCCAGATCAAGAAATTCTGTTAAGGACCCACCTATATGAAGCAGGTATTTTCCAAACCGGTTAGCTTGAAAGATGTGCAGACCCATTTTTGCCCTGGCTGTCACCATGGTTCAATCCATCGTCTGGTGGCTGAGGCCATGGACAGTTTTGGTATTGCCGATAAGACCATCGGCTGCGCCTCGGTGGGCTGTTCTGTGTTCCTATATGGCTACTTCAACATCGATGTGGTGGAGTCGCCCCACGGGCGTGCCCCGGCGGTGGCTACCGGCGTGAAGCGGGCCCGGCCCGACCGGATTGTCTTCACCTATCAGGGTGACGGCGATCTGGCCGCCATCGGCACCTCCGAGATTATCCACGCCGCCAACCGGGGTGAGAAGATCACGGTGATCTTTGTCAACAATACCACTTACGGCATGACCGGCGGTCAGATG
>DKFG01000122.1 GCA_002452325.1 Geobacter sp. UBA6802
CCGTGCTGCCATGAAGGAGTGCCTGCAAAACATCCAGAACGGCGAATATGCCAAGCGGTTCATTCTGGAGGGTATGTCCAATTACCCCGAGATGACCGCCCGCCGTCGTCTGAATGCAGCTCATCCGATTGAACAGGTAGGTGAGAAGCTGCGTGGCATGATGCCCTGGATCCAGAAAATCGTTGATAAATCAAAGAATTAATCAGTAACGGTCTGATGCAGGAACCCTGCCCACCACCGAGGGCAGGGTTTCGTGCGTCATGCGTCAGGAATACGATGAAACCATCCAAAGCAGTTATCACCTCTGAAGGTTACCCGGCCATTGCTTACAGCATCGGCCTGTTCCTGTTTCTGGCCATCGCCACCCTGCTGCTGTCGTCTGTAATTCTTGCGGTACCGGCCTTCATCTCGCTGCTGCTGGTGATCTTTGTTGTTGCCTTCTTCCGCAACCCCGAACGGATCCCTCCGGCTGATGAAGGGCTGCTGGTAGCCCCGGCCGACGGCACCGTGGTCTACGTTGGGCCGGCAGAGCAGGAACAGCTGGGGGCGTGTCAGAAGGTCAGTATCTTCATGTCGGTCTTCAATGTCCATGTTAACTGGGCGCCTTGTACCGCCAAGGTAATCGAGCGTTTCTATCGACCTGGTCGTTTTCTGGATGTGCGTCACAGTAAGGCCTCCAGTGAAAATGAGCAACTGGGGTTGGTCCTGGAGACCGAGCAGGGGCTGCGGCTGGTCTGTGTGCAGATCGCCGGTCTGATCGCCCGCCGAATTCACTGCTATGTTGATACCGGTGACTGTCTGAAACGGGGCGAACGCTACGGTATGATCCGTTTTGGATCGCGTCTTGACCTGTACCTGCCGACTGCTGTAACGCCGCTGGTTGTATTGGGCCAGGTCACCGCTGCCGGAGTGACTCCCCTTGCCCGCTTGCCGCAGGAAACCGACAAGGAGCGTTAACGATGGAACCATCTGAACGCGCTGTCCAGCCCCCTGGCCGATCAGAAAACATCAGGCGCGGCATCTACATTCTGCCCAATCTGATCACCGCCGGCAGCCTGTTCGCCGGTTTCTACAGCATGGTGGCAACCCTGAACGGCAATTATGCCACGGCAGCGGTCTGGATCTTTGTCGCAGCCATCTGCGACGGACTTGACGGCAAGGTGGCACGGCTCACCAACACCACCAGCCAGTTCGGGGTTGAGTTTGATTCCCTGGCGGATCTGGTTGCCTTCGGGGTGACGCCGGGGTTGATGATGTACGCCTGGGCGTTGAAGCCGTTTGGTCGTCTGGGCTGGCTGGCTGCGTTTCTGTTTGTGGTCTGCGGTGCATTGCGCCTGGCTCGCTTCAACGTGCAGGTGGCAACGGTGGAGAGTAAACGTTTTGTGGGGCTGCCGATACCGGCAGCTGCCTGCATGGTGGCCTCTACGGTGCTGTTGTTTACCCATTTCGGCTGGCCCAGTTCCTATAAAAAACTGGCTATTCTGGTGCTGATCTATCTGCTGGCCTTTCTGATGGTCTCCAATATCAAATTTTATTCATTCAAGGATCCGGAGCTGATCAAGCGTCAGCCGTTCGGTTTTCTGGTGTTGGCGGTGGTGCTGCTGATCATCATCGCCGCAGAGCCGGCCATCATGATGTTCGTGATCATGCTGTGTTATGTGTTGTCAGGCCCGGTGGGATGGCTGGTGACCCTGCCGCGGCGCCGACGGCTTGAGAAGGCTATCCACAAGGGGCATGAAGAACAGCAGCACTATTCCGGCAGCTTGTGAATGGCGGCAGACACGTTACCCGGGTTCAGCTCAAGCAGGACGTAGGAGAGAAACGGTGCCCGTCCCCAGAGGGTGCCGGGATTGATCAGCCAGATACCGTCACACTGCTCCACCATGGCCTGGTGGGTATGGCCGTACAGCACTACTGCGACGTCGCAGCTCCTGGCCCGCTCGATCAGGTGTGACAGGCCCAGCTTAACACCGTACCGGTCGCCGTGGCAGAGCAGCAGACTTGTATCAGCCAGGGTTTCAAGCCGCTCACGTGGGGATCGTGAACCAAAATCGCAGTTTCCGGCCACCTGCAGCACCGGAATATCCTCAGCCGCTGCCAGCATGGCTGCGTCGTCCTCACCGTCACCCAGATGGATAACGGCATCAATCTGACCGGCCTGTTCTCGGGCCTTGAATAGATTGGTATGATTGCCGTGTGAATCTGAAACCACCAGAATACGCATACTGCTTTCTCACCTCATGAAGCGGCTTCAGCCGCAGGAGTCTGTGATGTCTGCAAAGAAAATTGTTTTGATTGTTGTCGGCTGTTGTTTCGGCCTGATGGTGCTGTTTATAGGCAGTTTTCTGCTGGCGGGTCTGGTGTTCAGAGGCGACCAGCAGGGATTTGGCGACGGTCCCGGCGTTGGCCTGGTGGAGGTCAGGGGGATGATCACCGACTCAAGGGAGCCGATCCGTCAGTTACGCCACTTTCTTAAGGCAGATCAGGTCAAGGCAGTGGTTTTGCGCGTAGATTCACCCGGAGGAGTAGTTGGACCTTCCCAGGAAATTTATGAGGAGGTGCGCAAGTTGGCTGCCAAAAAGAAGGTGGTGGTTTCCATGGGCAGTCTGGCAGCCTCCGGTGGTTATTATATTGCTGCACCGGCTACGCTGATTTAGCCCAATCCCGGCACTGCCACCGCCAGTATCGGGGTGCTGATCAAATTTTCCAACATCGAAGGACTGCTGGATAAGGTCGGTATCAAGTCCTCCACCATCAAGACCGGCGCCTTCAAGGATGCTGGCTCACCGGATCGTCCGCTGTCTCCTGAGGACCGGGCCATGTTCCAGGCGGTGATCGATAGTACCCATGAACAATTTGTGCGTGCTGTGGCCGAGGGGCGCAAGCTGCCGGTTGAGGAAGTCCGCAGGATTGCCGATGGTCGAGTGCTTTCCGGTGAGCAGGCCAAAGCGGTCAAGCTGGTGGATAAGCTGGGTAATCTACAGGACGCCCTTGATGAGGCTGGCCGTTTGGCTGGCATCAGCGGTGAACCTGTCGTGATCCTGCCGCCGAAAAAGAAGGTTAACTACCTGGATCTCCTGGCCGAAGGGGCTGAAGGAAAGTTCAGCGGAGTTTTGAATAAGGTCGGCGGACACGGGCTGCAGGTGACCTACGAATAGGAGCGATACTTTTATCGAGCGGCAATGAAATTGATGCTGTTGCGATCACTTCCGTTTTTGTAACCGGTGGTGGGCCTCCAACAGAATTTTTTCGGTAGTCTCCCAGCTGATGCAGGCGTCGGTGATGGAAACGCCATATTTG
>DKFG01000181.1 GCA_002452325.1 Geobacter sp. UBA6802
CCACTGCCAAGCTTGACCTGCAGGGGCCCCGTTCCCGTGAAGTGCTGGTTGACCTGCTGGGTGGCTGGGTGGCCGAGATTCCCTACTTTAAATTTGTCCAGCAGACGGTACTGGGCGTTCCTGCCATTGTCAGCCGTACCGGCTACACCGGTGAGCTGGGGTATGAGATCTTCCTGCCAGCCGATAAAGTAGGCGAGCTGTGGGAAAAGCTGCTGGCTGATGAGCGGGTCAAGCCGGCCGGACTGGGGGCACGGGATGTGCTGCGTCTGGAAGTGGGCTACTCACTCTACGGCAGTGATATTGATGAGGCGACAACGCCATTGGAAGCGGACCTGGCTGCCTTTGTCAAACTGGACAAGCAGTTTGTGGGCAAAGAGGCGCTGCTGAAGCAACAGAAGCAGCCTTTGAAGCGGGTTAAGGTGGCCTTTAAGGTCACTTCACGGCGCACACCCCGCCACGGTTTCGGTATCTTTGACGGAGAACGGCAGATCGGCGAAGTGACCAGCGGCGTCTTCTCACCGATGCTGGGCTGCGGCATTGGTCTGGGCTATGTTGAGCCCGGTTATGCGGCGCTTGGCACTGCCCTGACCATCAAACAGGATCGGGCGGTGATGGAGGCGGCGGTCTGTTCCACCCCATTTTATACAGAAGGTTCGGTACGCAGTTAATCAACAGAACCCAGAAAGGAGTAGGTCATGAAACACTTTGCCTTTGTTGTTGCAGGAGTATTGTTGCTGTCAGCCGGGTATGTATCGGCAGCGGACCCGATTCGTGAAGGCTACTGGGAGGTGACGTCCCAGACCGAGATGCCGGGCATGCCGATGAAACTGCCGTCCAGCACCATCAAGCACTGCTATACCAAAGAGGATGTCCAGGACCACAAGTCTGTCATCAATCGGGACAAGAATTGTAAGCTGACTGACTACAAGGTGTCGGGCAATAAAGTGACCTGGACCATGAAATGCACGGGAGAGAGTGCCGGTACCTTTTCCGGAGAAACCGTCTTCAGTGCCGATGCCTACACCTCGGTCATGAAGATGAATGCCCAGGGCCACAACATGACCGTCAAGGTTAAGGGCAGACGGATCGGTGAGTGCCCCAAAAAATAACTTGAATCAGGAGGGAGTGTACGAATGTCGGTTATCTATTTCACCAAAGAGCATGAATGGGTCAAGGTAGACGGTACCAGCGCGGTCTGTGGCATTAGTGAACATGCCGCCCACGAGCTGGGAGACGTTACCTTTGTGGAGCTGCCGACAATCGGCAAGCAGGTCAAGCAGGAAGAGGTCATGGCGGCGATTGAATCAGTCAAGGCCGCCAGTGATATCTATGCGCCGGTATCCGGCACGGTGGTCAAGGTTAACAATGAACTTGAGGATGCGCCCGAAAAGGTCAACGAGTCTGCCGAAGAGGCGGCCTGGATGGTGGAGCTTGAACTGGCTGATACTGGCGAACTGGCAAAGCTGATGACCAGGGAGCAGTACGACGACTACCTGAAGACCCTGTAGGAGCAACTACCCATGCAAACCAGTCACTACTGTCCGCATACCCCGGAAGAGATTCAGGAGATGCTGGCTGCCATTGGCGTGCAGAGCATTGAGGCCCTGTTTGCCCCGATTCCTGCCGAACTACGCTGCACCACCTTCAACCTGCCATCCGGCATGTCCGAGTTTGAGACGTACACCAAGCTGCAGCAGCTGGCAGCTGATAACTGCCAGAACCTGTCGCTGTTCATTGGCGGCGGCTTCTATGACCACGTTATTCCGGCGGCAGTAGATCACCTTTCCGGCCGGGCCGAGTTCTACACCGCCTACACCCCCTACCAGCCGGAATGTTCCCAGGGCACCCTGCAGGCCTTGTTTGAGTATCAGACCGCCATCTGCCGTCTGACCGGACTGGATGTCAGCAACGCCTCGCTCTATGACGGTGCAACTGCCCTTGCCGAGGCTGCCTTGATGGCGATGCGGGCCACCAACCGCAGCAAGGTGCTGGTGGATGGCTGCGTCTCGCCGATCGCCCGGCAGGTGCTGGCAACGTACCTCTCCTACCATGATGCCGAGCTGGTGGAACTGCCGCCTTTGGACGGCCTGCTGAACCGGGCAGAACTTGCAGCGCAACTGGATGACCAGACCGCAGCCCTGCTGGTACAGTACCCGAACGTCTTTGGCTGTATTGATGATTTTTCAGGCACTTCGACTCCGCTCAGCACAAGTCTGGCTGATCAGGTGCATGCCAAGGGTGCCCTGCTGGTGACTGCGGTCTACCCGATTGCCCTGGGTATCCTGAAATCACCTGGTGAGCTGGGGGCTGATATTGCGGTGGGTGATGGACAGTCACTGGGCAACCCGCTCTCCTTTGGCGGCCCCTCCTTTGGCTTAATTGCTGCAAAAAAGAGCCATATCCGCAACATGCCGGGCCGGATTGTGGGCGAGACGGTTGACAAGAACGGTAAACGGGGGTTCGTCTTGACCCTGCAGGCCCGTGAGCAGCATATCAAGCGCCATAAGGCTACTTCCAATATCTGCAGCAACCAGTCGCTCTGTGCGCTACGCGGCCTGATTTTTCTGTCAGCGCTCGGCAAGCAGGGGTTGGCTGATCTGGCCCGGCTGAACCATGACAAGGCGGAGTACGCCAAAGCCTGCCTGGCTAAACTGCCCGGCGTAACAGTGCTGCAGAGCGCACCAACCTTTAACGAGTTTACGATTGCACTGCCCAAACCGGCTGCCCAGATCGTGGCGGCACTGCTTGACCAAGGGATTGCTGCCGGCCTGCCGCTGGGGCCTTTGTATGAGGGATCGGAGAACCTGCTGGTGGTGACGGTGACCGAGAAGCGCAGCAAGAAAGAGATTGATTTGCTGGTGAAGGAGCTGGAGGTGCAGCTATGCAACTGATCTATGAAAAATCCGTGGCTGGTCGCCGTGGGGTGATGCTGCCCACATCGGATGTGCCTGCTGCTGCCGGGCTGCCGCACAACCTGCTGCGCACAGAAACCGCTGGACTGCCGGAGCTGTCTGAACTGGATCTGGTGCGGCACTTCACCA
>DKFG01000079.1:0-14652 GCA_002452325.1 Geobacter sp. UBA6802
GGAGCGGGGCTGGAAGGTGTCGCTGGCCATTTTTTTCTTTGTCAGCGGCGTGGCGTTTGGTAGCGGGTATCTGCTTAACCGTCTGTTGCAGACTTTTCCGCTGGTGGGGTAGGGGCGATGCGTTGTTCGTTTTGTGGACACGAATTTGAGGAATCTGAGGGAACTCAGCCCGGTTGCGGCGCCTGCTCGGGGGGGTGCCACGGCATCCACTGCCCTCGCTGCGGTTACAAGAATATACCGGAACCGGCGTTGCTGAAACGTTTGAAGTCGCTGGTCCGGGGTACTGAAAAGGAGCGTCAGTCATGAAACTTTCCGAGAAGGCTGAAGATATCATCGAACGGCTCTGGATTGAGGTGGAGGAAGAGGGCGGGGCGTTCCTTGACCCTGAGACCCTGCAGCTGAGGCCGGATGATGAGCCGGTGCGGGAGTTGACCCGTCATGCGCTGGCGGAGTTGCGTAACGGTATGCTCTACATCAGACCTGAAGGACGTGATGTAGGCAGGATGACCGTCCGGCGGCACCGGTTGGCAGAGCGGCTGATGATGGATGTACTGAATCTGCGTGGCGAGACCGGCGAGTTGAAGGTTTGCCAGTTTGAGCATCTGCTGACTGAGGGGGTTGATACCAAGATCTGCACCATGCTGAATCATCCCACCACCTGCCCACACGGTAAACCGATTCCGCCGGGGGAGTGCTGCACTGAGGCGCGCATGAGCGGTGATCTGGGGGTGGTGCCGCTGACGGAGTGCCGCTCGGGGCATGAGGGTGAAATTGCCTATATCCAGACCGATGACAACAAGAAGATGCAGAAGCTGATGGCAATGGGGGTGTTGCCCGGCAACCGGATTGTGCTGGTGCAGTCCTTCCCTTCGTATATCTTCAGGGTCGGTTTTTCTGAGTTTGCGATTGATACGGCCCTGGCGCGTGAGATCTTTGTGCGGCGTCTCCAGCAGTAGGAATCAGAGCGCTGCAGATTGACAAGGTCGGTCTGCAGGGGATACTATAGCCGACATTTTGAGTGACGTTGAAAGGTGACTATGAAGATAATCGTACTTTTGGGCGACGGCATGTCCGATGAGCCCTGTGCTGAATTAGACGGCAAGACACCGCTGCAGGCGGCCCATACGCCCAACATGGACCGGATGGCCCAGGCAGGTCTGGTGGGCTTGGCGCAGACCGTACCGACCGGTCTGCCTCCCGGCAGTGATGTGGCCAACCTGTCGGTGTTTGGCTACGATCCTCGCAGCTGTTATACCGGTCGGTCACCGCTGGAGGCGGTCAGTATGGGGGTGGATCTGGGGCCAAACGATGTGGCCTTCAGGATGAACCTGGTAACCCTGACCCCGCACAATGGCAGGGTGTACATGGAAGATTTCTCTGCCGGTCATATCGGTAGCGAGGAGTCACACCAGCTGATCAAAAGCCTGCAGGATCAACTGGGTGATGGGCAGTTTCAGTTTTATCCGGGGGTGGGGTACCGCCACCTGCTGGTCTGGCGTAACGGTAAAGATACCATGACCGCTACGCCGCCTCATGATATCAGCGGTAAACAGGTGCTGGCCTACCTGCCGAAAGGAGAGGGGGCTGATGAGCTGATCAGTCTGATGAACAGCTCCCAGATGGTGCTGCATAACCATCCGATTAACAAACAGCGTGAAGCCCGGGATGAGTTGCCTGCCACCTCAATCTGGCTCTGGGGACACGGCAAGAGCCCGGTGTTGCAGCCGTATCAGGAGAAGTTCGGTCTTTCAGGCGCAGTGATCTCGGCGGTGGATCTGATGAAAGGGATCGGGTTGTGCGCAGGTCTTGAGGTGATCAATGTGCCGGGAGCCACCGGTTATATTGATACCAATTACCTGGGCAAGGCCGAAGCAGCCCTGGCAGCGCTGGAGCGGCTTGATTTTGTCTACCTGCATGTGGAGGCGCCGGATGAGGCATCCCACAGCGGCAGCCTGGAAAATAAGCTTAAGGCGATTGAAGATTTTGACCGTCTGGTGGTGGGAACAGTGTTAGGGGGGGCTGATCGCTTTGATGATCTGCGGATACTCTGCTGTCCTGACCATCCTACACCGGTGCATTTAAAGACCCATACCAGCGATCCGGTGCCGTTTATTATCTATCGGCATGGTCAGCAGCTGGGGAATGGCGCTACTGGCTATGACGAGCAGCAGGCCCGGGCCACCGGGCTGCTGCTGGAGCAGGGTAGCATGCTGATGGAGCGGATACTCAGCTGAGTTTTGATCGAGGGTACGTAGCAGGAAAAGGCACGGTGTCTGACTGGGACACCGTGCCTTTTTACTGTCAGCCATTGACGCTGTCGATCAGGAAGCGGGCGATGCTGCGCCGGGCCGGCAGATCGGGCAGGTGGCCCAGGGTAAACCAGCGGGCATCATCAATCTCAACGCCGTCTATTTGAATATCACCTGAGGCATACTCTGCAACAAAGCCGACCATCAGCTGCGAGGGAAAGGGCCAGGCCTGGCTGGCAACGTACTGCACGTTTTTAATAGTAACGCCGGTCTCTTCCCGTGCCTCCCGTATGGCGCACTCTTCCAGGGACTCCCCCACATCAAGAAACCCTGCCACCAGGCTGTAGCGGCCCCTGGGCCATTCCGGTTTGCGAATCAGCAGTAGTTGGTCTTTGTGTCGGATCAGGACGATGGCACAGGGATGAATGGGTGGGTACTGTTCGGTGCTACAGGCAGCACAGCGCTTGCCCCAGCTGTCAGGCAGTTGTGCAAGCTGACCGCCGCAGCGGGAACAGAAGCGCCCAACTTGCTGCCAGTGCAGCAGGTGCTTGGCAATTCCTGCCATGGTCATAATGTTGGCAGGGATTCGTTCCTGAAAGGCGTTGAACGGTTCTGCCGCAAGCCCTGGCGGCAGCGGTTGGGCAGCGGGAACAGACAACGCACAGACCGGACGTCCGTTCAGCGAGGCAAAGTGCAGCGGCTTACGATCAGGTGTAACCCAGTCAGGCGCCGCTCCCTCCGGCAGTGCAAGGCCGTTTTCTGATTCGATCAGCACCAGATTACCGCCCTGCAGCAGCAGCCAGTGGCTGTCGCTGTCTGGTGCAGGCTGTGGTGCGGGATACAGCACAAATCCCTCCGGCAACGCCTTGCGGTTAAACGGCAGGTTGATGGTTTCCGGATAGGCAGCAGGTGTTGGCTGCTTGATCCCCTGCAAATGCTGTTTGATGGCTGCGGCAACACCGGGTTGCTTGCAGGCAGCGCCAGAAAACGGTGAGGAGGACATGGTGAGGATCCTTTCATGAACGGTAGTCGGGCTTGTGATACCAGACCAAGGCACAAGTTTACAGGAGAAAATACGAGAATGAGTCAGTTTTGCTGCCACTTAGCGCTTGACCTCGTCGTTAAAGCCCGTACAATCTGCGCATGCTGAACAGGCCATCACTTGTACACCCCCGGATTCGGACCCTGCTTCCCTGGTTGATTCGCGCTTGTGCCCTGGCAATGCTGCTGTGGTATCTGGTGCTATTGTACCTGCCAGCTGGCACGGCGCTGCGGGTCTATGCCCTTACCATCCCCAAAGGAGCGAGTTTTAACGGGATTGCTGCCGAGCTTGAGCAGGTTGGTATGATCCGCAGCAGTCTGCACTTTCGGCTGGTAGCGCGGTTACGCGGATTGGACCGGAGCATGCAGGCAGGTGATTATCGCCTGTCTGCGGCCATGCTTCCAGCAGAGATACTTGAAAAGCTGGCCAGCGGTTTGACCGACTCGCGCAAGTTTGCCCTGCCGGAGGGCTATTCCATCTACCAGGCCGCTGAGCTGCTGGAACGTCAGGGGATATTCGGTCGTCAAGAGTTTCTTGATGCCTGTGCTGACCCGCAGCTGCTCAAAAAACTGCATATCCCGACACGGTCAGTGGAGGGATTCCTGTTTCCCGGTACGTATCAGGTCGGGTTCAAGATGTCAGAGGTGGATCTGATCAAGGAGATGGTGCGTGAGTTCAGACATCGTACTGAACGGCTGCAACCGCTTGTGGCGGCTTCCGGCAAGTCGCTTGTGCAGGTGGTGACGCTGGCATCCATGGTTGAACGGGAGGCAATGGTGGCAGAAGAAAAACCGCTGATTGCGTCAGTGTTTCTGAATCGCCTCAAGGTAGGGATGCCGCTGCAGAGTGATCCCACTGCCGTGTACGGTGTCAAGGTCTTTGGCGGCGGGGTAACGAGAGAGGATCTGCAGCGTAAGAGTCCGTACAACACGTATCAGATTAAAGGGATTCCGCCGGGACCGATCGGTAATCCCGGTTTTGATGCACTGGTTGCCGTACTTGAACCGGCCAAAACCGACTATTTCTATTTTGTGGCACGGAAGGACGGTACCCATCAGTTTTCACGTACCCTGGCTGAACACAATCAGGGCGTAAACCGGTTTTTACGGCGGGGTAAAAAGAGGTAGTCTTGTTGGACACTGCAGGGTGTCAGCTGGTACTGATGCCGTCGGCATCCTCAATAATGATCTCCAGCTCTGCCAGGGCAATCTCCTTCAAGCCAAGTATCTGGGCTTCCGGCATTGAAAACAGGGCAATGGAGGGATCTGCCGGCTGCAGTGAACGGCCCAGCTTTTTGCAGGCAACGTTGGAGAGTCGTACGGCCACCAGCAGGATGTTTGTCTGATCAAACGTTTCGCCGTGGTGGTTGTGGGCAATATCACAATAAAAATCAGGAAAGTTCCAGGCCTGCATCAGGTTAAAGCCAACCTCTTCATGCATGGCCGCAATGATTTCATTGATTAGCTGGTCTGAAAAGAAGACCGTGGTCTGATTACTTTTGATGATGTCGTCTAAGACCTTCAGTAGCGCCAGGCTACCGATATCGTGCATCAACCCCCCCATGAACGCCTCAGCTGCCATGCCGGGGTAACCGGCCTTGCGGATCATCCATTTGGCGCCTACGGCACAGGCCAGGGCGTGTCCCCAGAGTGCCTGCATCATGGTGTTAAGGGTCTTGTTGGATGAGTTGTAGAACTCAAACTGCGAGGCCAGCATCGCCATGTTGGCGATCTCCTGAGCACCCAGTCTGATGATGGCATCCTTGATGGTAGCGATCTTGTTCAGCCCGGCATAATAAGAAGAGTTGGCCACCTTGAGTACGCGGCCCGTCAGGGATTGGTCTTCACCGATCAGTTCAGTAACATCGCTGATCTCAAAGCTGCGTGACGACAGTAGTTGCTGCAGTTTGACCGCCACCGTGTGGAAGACCGGCAGCTCTTGCAAATCACCTTCAAGGCGTTCCTGGATCAGCCGGATCAACGGTTTTTCAGTACTCATCGTGTTGCCCCCAACAGTCTGCGCAGTTCATGCAGTGGTCGCGGTTTACCCAGCCGTGGCAGATCCGTGATAATCTCATGCAGTGAAACCAGCCCATTGGCCCCTTTGACCAGCCCATCTTCCATCAGGGTTACCATGCCGGATGTCTCAATGCTGACCTTGCGGATTTCGTATGAGCTTTTGTGTTCAAGGATGGCGTTTTTGACCATCTCGTTCATGACCAGCAGTTCAAAGATTGCCACCCGACCACGATAGCCGTTGAACCGACAGCTTTTACAACCACGACCGAGTTTGAAGTTGGCCCCCTGCAGATCGTTGGCCGTGACCCCCAGCCGTGCAAGATCAAGGGGAGTGGGGGTGTACGGCTCGGCACACTCCGGGCAGACCTTGCGCAGCAGTCGCTGGGCTACAATGCAGACCACGGTGGAGGAGATCAGAAATGCCTCGATGTTCATGTTCAAGAGGCGGATCAGGCCACCGATAGAGTCTTCAGTGTGGAAGGTGGTGAGGACCTTATGGCCGGTGAGGGCTGCCTGAATAGCGGTTTCTGCCGAGAACTGATCGCGGATCTCCCCCAAGACGATCACATCGGGATCCTGGCGTACGATATGCCGCAGGGTCTCTTCAAAGGTGACCCCGATCTTGGGGTTGATGGAACACTGCGAAATACCTTCAATCACATACTCGACCGGGTCTTCGGCAGTGATGATGCTGGTGTTGATGTTGTTGAGATGACCGACACAGCCGTACAGGGTGGTGGTCTTGCCTGAGCCGGTCGGGCCGGTGACGATCATGACCCCGGTTGGCACCTCCAGGGCATCATAGATAAAATGCTCCAGCATGCGGGGAGCCATGCCGATCTCTTTGATATCAAGCACGCTGCCCTTGTTGTTCAGCAGGCGCAGCACCACCTTCTCGCCGTGAATCGTGATGAAAAAAGAGACCCGCATATCCAGGTTGAGGCCATGCGTCCGGCTGGTGAACAGGATCCTGCCGTCCTGATGACGCCGTTTCTCGGCAATATCTGCCTGGGACATGACCTTGATCCGGGTGATCAGTTGCGGTGCTATCTCTTTAGGATAATCCTTATGATGCCCCATAACGCCATCCCGCCTGAAGCGAACCCGCAGACGGTCCTTGAGCGGTTCGATATGGATGTCGCTGGCTTGATCTTCAATGGCATCTTCAAACAGCAGGTTGATCATACCGATAATGGTGTTCTCATCGGCGGCCACAGTCTGGCCGGCATGATCTATGGCGGAAATCGCCTCTTTGAGTGATTTTTTTGAACAGATAGCCGGTATGTAGCTGCCCAGATGGGCGCTGACGATATCCCGTGCCCTTTGATCAAGGGGATCGGCAAAGGTAACCACCAGCTGATCGCCCTTTTTGTAAAGCGGCAGTACGTTGAACTGCTTGCAGACGTCAAGAGGGAGGCGGCCCAGCAGCGATCGATCGATCCTCACAAAATCAGGGTCGATCAGCGGATAGCCTAGCTGGTACGAGAGGGACTCCAGCAGTTTGCGTTCTTCAATAAAGCCGTTGTCTACCAGTACCTCGCCCAGACGACGCTGACCGTCGGACTCTTTTTGAATCGCCAGGGCTTGTGACAGGTCAGAGTCACGCAGATACCCCAGTTCAACCAGGAGATCTCCCAGGCGAACATTGAGTTGATACTTACGCAGCGTTGACTGCAGCTGATCCTGGCTGATCAGCCCCAGTTCCAGCAAGGTGTCAAGCATGGTCTGCGGGGTGGTGAGTTTGCTGTGAACCCGTACGGCATATGCCAGCTGGTCATGGCTCAGTACTTGATCCTTGAGTAGCAGCGTAGGTATGACGCCGATCTTGACTTCAGTTGTAGGTTGAGGGCTGGAAGTGTGCAGGTTTGTCATGGCGCTGAAGTTTAGCTGCTTTCAGGAAAAAAGCAACTTATTCTGTCCTTTTGAGGGACTGACTCCGGCAAAGGTGAGACGATGGATCGGGCAGGGACCATGACGCCGTATTGCCTGTAGGTGCTGGGCACTGCCGTAGCCCTTGTGCCGGGCAAAGTCGTACTCTGGAAATTGCTGATCATATTGAATCATCAGGCGATCACGGGTAACCTTGGCAATGATGGAGGCAGCAGCAATGGAACCGCTGCGGCTGTCGCCTTGCTTAATGGTGGTCTGGTGAGCCGTACTGGCAATGGTGGTGATACCGTCAATCAGCAGGCAATCCGGTTGAGGCTGCAGTGACTGAACTGCTGTCAGCATGGCCTGCCTGGTTGCCTGCAGGATGTTGATCGCATCAATCGTTTGTGCATCAACAATGCCGATACCGATGGCTAGCGCTTCATCCATGATCCGCTCGAACAGCAGCTCTCTGCGTCGTTCAGTCAGTTTTTTTGAATCATCAACCTCGGCGATGATTTGAGCTGGTCGCAGGATGACGGCTGCTGCGACCACTGGCCCGGCAAGGGGACCGCGACCGGCTTCGTCAACACCTGCAACCCAATGAAAGCCACGTTGTGCTGCCTGACGCTCAAAGCAGTACAAATCATCAAGGGCTATGGTAAAAAGTTCTGATTGCATGGTAAAAAAAAGCCCCGCTAAGGCGGGGCTTGATTGATTTATGCTTCTGCTGCAATGTACTTTTTCTCACGAATACGTGCAGCTTTACCACGCAGTTTACGCAGGTAGTACAGTTTGGCACGGCGTACATGGCCACGGGTCACGACCTCGATCTTATCTACAGTGGGTGAGTGCAGCGGGAATACACGCTCTACACCGATACCGTTGGAAATTTTACGAACCGTAAAGGCTTCACGAATGCCGCCACCCTGACGTGCTATCACCACACCTTGGTAGGCCTGGATCCGCTGCTTGTCACCTTCAACGATCTTGACGTGTACCTTGACCGTGTCACCGGCTTTAAAGGCCGGAATATTCTTTTTCATCTGTTCAAATTCAATGATATCAATGGTGTTCATGGTGTTGTTCCTCCTCGAAGATACCTTTTCAGGTTGCGTTAATGTTCATGGTGTAGGTACCAGCCTGTCAAGCATGATAGCCAGTGCCGAACGAACCGGTAAGTGGTTGTATTCACCTGGCCCGCGAATCGGTTCTAATATGCAGTCAACCCGATCAAACAGTTCATTGGTCAGGCCCCAGCCGGTACCCAGCAGCAACAAATACTGATCATCAGACTGCTGCAGACGTTCCCGCAGTGTATGAAAGCTGAGAGAGCCGGGTCGTTCTGCTGCGCCGGTTGCAATGGTAACCGGTCTTCTGCCTGATTCCTGCTGCAGGTCGGCTACTGCTGCTGCCAGGCTTGCCGCCACTTTGACAATCGACAGAGCTTCGCGTCGGTCTGGATTATAGGTGGCGCCCCAGCCGGTGTCCCAATGGTTGACCACCCGCTGCAGCAACTGCTGCTGTTCTGCCGAGGGGGTTACCAGATAGTAGCGGTTCAAGCCGTATGTTCGTGCAGTACGGGCTATGTCATGGATGTCCAGGTTGGTGAAGGCAGTGGTCACCACCTGTCGATGTTTGTTGTAGACCGGGTAGTGCAGCAGAGCTACAGCCAGATTAGACATCGACATATCCATATTCCTGCAGCAGATCACGATCCTTGTTCGTCAACACTGCGTGGGCCAGCAGATCAGGCCGCTTGCGGGCGGTTCGAAGCAGTGATTGCTCGCGACGCCAGCGTGTAATTGCAGCGTGGTTACCGGAAAGCAGGATGTCCGGCACTTTGATTCCGTTAAACTCAGATGGCCGCGTATACTGGGGGTATTCAAGCAGGCCGTCACTGAAGGAGTCAAGCGCTGCAGATTCATCTGAGCCTAAAACGCCAGGTATCAGGCGGGTTACGCAGTCAACTGTTACCATTGCCGCCAGTTCACCACCTGAAAGAACATAATCACCGATCGATAGCTCAAGATCGATGTACTGCTGTAAAATCCGCTCGTCAATACCTTCATAACGACCGCAAACAATAATCAGACCCGGTTTTGCAGCCAGTTCTTGCCCCAGGGGCTGATCAAGGGGTCTACCCTGCGGTGTTGTCAGTACAACAAAAGCTGCCGGGTTGTGCGATTTGGCTGCTGTGATGGCCGCTGCAAGGGGTTCCGGCTTCATCAGCATTCCGGCACCGCCACCGTAGGGTGTATCATCGACTGTGCGGTGCTTATCAAGACTGTAATCACGTATCTGGTGCAGGGTGATACTGATCAGACCTTTATCCTGACCCCTGCGGATGATACTTTCATCAAAAGGTCCCCGAAACATCTCCGGAAACAGGGTCAGGATGTCAAACCTCATAGATCAAGTAAACCTTCCAGCGGGGTGATGATCATTTGTCGTGCCTGAAGGTCAACGTTGCTGATCACACTGGCTATGGCCGGAAGCAGGTATTCACGTCCAGTCTGATGATTGTGTACCAGATAGACGTCGTTGGCCCCGGTTTCCATAATATCAGTCAAGGTTCCCAGTTCTTCCCCGCTGTCGGTTACCACTATCAACCCGATCAGATCCTGCCAGTAGTACTCATCAACGGCTGGTTCAGGTAGTTGAGTACGCGGTAACAGAAGCTCTGTGCCAATCAGGTGGCTTACCAGATTGATATTGTCGTAACCATCCAGCGTCAGCAGGATCTTGCCGCTGTGCAGTGCGGCATTTTTGATCATGACCGCACAACAATTTCCATCGCTTCCTGTCAGTAACGCCTGCTCTGCTGTCTTGAGACTTTCAAGATTACCTGAATAAGAATGCAGCCGCAGCTGCCCACGTATGCCATGAGTGCCGATAATACGGCCTACAGCAATCAGGTTACTGTCGGTACTCGTCATTTATTCCACGATCTTCAGGATCGCCTTCTTGTTATCCCGGGTGGAAACGGCGTTCAGCAAGGTCCTGATGGCTTTGGCCGTACGGCCTTCCTTGCCGATGATCCGTCCCATGTCTTCCTTGGCCACAGACAGCTTGATAACCAGAGTGTCCTCCTCCATCTCCTCAGAGGTGACCACTTTGGAGGGGTCGTCGACAAGAGCCTGCGCGATAGTTTCGACAAGTGCTTTCATCTGGCGTACCTCTTCTTCTTGAAGTCCGGACAGGCCGGGTGGAACGAGAAGTGCTATAATCAGGCGTTCTGGGAGGCCTTCTCCAGAATGCCTTCACGTTTCAGGAGCTGGTTGACGGTGTCGGTCGGTTGGGCCCCTTTGCCGAGCCATGCTATCACCTTGTCCACATTCAGCTTGCAGACGGCGGGATTTTTGGTCGGGTCGAAGTAGCCGACGTTCTCGATGAAACGACCATCACGACGTGAGCGCTCATCGGCGATGACCACCTGATAAAAAGGGCGCTTCTTCGCGCCGTGACGTTGCAGTCTGATCTTTGTTGCCATGTTTGTTTCCTCCTGCGTTGATTGCTGTGTCTGTGTATGTAGTACGTGTTGTGGTTCTCTTCTGGCGTTCAGTTAGCGACCGAAGGGGAACATTCCTTTGCCCAAACCGCCCATATTGCCCATGCCGGGCAAACCGCCCAGCCCCTTCATCATGCCTTTGGAACCCATCTTGCTGAACTGCTTCATCAGCTTTTGGGCTTCAGTAAAACGTTTCAGTAGCAGGTTGATCTCCTGGACCGTGGTGCCGCTACCTTTGGCGATTCGCAGGCGGCGACTGCCATTGATGATACCGTGGTCGGCTCGCTCGGCAGGAGTCATGGAACGGATAATCGCCTCGATCCGCTTCATCTCCTTCTCGCTGGGCTGCGCACCCTGCATCTGTTTCATCATCTTGCCCATACCCGGAATCATCCCCATCAGCGATTCCAGTGAGCCCAGTTTCTTGAGTTGCTGCAGCTGAGCCAGAAAGTCTTCCAGATCAAACTGGTTTTTCTTGATCTTCTGGGTAAGCCGTGCCGCCTCTTTCTCATCAATGGCCGACTGGGCCTTCTCAACCAGGGTCAGGACATCGCCCATCCCCAGAATGCGGGAAACCAGTCGGTCGGGATGGAATACCTCAAGGGCATCCAGTTTTTCTCCCAGGCCGACAAATTTGATCGGGGTGCCGGTGACCGCCTTGATGGAAAGGGCTGCGCCCCCCTTGGCGTCGCCGTCCAGCTTGCTGAGGATGACTCCGGTAATGCCGAGCCGATCATTGAAGCCTCCGGCAACAGTCACCGCCTCTTGTCCGGTCATGGCATCAGCCACAAACAGGATCTCACGGGGCTGTGCCGCTGCCTTGATCCGCTCAAGCTCTTCCATCAGGAAGTCGTCAATCTGATGGCGACCGGCAGTGTCGAGCAGGACGGTGTCAAAGCCGTTCAATTCGGCATAGCGCATCGCGGCGGTGGTGATCTCTACCGGATCCTGATCAGCCCTGGAATCAAATACATCGATGTTCAGCTGTTTACCCACGGTCTTCAACTGCTCAATGGCAGCCGGACGGTAGACATCGGCAGGCACCAGCAGGGGGCGCCGCTTCTGTTTGCGCAGCCAGCTGCCAAGTTTGCCGCAGGTGGTGGTCTTGCCGGCTCCCTGCAGGCCCACCAGCATCAGGCTCACAGGTGGTTTGGCAGACAGGTCCAGACTGCTGTGCTGTTCGCCCCCCATCAGGGCAACCAGCTCGTCGTGGACAATTCGTACTACCTGCTGGCCAGGGGCAAGGCTTTGCAGTACTTCGGTGCCCACCGCTTTCTGACGGACGTTTTCAACAAACTCCTTGACCACCTTGAAGTTGACATCAGCTTCAAGCAGGGCAAGACGCACTTCACGCAGTGCGTCTTTTATGTTCTCCTCAGTCATAACCCCCTGACCGCGGAGTTTTTTGAAGACCGATTCGAGTTTATCTGAAAGGTTATCAAACATTATTTTGGTCGGTACACTCTGGGTATCCTAAAAGAATGAGACTATACTGATGGCGCAGGTTACCTGTCAAGAACTATCTTGTCCAATTATGTTACAGCTTGATGACTGACTCGGCAGTCAGTAACTGCTCCGCTGTACTAAACATGTTGGTTACCTTACCGACAGCCAGCTCCTCTTTCTTGTGCAGGAAATCCAGGCAGACACCACAGGCAAACAGTTCCACCCCTCGTTCCTCAAGGCGTTTGAGCGGTGTAACGGTCTCAGCGCCGTTGGTGGCAAGCAGTACACCGGTGTTTAGCAGTAGTATGCGGCCAGGTTGTTGCTCAATTTCCAGCAGGGTGATGATAAAATTTTTCATCAGCAGGCGCCCGAGTTCCTCGGGCCCATCTCCCAGGCGTTCGGAAGTGATCAACAGTATCCGGTCGCCGATTGATGCCTGTTGTTTCTGTGGTGATAGTGGCTGGTCTGCCAAAGCGCCTCGGGTAAGCAGTAATGACCAGCCGTCGTTATCAGGCGTTTCCGTTACCGTATAGCCGCGATTTTTTGCAAAGCGGGATACATTTTCATGCGGTGCTCCATTGTCAACCAGTACACAGAGCCCGTCTGCTGATTCCTCAAGCCCCTTTTTCACGGCAAGTACCGGTGCGGGGCAGGCTTGGCCGCGACAATCAATCGTTTTCATGGGTATATTCCTCCAGGGTAATAAACAGGTTGTTTTGTAGCTGGCAGAGAAAGGCCGGCAAGAGCTGCGCAGTAGTCAGGATATTCATGACGGTTGCGTGCTGCTCTTTGTTAAACCGAATGGCCAGGCCGCAGTCAGCCTGAATGGCGCGTGGGGCCGGGATCAGCATGATAGGAAGCCCCTTTTGTTTCAGTAGTTCTTCTGCCTTGAGTACCCGATGGGTAGAGTTGAATACGGCCAGATACTGTCCTTCGCTTACCATCTGTTGCGTCATTGCTGCTCCGATGCGTGCCGGGATTGACAAGCTGATTTTAACTACTTACTATGCCGCAAAGAGGATACCCATGCAAGATGCATTTACCTTGGCCGGTGTGGTTGTTGCCGCCTTTCTGGTCAGTATACCCTGCGGCTACCTACGGCAGTCGTACCGGAAGTTTTCAATTCCCTGGCTGTTCCTGGCCCACCTGCCGATTCCGTTGGTCGTGCATCTGCGCACCGTGGCCGGTTTCAGCTGGAGGGTGATACCGTTTACCTTGCTGGCTGCTGTGGGGGGACAGGTCGTGGGCGGCTGGTATAAACGGAGGCAGAAGCATGGCAGGAAAGCGCCCAAAAGGCAGCCCTGAGCGGATAGGCAGGCTGCTGAACGCTACGGTCAGTTCAGCCCTGGCCGCCCGCCTTAAGGATCTGGTTATATGGCAGGAGTGGGAGCAGGCTGTGGGACCTGCCATCGCAGCCCGGACCCGTCCACTCAGGATATCGGGCGGGGTGCTGACGATACTGGTTGCCGGCGGTCCCTGGATGCAGCAGCTCAGTTTCATGAAGGCAGAGCTGTGTGCCAGAATAAACGGTCAACTGGGGGAGGAACGGGTTCGGGAGATCATGCTCAAGTCCGGCAGGATTCAGCAGGAGCCGGATGTTAAACCGGAACCCGGTCGATCAGCTTTACCACCGTTGAGTAGCCAACAGCAGAACTGGATCAGCAGCCAGATTGCCGAGGTTGAGGATCGGGAAATGGCGCTGGCACTGCAGCAACTGATGGTGGCCCATTACCGCAGCACCAAGACGCCGTCATGACTCCATCTGATCCAGCAACTCACGCTGTTTAGACAGGGCGGTGAGGCCACCGGCACGTTTTCTCATCAACGCAATCAGTCGCTCCTGATCTTCTTTCAGAATCTCAACAAACCGGTGACCGCAGGTTACCCCCTCTTGCTCTTCAGTTCGTTCGTGCCAGACCAGTTCTGCTACAGCACATACCGGCGGTTTGCTGTCCTGCAGATCGATCACTGCCAGTGCCAGATTGCTTGGCTCGCCCGGTAAGTCAATCCGGAAGCCGCCGGCGCTCAGATTCAGCTCGGTCTCGGTCAGTTTGAGGCGTGGCGGGGTAGGCGCGTGCAGATCCTGGACTACCCGGCGCCACTCTCGCTGAAACGAGGCCAGCGAGGACTTTTGCGGAACCAGCAACAGCGGCAGTTTCAGATCGGCGCGGGGACTCTGGCGGCGCTGGTAAACCGACAGATCACCCAGGGGGCGCAGCCGCAGTTCTTCAGGAGAGACAACTTCAATCAGTTCGGCACGCAGCTGGACTCCCATGCCCAACGCCTCGGTGGTCAGCTTGAACTGCATGCCGGGACGCAGATCCCCCTGGTCGTTTGAGAAGAGCCGGTAGGCTGTTTTCAGCAGGATGTGGGCATCATTACAGAGCAGGACTCTGCCGGTGAACGAATTATAGATCGTCGTATCCCGCTCTTCCGAAATGTTGATCAGGAAGACCTTCTGTTGTCGTCCAAAATATTTATCGTAGTGCATGGGACAGCATCCGGTTTATGTCTTCC
>DKFG01000079.1:14688-14870 GCA_002452325.1 Geobacter sp. UBA6802
TGTTTACAGCAGCCCTTAGCGGGTCAGCTTGCGGTAGGTGATGCGATGGGGACGGTCAGCCTCGGTCCCCAGGCGTTTACGACGATCTTCCTCATACTCTGAATAATTGCCTTCGAACCAGACCACCTTCGAGTCGCCCTCAAAGGCCAGGATGTGAGTGGCGATCCGGTCCAGGAACCAGC
>DKFG01000079.1:14969-15107 GCA_002452325.1 Geobacter sp. UBA6802
TGCGCTCGCCACCGGAGAGCATGCCGACCTTCTTTTGCTGGTCTCCACCGGTAAAGTTGAAGCGGGCCACGTAGGTGCGGGCATTGACAAGCTGCTTGCCCAGCTGGATCTGTTCCTGGCCGTCACTGATCTCTTCCC
>DKFG01000313.1:0-722 GCA_002452325.1 Geobacter sp. UBA6802
TGGTCCCCTAAGGGAGACAAGTTGGCCTACGCCAAGTCCGTGGGCGGTTTTCAGATATTTGTTGCCAATGCAGACGGCAGTAACGAGATGCAGCTGACCTTTGAGGGGAACAATGAGCGCCCCCGCTGGTCACCTGATGGTCGTCTGATTGTGTTCAGTTCCAAACGTGGCGGGCCTGAGTCATTGTATGTAATGCGTGCCGATGGCTCAGGCCAGACCAAGGTCAGCCGTACCGGCGGACTCAGCCAGCATCCGGTTTGGGTTCCGCAAAATCCATAAAATTACCGGTTGAGGTTGCAAAAAGATTCAAGGGATGTATAATCCGGTCGTATCTGTTTTTGGCATGTTCAGCCGCTCAATACGCTGTCTAAAAAGGAGGAGAAGATGAAGAACGGATTGAAAGGGATGGTGGTTGCCCTTGGTATGGTTGCTCTGATGGCCGCCGGTTGTGCCAAGGAAGAGGTGGTCAAGAAGGACGAGCCGGTCGTTCAGGAGCAGACGGTAAAAGCTCAGGAGCCGGTTCGGCAGGTAGAGCCGATCAAGCAGCCTGAGCCCCAGCCTGAGCCACCAAAGCAGGAGCAGACCGCAACTGCTGCTAAGGCAACTGAAGCAGTGGCACTTGAAGTTGTCTACTTTGACTTTGACAAGTCTGACCTGCGTCAGGATGCCCGTGATGCCCTGTCCAAGAACGCTGAAGCCCTGCTGAAGAAAGTGGCTGATGC
>DKFG01000313.1:742-5017 GCA_002452325.1 Geobacter sp. UBA6802
CTGGGTGACCGTCGTGCCAAGTCGGTTGCCAAATATCTGGTGACGCTTGGTGTTGCCGCTGACCGGATTGAGACCATCAGCTACGGCAAAGAGAAGCCAGCTGTTGATGGCCATGATGAGGCCGCCTGGTCGAAAAACCGCCGCGCAGAGTTTGTCATCATCAAGTAATCAGCAGGTGAGGCAGGTGTCTATATGCGCCGGTATCCGGTAACACCGGTGCCGGCGTTTTTTTGTCTTTTAATTGACTTTTGTGGTTTTTCATATATATAATTTTTTGAATATATGTACGGGAGTGTGTGTATGGTGAAGCGCCAGTGTATAGCAACAGCAGTGGGGATCATGCTGACAGCCGGTACGTCTGTGGCCGGGCCGGAGCAGGTGACCGTTCAGGAGGCAGTCAGCCGTGGTCTTTCACAGAACAACCTGTCGCGTGCAGTCGCGTTCCAGGCAGAGGCCGCCCGTTCAGGAGCCAGGGCAGCTGCCCTGCACTATCTGCCCAGCCTCACCTTTGAAGAGAGCTGGACCCGCTCAAACCTGCCGGTCAACACCTTTATGATGAAGCTGAACCAGGGACGGTTTACCATGGCTGACATGAGCAGTTTGGGTAATCCGGCCCCAATTAATGATTTCAGGACTGCATTGACTCTTGAACAGCCTTTGCTGGCACCGGGGGCATGGGCAGGCAGTGCTGTTGCCCGTCATGGAGCTGAGCGTCAGGAAGCTGTTGCTGAGGTGGTGCGCCAGCAGGTAGCGTTTCAGGTTTTCCAGCACTATCTTGAGGTACACAAGGCCAAGGCCCAGCTGACAGCTGCAGACAAAGCCCTGGATGAGGCCCGTGAAAGCGCACGGCAGGCAGGTGTCAGAACAGCTGCCGGGTTGGGACTGAAGTCGGATGAATTGCGTGCCGCCACCCATCTGGCCGCTATGGAGCAACAAAAGATCAGCGCTGCCAACAACCTGACCCTGGCCAGGATGCAGCTGGCCCTGGCAACCGGTGGTCAGCCGGGCGAAGAGCTTGATGCCGGAGAGCCGTTACAGCTGAATATGCCCAAGGATCGCGACAGTCTGGTCAGCAGTGCCCAGCAAGATCGGTGTGATCTGCGGGCTGCCGAGCTGGGGAAAGAGCAGGCCGATGCAGCGGTGCTGCAGGCCCGGTCAGGGTTCCTGCCCACGATTGGTGGCTTTGCGTCATGGCAGATGAACGACAGCAGTAGCCCTTTTGGCCATGAACACGATGCCTGGGCTGTAGGGGTAACACTACGCTGGAACATCTTTGACGGGTTCCGCACGTGGCACGGTGATGGTCAAGCTCGGGCAAATCGGGCCGCTGCCGGTGAGCAGGTACAGCAGACTCGTAAAGAGGTCAGCTATCAGGTGCATGAGGCCTGGTTGCGTCGCCAGGAGGCGGAGAAGCGCTATCAGGTGGCAATAGCTGCCCTGCAGTCAGCCGAAGAGACTGTCCGTCTGTTGTCAAAACGTTTTGATAATGCACTGGCAAGCATGGTTGAGCTGCTGGACGCCCAAAGTGCTCTCAACCAGGCCAGAGCAAATCTGGTGGAGAGCGAGGCCAATCTGTCGCTGGCCACCGGTCGGCTGTATCACAGCGCCGGCACCTTTTTGAAGGAGGTTCTGTAATGCGATATCCCCAGCAAGTAGTGCTGCTGCTGGTAACGACACTTACGTTAAGCGGCTGCAGCGACACCGGAGTGCAAGCACCGTCAGCTCCACCGGTTGTCACTGGGCTGACACTGACGACCATTACCGTACAGGAGTTGCCGGAGACCCTTGATGTGGTTGGCACGGTGCGAGCCCGTACCAGTGCCCTGGTCTCGGCCCGGATACCGGGTACGGTCAGTCTTTTACAGGCCCGTGAAGGTGATCGGGTCCGTAAGGGGCAGCTGCTGGGGCAGCTGGACTCTCACGAAAACGTAGCCTATGCAACCGGTGCTGTGGCTGCCATTGATGAGGCCAAGCGTGGTCTTGAAGAGGCTCAGGCACGTCAGAAGCTGGCTGATGCCACCTTTAGCCGTTTTAAGGTGCTATATGACGAGCAGGCGCTGACCCGGCAGGAGTTTGATACCCGCCAGACCGAACGTGATCTGGCCCGTCAGGCAGTAGCGAGGGCCGAAGCCCGACTGCGACAGACCCAGGAAGCGGCACGGGCAGCCGGAACAATGGCTGATTTTACCCGGATCATTGCCCCGATCTCCGGCATCATTGTAGCAAAACAGGCCGACCTGGGGGCAACCGTGTTCCCCGGCCAGCCGCTCTTTACGATTGAGGATGAAGCCGGATACCAGCTGGAACTGGCCATACCGGAGTCGCATCTGCGGTCCGTCAAGACCGGGACAGCGGTGCAGATAGCTATCGATGCCGTTGGAAGCAGCTTTACCGGACGCATCAGTGAGGTGGTGCCAGCCAGTGATCCGGGCAGCCGGACGTTTCTGGCCAAGGTGCCAACGCCGGGTCATGGGATCCGCAGCGGTATGTTCGGGCGGGGCAGTATTGCCCTGGACAGCAGGGTAAAGGGTGTCAAGGTGCCGAAGTCTGCAGTATTCGAGCGGGGCGCCCTGACGGCGGTCTGGGCCGTGGGTGGTGACGATATGGTGCGGATGCGGCTGGTTAAGACTGGTCGGGTAACGGGTGATCAGATTGAGATACTGTCCGGCCTGCAAGACGGCGACCGGGTGGTGACCGCAGGCTTGGATAAAGCCGTTGACGGTGCCAGGCTGCAGCAGCCTGCAGGAGGCAAGCCATGACAAAATCGCTTCTGTTTGCCCTGATGGGGATATTGACCTCGGCAGGCATTGCCGCTGCGGATAATTTTCGTTGCCCCAACGGCTCCATTGTCTCAACCGGTGACAGTCAGTCGATTGTTGCCATGAAGTGCGATCCGCCCACCTACAAGGCAACCCGAATGGAGAGCGAGGGTGGACACCGTGGCGCCACTATCCTGATCAATGTAGAGGAGTGGACCTACAATGAGGGCCCCAATCGTCTGGTCCATATTCTCACCTTTCGCAACGGCGTACTGATGTCGGTGCAAACCGCAGGCTTTGGCAGGTAGGGACATAGCTATGGAACAGCTCGGCTTTGCGGGAAAGGTTGCCCGCGCCTTTATCGACTCGAAACTAACGCCGCTGATTGTGGTGGCCTCACTGTTATTGGGGTTGTTTGCCATCAAGATGACCCCCCGCGAAGAGGAACCGCAGATCTCGGTGCCGATGGTGGATGTCTATCTGCCGCTGCCCGGCTCTTCCCCGCAGGAGGTTCAGGAGCGGGTGGTCAAGCCGCTTGAGGGTAAGTTGTGGGAGATCTCCGGCGTTGAATATGTCTACTCCATGAGCCGCCCCGGCATGGGGGTAATCACGGTCCGTTACAAGGTCGGTGAAAACATGGAGGAGTCGCTGGTCAAGCTGTACAACAAGGTAATGAGTAACCGTGCCCTGTTGCCGGCTGGGGCTGGAGAGCCGCTGGTGGTGGCCAAATCGATCGATGATGTGCCGATCGTGGCGCTGACCCTCTGGTCTGACCGTTATGACCATGCCATGCTGCGTAAGGTGGCCCGCGAGTTGTGTGATGAGCTGAAAAAGAGCGAGAATGTCTCGGAGGGGGAGATTAAGGGTGGTGTGAGCCGCCAGCTGCGGGTCACCCTTGATGCTGGCCGTCTGGCAGGGTATGGACTGTCGCCCCTGCAGGTGGCCGGTGCCCTGCAGGGCAGTAATCGTATACTTCCCTCCGGTGCCTTCAGTGGCGGCAACCGTGAGATGCTGGTGGACACCGGCGCCTTGCTGACCAGCCAGGAGGCGGTCCGTCAGGTCGTGGTGGGGGTGCATGGCGGCAAACCGGTTTATCTGAGCGATGTGGCCCAGGTGAGCGATACCGTGCAAGAACCGGAAGATTACGTGTTCATGGGGCTGGGGCCTGCTGCTGCCTTACGGGGCCTGCAGGGGGAACCCAACCGCGACTATGCGGCTGTTACGGTCTCTATTGCCAAGCGTAAAGGGGCCAATGCCACCTGGGTGGCCGATGACCTGACCAAAAAAGTGGAGTTCCTGAAGGGGAAGCTGATCCCATCCGAAGTGCAGGTTACGGTTACCCGCAATTACGGTGAAACGGCGCGTGAAAAAAATAATGAGCTGCTGTTTCATATGTTCCTGGCCGCCATCTCGGTCACTATTATGATTGCTCTGTTCATGGGCTGGCGGGCCGGTGCTGTGGCCGCCATTGCCATCCCGGTTACCCTGGCTCTGACCATGCTGATCTTCTACCTGA
>DKFG01000170.1 GCA_002452325.1 Geobacter sp. UBA6802
TCGGCAGCCTGCACCAGCACCGCCAGGATGGTTGACGGCTTTTCATCTTCATGATGGGCAGCAATAGCATGGACAATCTTAGGCGATTCTCCATACTTGCGTGCCAGATCAGCACCGATGACCGCGTGGGAGCCTTCAACCTCGTGGTCAACCGCCTTACCCAGGTCATGCAGCAGACCGGCCCGCTTGGCCTGCTTGACGTTGATCCCCAGTTCCGCTGCCATGATGCCGCACAAAAAGGCGACCTCCAGCGAGTGCTGGTAGACGTTCTGAGTGTAGGAGGTACGATACTTGAGACGACCGATCAGCTTGAGGATCTCGGGATGGATGCCGTGGACCCCCAGATCAAAGGCAGCCTGCTCACCAGCCTCCTTGATCGCCTTTTCAACCTCTTCCTCTGACTTAGCAACCACCTCTTCGATCCGGCCGGGATGGATACGGCCATCAGCCAGCAGTTTTTCCAGCGACAGTCGCGCCACCTCACGACGGACCGGATTAAAGCCGGAAAGGATGACGGCCTCAGGGGTATCGTCAATGATCAGATCAATACCGGTTGCAGCCTCCAGGGCACGGATATTACGGCCTTCACGACCGATAATCCGGCCTTTCATTTCATCTGACGGCAGCGGTACCACGGAGACGCATTTTTCAGAAACATACTCGCCAGCGTAACGTTGAATAGCCGCTGCAATGATCTCCTTTGACTTCTTGTCAGCGGTCTCCCGGGCCTCTTCCTCAATCAGCTTGATCCGCTTGGCTGCATCGTGCCGGGCCTCACTCTCCATCGACTCAATCAGCGTATTCTTGGCCTCTTCGGCAGACATACCGGAGATCTGCTCCAGTCGGACCCGCTGTTCATCAACAGCCTTGGCAACCTGCTCCTCTTTTTGAACCAACGCCTGCTCTTTAACGCTGACCGCCTGCTCTTTTTTCAGCAGGTCCATCTCCTTCTGATCGACCAAAACCGCTTTTTTATCCAGATGCTCTTCCTTCTGCTGAATCCGTTTTTCCTGGTTCTGGATATCCCGCTTCTTCTCTTTCAGTTCACCTTCTGCTGCCTCTTTTGCTTCAAGAGCTGCGTTCTTGGCTGTCAACTCCGCTTCTTTGGTAATGGTTTCCGCTTCTCTGCGTGCATCCTCTAAAACCTTTGCGGCCAGTTCTTCGGCCTGTGCCACCAGTCCTTCCGTACTCTTACGGCCAAATCGTGTGCCTGCTACATACGCAACGCCGGCAACGGCCACAATTACCAGCGCCATGACGATACTGGTTATCATATCGCCTCCTTCTCTCTATGTTAATCCGGCGAATTGGCCGGTTCCTGCTGCTACGTTGCTCCTTGTATGGTTATCAGACGGCTTTCAGTCACCACATACTGCATGCTGATATCGTGTGCTTCGCTCGGGATACAGTCAAGCAACTGAAAATCATGACAAAGCCCCACCAGAGCTGCACATCCGCTGAGTCGGTTCAGACAGCGGTCATAGTACCCTTTGCCGAAGCCGATACGGTGTCCCTGCAGATCAAAGGCCACCCCCGGCACCACGATCAGATCGGCCTGTTCAAGCGGCATATCCCGGTCGGAAAGACCCGGCTCCGGGATGCCATAGGCACCGCCGGCAAGCTGGCGCAGCTCGGTAACCTGCCGAAACTGCAGCTGGCCGTTCCGAACCTGAGGATACAGCACCTGTTTGCCTGCGGCCACCGCTGCATCAAACAGCTCTGCGGTGTCAATCTCCTGCTGTATCGGCGCATAGAGGGCAATGACGGCTGCCTGCCGGAACGGTTCCAGCGTGAGCAGGCGCTGCTGGGCTGCCATGCTGGCAGCGCGCCAGAGGTCAGGCGCCAGTCCGCGTCGCCGCGCCATCAGTTCTGAACGAACGGCCCCCTTCGACATACCAGGACCTCAATCATCGTTTGAATGCCGTGTCAGTGAACGGCGGTTGTGGTTACAGTTCCAGGGTGGGATGAATGGAGACGCCGTCAACTGTCGGATGACGTGACGGGCGCCGCAGGCTTCAAACCGGGGATATATACACCAGTGCAGGTATCAGCACGCAGACGCTGCTGCGGCAACTGAACGGGAAACAGCCACTTCTGATACGTTGGATATATATCAAGTCTCCCTGGAGAGACCGGGTGCTGCCAGGACCTGCTCCAGTCTGCCGATCAGCTGGTCAAACCGCACATCATGCTGCTGATCCGGCTGACAACGGGATTGCAGGTCAAGATACATCTCGGCCAGGTTCAAAAGTGCCAGTGTGATCACCAGCTGGGGATCGGCCGTGGTAAGACGGGTCCGTATCGCCTCGACCTGCTCATTAACAAACTGCTCGATCTGCTGCACCTTTTCCGGTTGCGCTGCACTGCGGACCGGGATTTCCCGCCCCAGCACCGTAACCAGGTGGGCCTTCTTCATGAATTACACGCCTTCAAGCTTGCTGAGGATCGCATCAACACGGCCTTTCAGCCCTTCACGCTCCTGCTGCAGACGTGCGTTTTCTTCAGCCAGCATCCGCTTTTCTTCCTTGAGGGCCGCATAGTTGGACAACAGGGTGCTGATTTTTTCTTCAAGTTTTTCAAAAAGTTCTGCTTCCACGACGATGTCTCCTTCTGAAGGTGCAATAATGTATTGATTTTCCTGAATAAAGTCAAGGCCCATTTGCATGGGGGCGTCCGTGCCGTGCTGGTTATGAGGTTTGGAAGAGGGCATCCACAAACTCGTTGGGTTCAAATTCGCGCAGGTCGTCAATACCTTCGCCTACCCCGATAAAGCGGACAGGCAGGCCGAATTCATGGGAAACCGCCACCACAATACCGCCTTTGGCAGTGCCATCCAGCTTGGTCAGGGCAATGCCGGTCACCCCGGCAGACTCCTTAAAGAGCCGGGCCTGGGAAAGGGCGTTCTGGCCGGTGGCGCCATCAAGTACCAGCAGCGTTTCGTGGGGGGCCCCGGGGATTTCACGTCCGATAACACGATGGATCTTCTTCATCTCTTCCATCAGGTTGACCTTGGTGTGTAACCGTCCGGCCGTGTCGATAATCAGGATCTCGGTGCCACGGCTGACCGCAGCCTTGCAGGCATCAAAGGCAACTGCCGACGGGTCGGCACCCTCCTGATGGCGGATAACGGACACCCCTGCCCGGTCGCCCCAAATTTCAAGCTGCTCTGCTGCAGCGGCACGGAAGGTGTCTCCTGCCGCCAGCAGTACCTTGCGGCCTTCAGCAGCGTATTTGGCGGCCAGCTTGCCGATGGTGGTGGTC
>DKFG01000139.1 GCA_002452325.1 Geobacter sp. UBA6802
GGAACGAGCAGGGGGTTGACGGCTGTTACCGTTTCCTCAATCGGGTATGGAAACTGGTGCATGAGCAACTTGAAGCGATATCTGCTGCTCCGGTGCTTGATCCTGACGCGCTGACCGATGAAGAGCGGGCCCTGCGTCGCGCAGTCCACAAGACCCTCAAGAAGGTGACTGAGGATATTGACGAGCGGTTCCACTTTAACACTGCCATTGCCGCAGTCATGGAGCTGATGAACAGCCTGCAGGGGGCGCGTCTTACAACGCCCCAGGCCGCTGCGGTGATGAAAGAGGCCTTGGAGCTGGTGGTGACCATGCTGGCGCCGTTTGTACCGCACATTGCTGAAGAACTCTGGCAGAAGTTGGGGCATGCCGTGCCGCTTTCCGCAACTGACTGGCCTGCTTGGGACGCCGAGGCTGTGGTGGATGAAGAACTGCTGGTGGTGGTGCAGGTCAACGGCAAACTGCGCTCCAAGCTCTCAGTAGCGGTTGGTGTTGACGAGGAAACCATCAAACAGCTGGCCCTGGCTGATGACAAGGTCAAGGTCTTTACTGACGGCAAGCAGCTCCGCAAGGTGATCTATGTGCCGGGTAAACTGGTGAACATCGTTGTCGGCTAGGTGGTGGGCAAATCTGGTCTGCGGCCTGCTGCTGGCAATGACGGTGGCAGGCTGCGGCTACCGTTTTACTGCAGACAGCGGCACCCGGCTGCCGGCAGGGCAGACAGTCTGGGTGCCTTTCTTTAAAAACGCCACGGTGTACGCCAATGCGTCAGTTACCCTCAAACGTGCTGTTTTTGAGCAGTTCACCCAGCAGCGCGGCATACTCCCTGCTTCTGACCCGGACATGGCTGATCTGATGGTAGAGGGTACCTTGACCGGGTATGGCGCCGGTGTGGTCAGCTACTCGGCAGCCGACACCGCCAAGGAATACCGCCTGACTCTCACGGCTGACATAACCGTGCGTAAACGAGGTGATGGACAGCAGTCCAGGCCGCTTTGGAAAGGCAGTGTATCAGCCTGGCAGGATTATCCGGTGGCTGCCACGGTAGAATTGCAACGCAGTAATGAAGATGCGGCTGTGCTGGCAGCCAGTCGCAAACTGGCTCAACAGCTGATCTGGAACCTGGAACAGGGATACTAACAACTGTTTGTTGAACGATTCTTTGAGTTGTTTGGGAGGATATAATGCAGGTTTGGGTACTTGCCGTGGTGTTGCTGAGTATGGTTATTGTACCTCCTGTCTATGGGGGTGAACTTGAGGATCTGAAGTCGGAAGTACGTCGTATATTGCAACGTATCGAGCAGTTGGAGCAACGCCAGCGGCAACAAGAGACTGCCAAACCGGTGGCGGAAGCAGTAAAGTCGCCGGAAGTTGCTAAACCGAATGAGACACCAAAACCTGTTGAGACGGCAAAAGCAGAAGGAGTAGTTATCAAGGCAGGCTCCCTGCCTGGCTCCATCATGATACCGGGTACCGACACCTCAATTAAACTGTACGGCAATGTTCGGGTAGATGCCACCTATGACACCGCAGGCCGCAATAACGATATCCGCAATAACGATTGGGCCTCTGCGGTCTTTGCCCAGCCGTTTGACCGCAGCAGCGCCAATCTTGAGCGAAAAGGACAGTTCTACGGCACTGCCCGTGCCAGTCGTCTGGGACTGCTCAGCAGTACCCCCACCCTGCTGGGGGATTTTGAGATCAAGGTTGAGGCTGACTTTAATGCGCCAAACGATTACATGGGCGAACTTGGCTCCAACGGGGTCATGTTCCGTCTGCGCCACGCCTATGGACGTCTGGGTAACCTGCTGGTGGGGCAAACCTGGTCCAACTTCATTGACCTGCGTTCATACCCGGAGACGGTTGATTTCAACCCCTCAGGCGATGTGACTCTGATCCGTCAGGCACAACTGCGCTACACCATTCCATTGGGGCCTACCACACTGTCTCTCGCAGTGGAAAACCCGGAAAGCCTTTCCAGTCTTCCGCCCTCGCAAACCCTTTCCAACAACGGTCGTAATGATTATAACCGCATACCGGATGTTACGGCCAACTGGAGCTGGCACGGTGAGCGTGCCCACCTCTCACTCCGGGCCGCAACCATGGAATACCGTAACGATCACCACAGTAAACAAGGGTATGCCGTCGGGCTAGGCGGCAGCTATACGCTGGGGCCTGGTGTGCTGGTGGCAGGGGTACAAGGTGGTGAGGGGATCGGTCGATATATGTTCAATGCGGTTCTGCAGGGTGCAACCGAGACCGGTACCAGCCTGCAGCTTTGGAAAGCGGTGGGTTCGCACCTGGGCTATACCATGCCCTGGACTCCCACCTTGCGTTCCAACATTATTCTCAGCCGTACAGTCTTTGCCAACAACGCAACCGCTGATGCGTACCAGCGGGGCATTTGGCTTGGTGCCGCTGATGAGTTTGTACCGAACAAGCGGGTGGATCAGGCCTTTGTCAACCTGTTCTGGAATGTCACGAAAAACATTGAAACCGGCATCGAGTACGCCTGGGGCGAACGTCTCACCTTTGGCGGTGAGCGGGGAATCCAGCAGCGGATCAATGCCATGATTCAGTACAATTTGCCATAGCAAGCCGATCAACATTGATGCACCCAGGCAGTGTCTTAAAGGAGAAAAACCCATGAAATATAAGATGTTCAGCATTGCACAACGTATGGCTGCTGTTGGGCTGTGCCTGGTGCTGGGGGCCGGAATTGCTCACGCCAAAACGTTTCGCATTGGTGTGACGCAGATTGTTTCCCACGCGGCCTTGGATGCTGATCAACGAGGCTTTGAAGCAGCCCTGGCCAGTGCCGGGTTCAAGGAAGGGGTCTCCATTGTCTATGACCGTCAAAACGCACAGGGCGATCCGGCAAAGGCCGATGCCATAGCGATGAAGTTTGTCAAAGACAAGGTTGATCTGATTCATGGTATTGCTACCCCCACCACCCAGGCCGTGGTGAAACATACCAAAAAAATCCCGATCGTTTTTTCTTCCATCACCGATCCGGTCAGCGCCGGTATTGTGCCTGCTAATAGTGCACCCGGTAAAAAAACCGGCACTAATATTACCGGTGTCAGCGATCTATGGCCGGTGGCGCTACAGATGGAGACCTATGCCAAGTTTGTCCCCAAGGCAAAAAAATGGGGGACGATCTATAACCCTGCTGAAACGAACTCGGTCATGCATATCAAGGCCATGCGTGAGGCCGCCGGAAAGATGGGGCTGGAACTGGTGGAGGTGACCATCTCCAGCAGCAAGGAGGTTGCCCAGGCTGCTGCCTCGCTGGTGGGCAAGGTGCAGGCAATCACCATTACCTCGGATAACACGGCAGTAACTGATCTGGAGTCAATCGTTGCGGTCTGCAACAAACATAAAATTGCGCTCTTTGCCGGAGATGTGGACAGTGTGCCGCGGGGCGCGGTTGCAGCATACGGCCTGGATTATTACCTGGTGGGATACTCGGCAGGTAAAAAAGCAGCTTTGATCCTGAAAGGGGTGAAACCGGGTGATATCCCTTGGGGGCCGGTTGAGAAGTTCAGTCTGGTGATCAACGAAAAGGCGGCCCGGGCGCAGGGTGTTGTCATTGATCCAGCCATGCTGAAAAAGGCGGACAAGGTACTGCGGTAAACAGCTACACAAGGAGCAGGCAGATTGCGCATGGGATTTCTGAATAGCGTCAAAGCACTGTACATGGCCGTAGCAATACTGCTGCTGACCATTGCGCTTGGCTTATATGTTGACCTGAAAAATGAGGAGATGCATAGCCGCCACCTGGAGGTAACCACCGGGCTGGAGCGGATGATCAGCCTCAATCAGAACCTGACCAATATGTTGTTGATAGCAGCCCTGGAACAGAACACCCTGCGTACTGCCAGTTATGCCACGCTGACCAATGAACTGGAAACCTCCATCCAGACGGTGGTCTCCCTGACGGAAAATCAAAACCTTTCACAAGAGATCTCAGCCTTGAGCGAGGGGCGGCTGAAGCTGCACCGTATCGAAGAGCAGGCCCTGGAGCTGATGCGGAATGATGCCTGGGAACAAGCCCGACATCTGTTGTCGAGCGAAACCTATCTGCTTGCCCGAAAGACCTATGAAATCGATAGTGAAACTGCTGTTGGAGCGGTAAGCGGTGAACTGGCTGCAACAGGGCAGCGTTTCCGCAGGATCAGAACCATCTCGCTCTCCATGCGTCTTGGCGCTCTGACGCTGCTGGTCTGGGTTGGTGTGATGTTTTCTCGTAAGACCCGTGCTGATCTGACAGAACAGATCCGTTTACGGGAGGAGCTCGCAGAGGCGAACGAGGTGCTGGAGGAACGGGTACAGCAGCGTACTGCAGATCTGACCAGCACTAACCAGCAGCTTGAGGCATCCCAGGCCAGGATCATGGAGAGCCTCTTGTATGCCCGTGTCATTCAGGCCTCCATTCTGCCCGATCCCCGGCTTCTTGATCAGTATTTTGCTGAATGGTGCGTGTTGTACCGTCCCTGTGATATTGTGGGTGGGGATCTGTACTGGGTTCGTGAAGCAGCAGACGGCGGTCTGCTGGTGGCGGTGCTGGATTGTACCGGACACGGGGTTCCGGGTGCCTTTATGACCATGACAGTCAACTCTGTGTTAAACCACATTGTAGATACCCTGTGCAGCGATGATCCCGGACGGATGATACAGGAGCTGAACCGGTTGCTGCAGGATACCTTGCGTCTGCGTCAAACCGGCGAAAGTCTGGTGGATGCCGGGCTTGATATTGGTCTGTGTCGGATTGATAAAGACCGTCACCACCTTACCTTTGCCGGTGCCGGTATCTCACTCTATCTTGGACAGAACGGACTGATCAGAGAAGTCAAGGGAGAGCGGAAGTGGGTTGGTTACAGTGGCAGTGATCAACGGTTTGTTTTCAAAAATAACCAGATTCCGATGGATTCCGCTACCTGCTGGTACATGACAACCGATGGTTATCTTGACGAAGGTGGCGGACAAAAAGGATACGGGTTTGGTTCGGCCCGCTTCCGCGAACTGTTGACACAGCTGCACGGCCTTGACCTGCAGCGTCAGCAGGAGAACCTTGCGCAAACCCTGGATACCTGGCGAGGTACAAGAAAACAACGTGACGACATTACGGTGCTGGCCTTCCGTTTCTAATCAAAGAGAGGAGTTGCCATGGATCTGTACAATCTGAGAAAACAGTTTGATGAGTCCGGCATGATGATGTGTTTTAACGGTCCCTTTTCCCATAGTATTATTGAGGAGATCGGAACCGCGTTGCGCAACTATCTGGCTGCAGAAAATATTGCCAAGGCTGCGGTGCTGGATGTTTTTGCCGTGTATGTTGAGCTGGCGCAAAATGTACGCAACTATATTGCGGTGCGGGAAATCAACCAGGGAGAGGCGGCTGCCTCCATCATCACCATTGCCCGCTGGAACGAAGGGTATGCTATTTCATCCGGCAACATGGTCCTGCAAGGGGATGCAGCTCCTTTATGTGCCCGGATCAAGGAAATTAGCAACATGACGCCTGAAGAACTTAAACGCAGCTATAAGGAACAGATGCGCAGGGAGATACCGCCGGGTGCCCTGGGTGCCGGCCTGGGGCTGCTTGAGATCGCCCGCCACTCTTCGGCGCCCATGAACTGTTCGGTGCGTAAGGTTGATGAAACCTATACTTTTTTCAGTCTTACTGCCTTTATATAGCAGGGAGGTCACCATGGCAGAGCTTAAAATTACCCAAACAACCACAACACCGTTGATCAGTTTTGACGAAGCATCAGCAACCCTGCGGATCGCGGGTGAGTCCTATCCTGAGAACTCCTTTGCCTTTTATGCGCCGATCCTGGACTGGGTTAAACAACAATTGCAGAACAATAGTACCTTGATTGTTGAACTCACCATAACCTACATGAATAGCAGCAGCACCAAATGTATGCTTGATCTGCTTGATATCATGGAGGATGCCCATGCACGCGGTGTCAAGGTGTCAATTGTCTGGAATTACGACCCTGAAAATCCCCGGTCTTTTGAACTGGCTGAGGAGTTCTGTGAAGAAGTCAGCTTTCCCTTCCAGATCGTGGCGCTTCACCCATGACCCAGCCAGCTGCAAAGAAAACCGGATCAACGCAACCGTTTGATCCAGCACTGCAGCGTACGTCAGAGATTCTGGCCAACCCGCCGGAAGACCGAGCTGCGTTGCTTGATGAGTACACCACACTTGCTGAGAGTTTTCGCAAGCTGCATCATCAGCTGTACAAGACCATTGCCATCAGTGATTCGTATCAACAGCAACTGAAAGAGCTCTCCCGCAAGCTGGAACTGTCTGATATTAAACTGCGTCAGTTAAGTGAAGTGGCGTTGCCGATCTGCATGTACTGCCATAAGATCCGTAGCGATGACAACTACTGGCAGCGGCTTGAGACCTATTTCAGCAGTCATGTAGACATCATGTTCAGTCATGGTATCTGCCCCGACTGCGTCAAGTCCACCTATGGCAAACTTGAGGAACGGGGGCAGGCTGCTGCACCATCGGCTCAGCAGGCGATTGCCCGTCCGAAGATAGTGGTACCTGAAGATGAACCTCTGCGGGAGATGCAGCAGCTCTTGCAGCGGATCTCCAGCAACGGCGATCCGCTGACCCCGGAAGTTGACAAGATCATCAACCGCTATGCCAAGTTGCTGCGTCGTTTCAACAAGATTGTCAACATCAGCGACTCCTATCAGTCACAACTGCAGGATCTGAACATGCGGCTTGAGCTGATGGTGCGGACCGATATCCTGACCGGTCTGGCCAACCGGATGGAGATGCTGAGTCAACTGGAGATAGAACAAAAAAGGTCTGAACGCCACAACAAGACCTTTTCTCTGATCCTGGGAGACCTGGATCACTTCAAACAGATTAACGACACCTACGGCCATCTGGCCGGTGACCGGGTGCTGCGTCAAGTGGCTGCCCAGTTCAGGAGTAACCTGCGCACTGAAGATGTTTGTGCCCGTTGGGGGGGAGAGGAGTTCATGATCCTGCTACCGGAAACACCCCTTGAGCAGGCCGTGACCGTAGCTGAAAAGCTTGCTGCTTCAGTGCGGGAAAAAGAGATAACCTGGGACCAGCAGACTATAACCGTGACCATCAGTTTCGGAGTGGGGGAGTTTCAGGCGGGTAATGGCACGAGCACTATCGATGAATTTATTCAACAGGTTGATAATGCCCTGTATGCGGCTAAACACGCAGGACGCAATCGGGTCAAGGTCGCTGAATCTCAGGAGCAGGCCAGCTGATGACTGAACAGGAACTTGAAAAACAGCTCAAGACCGGCAGCTTTTTGCCGGTCTATTTTTTGTATGGCGAAGAGCCGTTTCTGGTGGAGCGGGCCGGGAAACGGATCATGGAATTGGCCATAGATCCGGCCATGAAAGATTTTAACCTGAACGTCTATTACGGCGCCGAGTGCAAGGGAACCGAGATCCTTGATACGGCCCAGACTCTGCCGATGTTCAGTGACCGTAGGCTGGTTGTGGTCAGGCAGGCGGACAAGCTGCCGGTGGCAACCCAGGAAGGGTTATTACCGTATCTGGCTAATCCATGCCCGGAAACCTGCCTGCTATTCTTGGCTGCCAAGCCTGATCTGAGGCGCAAGTTTTTTACCGAGCTGAAGAAGCAGCAAGGCAGTCTTGAGTTCAAGAAGCTCTATGACAATAAGTTGGGGCCGTTCATTGTTTCTGAGGCGCAGGCCCAGGGTAAGAAAATCGACGGGGCAGGGGCTGAAATGCTGGCCTTTATGGTGGGCAACAACCTGCAGGAACTGGTTTCACAGATTGAAAAAGCGGCTTTGTATATCGGTAATCGTCCGGTAATCGGGGTTGAGGATGTCAAGGCGATTGTCAGCCAGAGCAAGGAGTACAGTGCCTTTGAGTTGGCACGCTTTATTGGAGAAAAAAACCTGTCCAAGGCCTTGGCTACCTTGCAATCCATGCTGCAGAACGGTGAAGAGGCAATCATGATTCTGGGGGCACTGGCCAGTCATTTTCGTCGGATCTGGCGTATCAGAGAGCTGCTTGATCAGAAGGTGGCTCCGGCTGATATCAGCAAGCAGCTTAAGATCCACCAGTTTTTTTTGAACGAGCAGGTGTCGCAGGCAAGAAAATATCCGGTGCCCGAACTTGAGGCATTGTTTGAACGGCTTTATCAAGGGGATATCGGCATCAAAACCGGTGCCTCATCGGCTACTGTCTTGCAAGGACTGGTCTATGACAGTTGCAAGGGGAACGCATAGCACAGGATTCAGCCAAAGAAACAACAAAAGGGCCTCTGCCGTATGGCGGAGGCCCTTTTGAGTATGTGTCACTGCCGTTCTGCTAGCCGAGGGTGTTAACCAGCTTGGTCAGACGAGAAACATTGCGTGAGGCATTGGAGGAATGAATGACCCCTTTGGTGGCGGTCTTGT
>DKFG01000206.1:0-120 GCA_002452325.1 Geobacter sp. UBA6802
AGCCGTTGCAGACCCCCAGCACCAGTTTACCAGCACGTATGAAGCGGCTGAACTGCTCCACCAGCTTTTCATTGCTGCCGCTGACCGTGGCATTCTTCAGGCGGTTGGCCTGGGCCTTGG
>DKFG01000206.1:158-2923 GCA_002452325.1 Geobacter sp. UBA6802
CAATATGGGCGATGCGGGCCTCGTCAAAACCCCCCATATAGCAGGCGTGGGCCGCCTCGGTCTCGCAGTTGGTGCCGTTGCCGGTTATTACGATTGCGCGGGTTATGCTCATTGCTTACAGCTCCTTCAATGGCCGTTGTCGGCCTTGGTATTCGCCCATGCTGCCCGTACCAGACGGATGTCGCCGTAGCTGATCTCTTCCGGCAGCTCTTCCTTTAGTTTGGAAAGTGCAAAAGCGCCGTGTTGCTTTAGTTTCTGCATAATGAGTGGAACCTTCTCGTCATCAACAAAAGCAAGCAGATTCACCGTAGCACCGGCATTTGCGAGATCTTCAAGGTGACTGGCTATGGTCCCTTCTGACAGTCCCCGGCGGGTAGCCATCTCAGACAGGTTGAGCCCTTCCTTGTATAGCCGGAGAGTCTCTCGTTTGGTTGCGGATAAGGAAAGTGACAGGTCGTTTTCGATCTGACCTGCCGTTGTAGCAATCCTGCTCTCTCGTCCCTGATACTGCCTGATCTCTGCCAGAAATGCATCACCGTATTTGTCGAGCTTAAGTTCACCAACACCGTTTACCTGCCGTAACTCCTGCCGGTTATCTGGTATGGTGCGGGCCATTTCTGCAAGGGTCGCATCTGAGAAAATTACAAAAGGGGGCAGTTTGGCTTCATCGGCTATCCGTTTGCGGAGCACGCGCAACCGATCAAACAGGGCCTGGTCGTAGTCCCTTCTGCCACCGGCCCGTTTTTTGCCACGCTCCATGGTCTCCAGGGTGTCGCGCGGTTTACCCAGAATAACAGCGGTCTCACCTTTTAACACCGGACGAGCCGATGATGAAAGGCCAAGCACGCCAAAGCGGGTAAAATCCTGCGTCAGGTAGCCCAGATGAATCAACTGGCGGATGATGTTTTCCCATTGTGTTGCAGGTGTATCAACGCCGACACCCCAAGTGGAGAGCGTGTCATGCTTCAGATCCAGTACCCGTTGATTCTTGCTGCCGCGCAGCACGTCAATGATATGCAGCATGCCGAACCGCTCGCCGGTCCGGTAGACACAGGAAAGCGCCTTTTGTGCCAGTACGGTAGCGTCAAAGCGTTGGGGCGGATCGGTGCAGATATCGCAGTTGCCGCAGTCATGGTCCCGTTGATCGCCAAAATAGGAGAGCAGGGCACGGCGGCGGCAGGTAAGCGCCTCGCCGTAGGCCACCATGGCGTTCAGCTTCTGGAGCTCAATCCTTATCCGCTCGGCATTGTCGCTGTTTTCAATCAGCTTGCGGGCAGTCATGACATCCCCCATGCCAAACAGCATCAGCGCCTCGGAGGGCAGCCCATCCCGCCCGGCCCGACCGGTCTCCTGATAATAGCTCTCTATGCTTTTAGGCAGATCGTAATGGACGACAAACCGTACATTGGGCTTGTCAATACCCATGCCAAAGGCCACCGTGGCAACGACGATCCGGATATCGTCCCGCTGAAACGCCTCCTGCACCCGTCGGCGTTCGGTATCAGGAAGACCGGCATGATAGGCGGCGGCATTAAATCCGGCAGCCTGCAGACGATCAGCAACCTCTTCAACCCGCTTGCGGCTTAAGGCATAGACAATACCGGCTTCGTCATGGCGAGTACTCAAGAATGATCCAAGCTGGGCAAGCGGTTTCTGTTTGGGAATCACCGTGTAGGTGATGTTGGGGCGATCAAAACCGGCCACAAATACCGTTGCAGCTGCAAGCCCCAACTGCCCCAGAATATCCTTACGAGTTTCCGGGTCTGCCGTGGCGGTCATGGCCAGTATCGGAACCTTGGGGAAAAGCGGGCGCAGGCGACCCAGCTGAGTGTATTCCGGTCTGAAATCATGTCCCCATTGGGAGATGCAGTGGGCCTCGTCAATGGCAAACAGGGCAAGCTTCAGGGAGCTGAGACGCTCCAGAAAATCAGGCATCATCAGCCGCTCTGGAGCCACATACAGCAGATCCAGCGTTCCTGCGTCAATCTGCTGAAATACCCGACCTGCTTCAGTTGCAGAAAGTGATGAATTCAGACAAGCTGCCCGCACCCCGTTGGCCAACAGCGCATCCACCTGATCCTTCATCAGGGCTATCAGCGGAGAGACGACAACGGCAACACCATCTCGATGCAGGGCCGGTATCTGGTAACAGAGCGACTTGCCCCCTCCGGTGGGCATGACCAGAAAAAGATCATCCCCGGCTATGGCCCTTTCAATCACCTCCTGCTGCGGATGACGGAATTCGTGATAACCGAAGACAGTCTGAAGGGTCTGGTGGATGGAGGCGGTCATATAAAACGAGCCTACAGCTCCTTCAAAGGCCGTTGCCAGGCCGCTTTCAGTTGATCCAGGCTGCCCTGCAGCACGGTCTTGCCGGAGAGTCCGCTGATGCTGACCAGTCCGGCATCGGTAACCTGACCGATCTGGCTGATGACCGTGCCTGACATTGCCTCTTCAAAGGCTGCCCACTGGGCCGGATGGACTGTTACCAGCAGACGGGAGGCTGATTCGGAGAACAGTAGTACCTCATCAGTACGGTAGCGGGTATCCCCTTCAAAACGGAGATTAGCCAGCTCTACACGACAGCCATAGCCTCCGGAGAAGGCACTTTCCGCCAGGGCAACCGCCAGACCACCATCGGACAGGTCATGCGCAGAGGCCACCAGACCGGACATGATCGCCTGATGCAACGCCTTGTAGCGGGCCAGTGCCGAGGTGACATCCACCTGTGGAACCTTGTTGCCGGTGTAGCCCTGCATGGCCAG
>DKFG01000284.1:0-2896 GCA_002452325.1 Geobacter sp. UBA6802
TGTTTAAAACAGAGATGAGCTTTCAACTTGGATATGGAGAAAAAAACGAGTATACTCCATTTAATTTTATTCAGTCTGAGTTGTCTGAAAGGAACACTGCTGTATGAGCAGAAAGATGTTGATCAATGTGCTTCATCCTGAAGAGGCCCGTGTTGCCATTGTACAAGACGGACGGCTGATGGAGCTTAATATCGAGATAAGCGGTATGGAGCAAACCAAGGGGAACATCTACAAAGGGGTCGTCGTGCGGGTTGAACCAGGCCTGCAGGCGGCTTTTGTTGATATAGGGCATAAAAAGCCCGGATTTATTCAGATGGGTGATCTCCATCCGGACAGCTGGCAATGGCGTGATGACCTGCCTGAATCTGAACGCAAACGCCGTCCTCGGATTCAGGAGGTACTCAGGCGTGGACAGGAGCTCATTGTCCAGGTTGAAAAAGATGCCCGCGATATGAAAGGTGCGGCACTAACCAGCTTTGTTTCTTTACCGGGGCGCTACATGGTACTGATGCCCGGAGATACTGCTGCCGGCATATCACGCAAGATTGAAGATAATGCTCTCCGTAAAGAGCTGAAGTCCTTAGTATCAGAACTGCAGGTGCCTGAGGGGTTTGGTTATATTGTCCGTACAGAGGCCGTTGGCCGTACGGTGGATGAACTTAAAAAAGATCTCGACTATCTTGTTGGGGTATATCAACGGATCAGGCAACAGGCTACCGGCATTAAAGGTGCTGGAGAAATCTATCGCGATGCTGGTGTGATTCTCAGAACCCTGCGGGACTATTTCTCTGACGATATCGATGAAATCCTGGTTGATGACAAAGCAGCTTTCAATCAAGCGATCGATTTTTTCAAGGAGCTGATGCCCGGTTGTGAAAAACGCGTCAAGCTGCATAAGGAAAAGCGGCCTATTTTTTCAAAATATCAGTTGGAAGAGCAGATAGACCAGCTGTATGAAAAGCGTGTTCCCTTACCCTCTGGTGGGTCTCTGATTATTGAGCCGACAGAGGCTCTGGTCTCGATTGACGTAAACTCCGGTAAATCTAGTGGAGAGCGAGGCGTTGAGGATACCGCTTTTAAAACTAATCTGGAGGCTGCTGCTGAAGTAGCGCGTCAGTTACGGCTGCGGGACCTTGGTGGGTTGGTGGTGATCGATTTTATTGATATGCGGGAAGCCAAGCATAACAAAGAGGTTGAACGGACCCTTAAGGAGGCGCTTAAGATCGATAAGGCACGGGTCAATGTGGGACGAATTTCTCAGTTTGGCATTATGGAGATGTCGCGGCAACGGATTGCGAAAAACATTCATGACGCCATCCATCTGGAGTGTCCTCATTGTGAAGGTCGTGGTCGGGTCAAGTCGGTAGAGGCCGTGGCGGTCTCTTTCCTGCGCAAGGTCCATGCTGCTGCGGCAAAAGGTCAAGTGGCAGAGGTATGGGGCGGTTTACCACTTGAGGTAGCTTATTATCTTCTTAATCGTAAAAAACGCGAACTGGCTCAGATAGAGAATGACTACGAAATAGTGGTGACTATTAAAGGAAAGCCATCATTTTTGTTAAATCAGATTGAGCTGGAAGTAGTGAAACGTGAAAAACAGCCACGGGATGAGTCAACTGAACTTGAGATTGCCGCCCTGGTTCCTGCAGTAGTGGAGGTTGAGACTGTTGCTGATGTCGAGACAACCCTGGAAGGTGCTGCAAAGAAAAAACGCAAGCGGCGTCGCAAGAAAAAAACAGGTGCAGATAACCAAGTTACTGAGGCACTTGTATCGTCTGCCAATGAGATTACTTCCGAGCAGGCAGAACTTTCTGCTGAGCAGGAGATAACTGCTGAAACTGATGCTGAAAAAGCAACCCCCAAACGCCCCCATCGTCCCCGTTCTCGCAAGAAGAGTTCAACCAACGGGCCAGCTGAAAGTGGTGTGGTTGTGCAATTGGGTGATACAATCCATGCCACACAACCGGTGCCGGAAGAACCGCTACAGGCTGAAGCATCAACTACTGCAGTAGTTGAGAAGCCAACCCGAAAAAATTCACGCCCACGTAAGACAAAACAGGCAGTAGACCAGTTGGAACAATCTGAACCGGTTGCTGAACCTGACAGTGCACTACCTGAAAAACGAAAAACACCAAGGAAAAAGAAGGTAGCAGCACCAGAAAATGCTCTGCCAGAATCCTCCTCTCCTGATTCGGTTGATAAACCACCAGTGCAGGATTCACCCAAAAAGGCAAGAAAACGTCCGGCTGCACGGAGCACCAAGCTTGAAGCTGCTACAGTAACGGTACAGGAAGAATAACTTGACGCTGATTCTGCTCTAGGCTATTTTTTACCGTTATACTGATGCGCGGAATGAGCCTGAAAGGTGACCAGATCGTAATGGAAGAACTGAGTGAACTGCTTCTGCAACGTCGTCGTAAAGTAAATGATTTATGGGCTGCTGGGATTAATCCGTATCCCAATGATTTTAGACCACAACACACCTCGGCTGATCTGCTGGAGGCCTACGGTAACATTGAGCAGATAGATGCCGTTAATGTGGCGTTCGTTCTGGCTGGACGAATCATCGCCCGTCGCTCTTTCGGCAAGGCTGCCTTTATCCAGCTGCAGGACCGTAAGGGCAGGATTCAGGTCTATGTTCGCAAAGATGACCTGGGAGAGGAGATGTTTGCCCGGTTTGAGTCCTTCGATATCGGCGATATCATTGGTGTCTCTGGTTTTCCGTTTCGTACCAAGACCGGCGAGCTTTCGATTCACGCCACCATGGTTCGTCAGCTGGTCAAATCACTACTGCCGTTGCCAGAAAAATTCCACGGCTTGACCGATGTGGAGACCCGCTATCGTCAACGTTATGTTGACCTGATTGTCAATCCTGAGGTGCGCGAGATCTTTATCAAGC
>DKFG01000284.1:2929-3070 GCA_002452325.1 Geobacter sp. UBA6802
AGCCGATCCCAGGTGGCGCCACGGCCCGTCCTTTTGTCACCCACCATAACGCACTTGATATGGAGCTCTACCTGCGGGTTGCGCCTGAATTGTACCTGAAACGGCTGGTGGTGGGCGGCTTTGAGCGGGTCTTTGAGATCA
>DKFG01000284.1:3081-3522 GCA_002452325.1 Geobacter sp. UBA6802
TCACCATGATGGAGTTTTATCAGGCATACGCTACCTTTGAAGACCTGATGGACTTCACAGAAGAACTGTTCTGTCATGTGGCACAAGAGGTGCTGGGGACGCTTAACTTCATGTGCCAAGGGCTTGAGATCAGTTTTCAGCGTCCTTGGCGGCGTTTGACGGTCAAGGAGGCGATCCTTGAGTACGGTGACATCGAGCAGAAGCAGCTTGATGACCGTGACCTGGCCCTGGCGTACGCCCGCAGTATCGGTCTGGAGCATCTGTCAGATGACATTAGCTACGGAAAACTGCTGATGGAGATATTTGAAGAGGTGGCAGAGCACAAGCTGATTCAGCCAACCTTTGTAACCGCCTACCCGACTGAGGTCTCGCCACTCTCCCGCAAGAATGATCATGACCCCTCTATAGTGGATCGTTTTGAGTTGATGATCGGTGGTCGTG
>DKFG01000284.1:3583-8795 GCA_002452325.1 Geobacter sp. UBA6802
GGGATGAAGAGGCGCACTACATGGACGAAGACTATGTCCGTGCCCTTGAGTATGGTCTGCCGCCAACGGCCGGTGAGGGGATTGGTATTGATCGTCTGGTGATGCTGCTGACCGATTCTGCTTCCATTCGTGACGTGATCCTGTTTCCCCAACTGCGTAAAGAGGCGAAGTAGCCGTTGGCCCTGCCGTTTGAACTAAAAATAGGGTTGCGCTACCTCAAGGCCAAGCGTAAATCAACCTTCATCTCGATTATCACCTTCATCTCTACCGCAGGGGTAACGCTGGGAGTGATGGCCCTGATTATTGTTCTGGCTGTGATGACCGGTTTCGAACGCGATCTAAAGGACAAAATCCTTGGAACCAACGCCCATCTGGTGGTGATCCGTAGCGGTGCTCCGATGGAGGACTACCGAACAACCATGGCGAGGTTGGCAAAAATGCCAGGGGTGCAGGCAGCCACCCCGTTTATCTATAACCAAGTCATGCTTTCTACCGGGCGCCACGTTTCCGGCGTTGTTCTACGGGGAATTGAGCCGGATTCGGACCGCAAGGTGACCAAGTTGTCTCGCTCCATTGTGGAAGGAGAAATGGAGCGTCTGGATCCGAAACCCGGAAGTGAGGCAGCCCCCGGTGTCATGATTGGTCGGGAGCTGGCCCGACACTTGAATCTCAGTCTAGGTGATCGTGTCAACGTGGTCTCACCGACCGGAACAATTACGCCGCTGGGAATGATGCCAAAGCTGAAGCCATTTCAGGTGACCGCAATTTTTAATACGGGTATGTTCGAATACGATTCATCACTGGCCTACATCAGCCTGGAACAGGCCCAGAGTTTTTTTGACCTCGGGGACACCGTAACCGGCATCCAGCTTAAAGTGGCTGATGTTTACGGTACCACGGCCCTGGCCCAGCAGATCAACCGTGAATTCGGGCCTGAGCTGTACGCACGGGACTGGATGCAGATGAACCGCAACATCCTGTTCGCACTCAAAACTGAAAAAGTGGTCATGTTTATCATTCTCACCCTGATCGTGCTGGTGGCTGCCTTTGGTATCGCTTCCACCCTGTTTATGGTGGTAATGGAGAAAACCCGTGATATCGCCATACTCAAGACCATGGGAGCCCGTTCCGGTAGTATCATGAAGATCTTTGTCTTTGAGGGGCTGCTGATCGGCATTGTGGGAACCGTGTTTGGCGTGTTGTTTGGTCTGCTTATTTCTTTTAATTTGGAGCCGATCATCGATCTGGTGCAAAAAATTACTGGAAAAAATTTTTTCAGCAAAGAAATCTACTATCTTGATCACTTCCCGTCCCATGTGGTCATGTCCGATGTGGTGATTATATCCATAACGGCGATCATCATTTCGTTTGTTGCCACGCTGTATCCGGCCTGGCAGGCATCGAGGATGCTGCCGGCAGAGGCGCTCAGGTATGAATAACCTGTTGGAGATTATCGGTCTCTGCAAACAGTACCGGATGGGCAACGACACGGTTGAGGTGCTGAAAGGGATTGATCTGACTATCGCACCGGCCACCACCACAGCACTGGTGGGGGCCTCTGGTGCAGGCAAGAGTACCCTGCTGCATCTGCTGGGCGCTTTGGATCGTCCCAGTAGCGGAACCGTGGCCTATCGTGGCCAAGATCTGTTTTGCCGTTCAGATCGTGAGTTGGCTGATTTCAGGAGCAGAACCATCGGCTTTGTGTTTCAGTTTCATCATCTGTTGCCTGAATTCAGTGCCCTTGAAAATGTGGCAATGCCGGCCCTGATCGCACGGATGGATCAGCGCACCGCATTGCAGCGGGCCAACAACCTGCTGGAGGCCGTTGGACTTGGTCACCGTGTTACCCATCGCCCTGGCGAGCTTTCCGGTGGTGAGCAGCAGCGGGTGGCCATCGCCCGTGCGCTGACCATGCAGCCGAGCATCATGCTGTTTGACGAACCCACCTCGGCACTCGACCCGGAACTGGTCGGCGAGGTACTCAACGTCATCCGCGACCTTGCCGATGCCGGCATGACCCTGGCGATCGTCACCCACGAGATGGGCTTCNNTGGTGGTGGTAACCCATAATGAACGAATCGCTGCAGGGATGGAACAGATGGTCCGTCTTTTTGATGGACGCATCACCCCCTGTGCTACGGAGGAGCTGTGACCCGATACCCCTATCTGATGACCGCAGCAGTGATTGCTGTGCTGCTTGCCGACCAAACCGCCTTTGCCGATGGTGAGAAGATTGCCGAGGTGGTGGTGCGGGGCAATCGCCGGGTGGAGGCGTCAGCCATTCTGAATGCGGTCAGTATTAAGGCTGGTGATGTGCTGAACCCAGACCTGACCGATGCAGATATTCGTGCCATCTATAAGTTGGGACAGTTTCAGGAAGTGCAGGTCTCAAGCGAGCCGGTTACCGGTGGGGTACAACTGGTCTATTCGGTGATAGAAAAGCCGATTGTTCGGGATATCCGCTTTGACGGCAACAAGGAGCTCAAACAGGAAAAGCTGCTGGAAGGGCTGCCGGTACGGCGTAATGCCATATTCTCGCAGAAAGATCTTGACCGAGCGGTTGCCAAGCTGAAAAAGCAGTATCAGGATGAGGGGTATTATCTGGTTGCTGTGGAGCCGCGCGTAGAGCAGCGTACTCCAACCGAGTATCAGGTTACCTTTAACATTACCGAAGGAAACAAGATCAGGATCAGCACCATCAATTTTGAAGGTAATACCGCCTTCAGCCTCCGCAAGCTCAGGGGGGTGATGGAGACCAAGGAAGAATGGTTCATGTCCTGGCTGACCAGTGCAGGCACCTATAAGGAAGAGGTGCTGCGCAACGATGCCCTGCTGATTGCCGATCACTATCTGAACAACGGTTATATCAATGTAAAGGTTGGTGAGCCGGTCATCAAACTGGCAGAGGATCAGGAGTCGCTGGTGGTTGATATCAGTATCACCGAAGGGGATCAGTACCGGATCGGTTCGATCGGTTTCAAGGGGGATATCCTCTATCCGGAGCATGAGCTGCGTAAACAGCTGAAAAGTGAACCGGGCGAGGTGTTCAGCCGTGCCAATCTGCGGGCTGATATCGGCACTATTACCGACATGACTGCTGACAAAGGCTACGCCTATAACAACGTTGATCCCCGTACTACGCCTGACCCGGAGAAGAAGCAGCTGGATCTGGTCTTTGATGTTGAAAAAGGTGAGCTGGTCTATATCGAGCGGATCTCCATCAGCGGCAACTCCAAGACGCGGGACAAGGTTGCCCGTCGTGAGATGCGACTTATGGAGGGTGAGTTGTATACAGCCACCGGGTTCAAACGCAGCAAGCAGAACCTGATGAACACCGGATACTTTGAAGAAGCCAACGTAGCCTCTGCTAAAGGTAGCGGCAACAACAAGTTGAATATCAACGTTGATTTGAGAGAAAAACCGACCGGTGCCTTTACCATTGGTGGCGGTTACAGCTCTCTGGACGGACTGATCTTCCAGGGCTCGGTTTCACAGTCCAACTTCCTTGGTTTGGGTTTGAAGGGTAACGCCTCGGCTGCAATTGGCGGCAAATCAAATACCTATTCAGTGGGATTGACTGACCCCTATTTCCTGGACAGCAAGTGGACCCTGGGGGCTGACATCTACCGTACCGAGCGGGAGTGGGATGATTACAGCGTCCGTCGCATGGGTGGTAATGTCAAAGCCGGCTATCCGATTACCGACTTTATCGGCACCTTCTGGCTGTATAAGTACGAAATAAAAGATATTTATAACGTCATAAACCCGGCTATCATCCAGAATCCCGCGATTTACCCATCATTACAGCCGGGTGAAACCACGACAAGCTCCATTTATGCCAGTATCACCCACAACAACACTGATTACCGGTTTGATCCATCAACCGGTATGGTCAATACCTTTTCGGTTGAGTATGCCGGGTTAGGTGGCACGAACAAATATGTGCGTGAGATTCTGGACAACACCTTTTATTATCCGCTCTGGTGGAAGTTTGTGATCTCGACCAAGATGGTGGTAGGGGCTATTCAGGAAGCCGGAAAGCCGATTTCACTGGATGAGAAGTTTTATCTGGGGGGTATCGGCACGGTCCGTGGTTACAGTGCTCACTCAATCAGCCCTTATGAATACGCAAAATACACCTATACAGATACGACTGGCACTACGCAGACCTCCAGCCTACGTGTGAACACCGGCGGTGAAAAAGAGTTGTTCGGCAATGTGGAGATCAAGTTTCCGCTCTTGCCGGAGTTTGGGGTGAAGGGTGTCGGCTTTTTTGATTATGGTAACGCCTGGAGTGGCGGCTGGAAACCGCCCGATCTCCTGATGAGTTATGGTGGCGGTATCCGCTGGGCATCACCCATGGGTCCGTTGAGGCTGGAGTATGGTATTCCTATCAACCCCCGTCCCGGTATTGACAACAAGTCCGGGCGATTTGAATTTGCAATCGGTAGCCTGTTCTAACAGAGGCTGCAAAGGAGAGAGAGCATGATGAAGCGTTTGACACTGATGGTAGTGATGCTGGTAATGGTAGCTGGTTCAGCCTGGGCTGCCGAGACAAAGGTCGGCTATATTGACATGCAGCGGGCCCTGAACCTGTCCGAGGCGGGTAAGGCTGCCAAAGATCAGCTGCAGGGCAAGCTGAAGGGGTATCAGGAGCAGGTCAACAGTAAGCAGGCAGAGCTGCAGAAGCTGAAGAATGACCTTGAAAAGCAGGGGATGACCCTGAATGAAGCGGCCCGGGCTGCCAAGGAAAAGGATTACCAGCAGAAGCTGAAAGATTTTCAGCGCTTTACCAAGGATGCAGAGGAGGATCTGCAGGCCCGTGATGGCGAGCTGACCAAGAAAATTCTTGAGCAACTGGAAAAGATCGTGCAGGAATTTGGCAAGAAGAACGGCTACACTATGATCTTTGACGCCCGTGGCGCCGGTTTGCTGTATGCCGATACCGCAGCAGATCTGACTGACGAGATCCTGAAGGCCCTCAATGCCGCAATGGCAAAGAAATAGCGGATCGGAGCAGGCTGTATGCTAGAGACCAAAACCCTGCAGGAACTGGCTGAGTACCTGGGTGGTATCGTGCGCGGCGATGGCAGTGTCACTGTTAATGGTTTGGCGCCGCTGGAGGCTGCCGGACCGGATAAGGTGACCTTTCTTGCCAATCCCAAGTATGCCGCCAAAGTAGCTGAAACCAAGGCCGGTGGCGTGTTAATGG
>DKFG01000078.1 GCA_002452325.1 Geobacter sp. UBA6802
ATGGGGTTGAGGGAAAGACCAGAGGTCTGCCCTCCTTCGACCTTCGGTTCCTCGACAACAGCGGTTTCGAGGGTGCTGGTTTTGGGGCTGTAGGTCTTCCAGACCCAGCCAATACAGGCAGCAATGAGCAAGAGGCAGGCCGGGATATACCAAACGTAGTTCGGCAGCTTGAACGTGTGAGTATGGACGGTGGATGACTTGTAAACACCGTAATACTTTGGGTCGAGCTTAATGCGCCGTTCCTGGGCTAACTTGAAGTTGCTGCGCTTCTCGGGAGCATCAATGCAGAATTCATATTCGTGCCGGAGCAGGCGCTTGCCGCCATAAGGGCGGTACATGTTGATGTGTTTACCAACGAGCTTACGAACGTGGCTCATGATCAGCGAGGGATGCTGAGTAATCAGGTGGATATCAAACCCCTGATGCCGGTGGGTCTCAAAGCGTGCGACCTTTTCCGGTCGAGCTTTGCGGCCATCCTGGGCACCGAAGATGCGCTGAGCTTCGTCGATAACAATAATCGAGCCATCAGGCAGGTTAAACCACTCATCAGGCGTATCAAACTCAATCCAGTTGCATTTGAGCTTAGTGATATCGAGATCGGGAATGCCGTAGTAATAAACGGGGCGAAGTTCCTTGCCGGGGTTCTTCGGGTCGGGACCGTGTTCAATCTCGATTTCACGAATGCTATTGAGGGTCTTGCCAGATCCTGGCAGGCCAGTTCGCAAGTAGAGCATTAGAGCTTACCTCCCCAGCGGATGGACGATTTAGAGCCTGTAGCCTTATCCATGCCCCAGAGAACAGCGCGAGCGATGTAAGCGGAAAACAGGATGTTTATGCACACGTCGAGCTTGACGAGGCCAATCAGTTGCAACCACTCAGAAGGCAGCGAAAGCAGATGAGTAAAGACATAGGCGCGGGCCTCACTCATGAGCAAATGAACGCCCGTGTAGGTCACGCCAATGAAGCCAAGCCCCTTGATGAGCTTCCAACCGAGAGGTACGACAGCGACACCGAGAAGGCGGAAAAACAGTCCTAGGATCAGATGCATCAGGCCATACCTCCTGCAACGATTTCAGCCGCACGCCGCATGGCGAAAGCGACCATCAAGAACGAAAACCAAGACGCGTATTTACAGACTTCGGCCATGACGGTGCCGAACTGGACGGTTTCGGTTTTGCCGTGAATGGTGAAAGTGATAGGAGGTATTACCGGGCACGAGCCACTAACGGTAGAGCTGGTGTCGATCATGTTGGTAAGGTCAAAACTGCCCCGCTCGCCCTCACCAAAAGGCTTAAATTCGGAGCCTTCAAACCCGGCTTCAACTTCCTGACCAAGCTTTTCGCCATCGACCTCCTGAAACTTTTCATCGGCGCAACGCTGGGTGTAGGTCTGGCGAAGAATCGCGCACTGGACAGCATCACCGGTACAGGCTGGAGGCGAATCGCATTTATCGCCACCGGTAACTTTGGACTGACTCTCCTCCTCCTCTTTTTTCTGGTCGTTCTGTGACTTGCCATCACCATCTTTACAGTCGGAACCAGTACAGCTTGAAGAAGAACCACCATCTGAACCATCAGCGTTAGTTTTGTTATTGCTGACGTTAGTTGTCGTGCTGGTTGAGCACGCACCAACACCCGTGCAGTTGGTTGTGGTGGTTGTAGTAGTTGTTTCGGTGTTCTTGGAACCGTCAGGGTTAATAGTTTCCTTAACGTCAGTTTTTACATCTTTTTCGGTCATCTTAGGCACCGGGCTGTTAGGGACACAAACAGCCTCACCGTTAACAGAGCCGTAATCACAGTCCATGCTACCGGGATCGGTATATTTCTCAGTAGCCGTACAAGAGTAGGTGTATTGCTGACAGTTGCCATGCTCGTCAACGGTCAGGCACACCTTATTAGTACATTTGTTTTCTTTATCTGAGACGGGCTTTTTATCGCTAGGCGGATCGGATTCAGTCTCACCGTTTTCGCAGGTAACGCCATCACCAAAATAAGAGAAGTTAGCCCAGGCGCCAGAAGGGTCGCCACTTACAAAACGATATGCCTTGCCGTCCATTTCGGGGTCTGAGTAACGACAAGATGACTGACAGACGCTAGGCGGTGGCGGAGAAGTCGCAATAGTGCCTAAAAGAATCTCACCAAGCTTGTGGCGGTGGGTAATCTTGTTGCCGGTAGTTGAAAGACAAGGGTCTTCTTCGGGTGCGGAGCATTCGCCGGTCTTAGGGTTGTATTCAGAGCCAGCCGGACAGGCGTCACCATGACGACTAACAAAATATTCTGCTGAGTTAATGATATAGGTTGAATTACCGAACCTATCAATGACATAGCAGTTAGCCCTGGAGTCTGAAACAAGATCAATGTGATCAAGCGTATAGCCTGCAGACGCTACACGGTGAGCACATGCAGTCGTGGGGTCGGAGAATGATAGACCGGAAGCGGCCCAATAGTAATCCTTAGCACTAGCGCCCGAATGCCAAAGCAGCAAGACCGCCAATAACGACCAAATAAGCCCAGTTGTTCGGGTCTGCCCAAAACATTTTATATTCTCCATAGTTACAAACTCCGGGCAAAAAAAAGGCGTGCACGGCGGTGTGCCGGGCACGCCGGGGTGTCGATTAAGAACCGGCGCGGCGGGTCTTGATCAGGACGCCGATCAGCACGACAAAGCCGATCAGCGCGATACCGATAGCAACAGCTGCGGTAGCGCCCTCGCCCACTTGAGCCAGTGGCTCAGATGTGTCGATTGCAACGGCTGCGGCCATGCTGGTGGCCGAAGCAACCAGGGCGGACAGGCCGAGAGCGACAGGGGCGAACATTTTGGTCATATTCAGGTTCTTCATGGTGTTACTCCTTTAGGCGAGACGTCTGAGCTTCACTAGAACGAAGATCAGTACGAAAAAGGTGAGCAGGCTTCCCGTCAGTTGGGCTTTCTGTTCACCGGTCATCTGCGCGTACGGAATGTCGCGCAGTTCTTCGAGTGTCATAGTTGATAGTTCGCCGTCACAGTCGAGATAACCCGACGCTGTACGAATCCATGTTCCATCACACACGATGAATTCCATTTAACTCTCCTACCCCCGCTTGCAGGCGAGCTGCAAGAGGGGGCATTACTGATTAGCCGGCAACAGCAGCCGGACGGGCCTGTACGCGCTGAACTGGTACCGGCAGGCCGTCATCCGAAAGCCAGAGATCCATGCCGAAAGCAGCGCCGGTTTTGGACTTCCAGGCTTTGGCATATACCGGGACAGCAACTTGTTTGCCGATGTACGCCTTATAAGCGTTCTCGATGCCTGAATCGAGTTGACGCTTGGAGACTTTCAGGCCAACTGATTGTTCGGTTTCTTGGCCGAACTGGTCTTTTCCAGGTGCAGTAAGCACCAGGTAGTGTTCGATAATGCCATTCATCTTTTCTTTCGATGCGATGCCCTTGCACAGGCCCATTT
>DKFG01000115.1:0-4414 GCA_002452325.1 Geobacter sp. UBA6802
ACACGCCGGTGTAGGTGGCCGGATTACTGCGGGGGGTACGGCCGATCGGGGACTGATCGATATTGATTACCTTGTCCAGGTGCTCCAACCCGATGATATCTGTGTAGGCCCCGGCCTTTTCGCGGCTGCGGTACAGTCGCTGGGACAGTACCTTGTGCAGGGNNCGCAGGTCATCACCCCCAGCGGGATTGCCACATCCACCCCTTTGAGGTTGTTTTCGGTTGCCCCTTTGATGGTGATGCTGCGTTCAGCCGTGCGCCGTTTCCTCGGTACCGGAATGGTCAGTTCACCGGACAGGTAGCGGCCTGTCAGGGAGGCCGGGTTTTCCATGATCTCCTTGGGGGTGCCCTGTGCCACCACCTGGCCGCCATGCACCCCGGCCCCCGGCCCCATATCGATGACATGATCGGCCGCCAGGATGGTGTCTTCATCATGCTCCACTACCAGCACGGTATTGCCGATATCCCGCAGGTGCCGCAGGGTGGTCAGCAGCCGGTCATTGTCCCGCTGGTGCAGACCGATGGACGGTTCATCCAGGATGTACAGCACCCCCACCAGGGATGAGCCGATCTGGGTGGCCAGCCTGATCCGCTGCCCCTCACCGCCGGAAAGGGTGCCGGAGGTGCGGTCCAGTGAGAGATAATCCAGCCCCACATTGACCAGAAAGCCCAGCCGCTCGTTGATCTCCTTCAGAATTCGGCGGGCAATCTCCTGCTCTTTGTCGGTCAACGTCAGTTGTCTGAAAAAGGCCTGGCAATCGCGGATTGACAGCGCGGTGACCTGCTGGATGTTCTGCCCTCCCACCAGGATATGCAGCGCCTCCGGCTTGAGGCGGGCACCGTTGCAGGTGGGACAGGGCATCACGTTCATATAGGGAGACAGCTCTTCGCGGATCGCCTCGGATTCGGTCTCGCGGAAGCGGCGTTCCAGGTTGCTCAGCACCCCTTCAAACGGCTTCTGGTAGGTATGACGTTTGCCGCGGTTGTCCTCCCACCAGAAGGAGACCTGTTCCTCGCCGCTGCCGTACAGCAACAGATCGCGGATCCGCTGATCAAGCTCCTTAAAGGGGGTGGTCAGCTCAAACCCGTAGAACTGGGCCAGACAGTCCAGGGTCATCTGGTGGAATGGTGAGGCCAGCCGTTTTTCCCACGGTGCAATGGCCCCCTCACGTAAGGAGAGCTCCTGGTTGGGCACCACCAGCTCGGCATCAAAGTACATCCGGGTGCCCAGACCGGTACAGTCCGGGCAGGCGCCATAGGGGTTGTTAAAGGAGAACATGCGGGGCGCTATTTCAGGATAGGAGATGCCGCACTCGATACAGGCCAGCTTCTCGGAGAAGATGATCGGCTGCTTCTCGCCCACCACCTCTACCTTGACGATCCCTTCGGCATGGGCCAGGGCCGTTTCCAACGAGTCGGCCAGACGACGGCTGATCCCTTCCTTCACCACCAGACGGTCCACCACAATGTCGATATCGTGCTTTTTCTTTTTATCCAGCTCAATCTCTTCGGCCAGCTCCCGCTGCTGTCCGTCAATCACCACCCGGGTAAAGCCTTCCTTGCGTAGTTGCTGCAGCTCCTTCTTGTACTCACCCTTACGGCCACGGATCATGGGGGAGAGCAGCAGCAGCTTGGTCCCTTCCGGCAGGGCCAGAATCCGGTCCACCATCTGGGNNACGGTCTGGGCCGTGATCGGCTTGCCGCAGCTGTGGCAGTGGGGCTGGCCGATCCGGGCGAACAGCAGGCGCAGGTAGTCGTAGATCTCGGTGACGGTGCCAACGGTGGAACGGGGATTTTTGGAGGTGGTCTTCTGCTCGATCGAGATGGCTGGCGAGAGCCCTTCGATGGACTCTACATCAGGCTTTTCCATCTGCTCCAGAAACTGGCGGGCGTATGCCGAGAGCGACTCTACATACCTTCTTTGCCCTTCGGCGTAGATGGTATCAAAGGCCAGGGTGGACTTGCCGGAACCGGACAGGCCGGTGATGACCACTAACTGGTCACGGGGAATGGTAACATCAATGCATTTGAGGTTGTGCTCGCAGGCACCTTTGATGATGATCTGGTCGTGGGGCATGGGTCAGAATGGAATCCCGTTTCGCAGTAGTTGTTCTGCTTTGTCAGCCGGTACCGGTTTGCTGAACAGAAAGCCTTGCATCTCATCACAGCCGTAGCTTGTAAGCAGGGCAAGCTGGTCGTGGTCTTCAACCCCTTCTGCGGTTACCTGTAGCTTGAGGTTGTGGGCCATATCGATGATGATCTTGGCAATGGCCATGTCATCGGGGTTGGTGGTGATATCGCGCACAAAGGAACGGTCGATCTTGAGGCGACCCAAGGGGAAATGCTTGAGGTAGGACAGGGATGAGTAGCCGGTGCCGAAGTCGTCAATGGAAAGAGAGCAGCCCATGGCGGCAAGGGCCTGCAGCAGCTGCAGGTTTTCAGTGGCATTGCGCATCAGGATACTCTCGGTCAGCTCCAGCTCCAGCCAGCGGGCATCCAGGCCGGTCTCCAGCAGGATGGCGGCCACAACGTCATCCAATCTGGTCCTGAATTGTTTGCCGGAAAGGTTAACAGCCATCCTGATCGGTTGCAGACCCGGCTTCTGCCAAGCCTTGGCCTGTTTGCAGGCAGTACGGATCACCCATTCGCCGATGGAGAGGATCAGACCGGTCTCTTCGGCCAGGGGAATAAACTTGTCCGGCGAAATCATCCCGAGGTCAGGATGCAGCCAGCGCAGCAGGGCCTCAAACCCAACCACGTTATGGGTCTGCACATCAATCTGTGGCTGGTAGTAGAGCTGGAATTCGTTCCGGTCAAGGGCCCTGCGCAGGGAGCTTTCCAGCACCATCCGCTCCATCACCTTTACGTTCAGGTCGCTGGAGAAGAACTGGAAGTTGTTGCGGTCCATGTCTTTGGCTTGGTACATGGCCAGATCGGCGTGTTTCAGCAGGGCCTGCACATCAATGCCGTCGTTAGGATAGACCGCAATGCCGATACTGGCGGTCAGGTATAGCTCTTGACCATCAATTACAAACGGTTCCGAGATGATCCCCAGTACCTTGGTGGCAGCACTGCTGATACCGTCTTCATCAGAGACCATACTTAGGATGATCACGAACTCGTCACCGCCGATGCGGGCCAGGGTGTCGCTTTCCCGCACGCAGACCCGCAGTCGTTCTGCCACGGTACGTAATAGCTGGTCGCCGGCCCGATGGCCCAGGGAATCATTAATCCCCTTGAAACGGTCAAGATCAAGAAACAGTACTCCGACACTGCCCTGAGAACGAGCTGCCTGGACAATAGCCTGCTGCAGGCGGTCATGCAGCAGGTTGCGGTTGGGCAGGCCGGTCAGGATGTCGTAGTTGGCCAGCTGATGAATCTCCTGCTCGGCCCTGGTGCGTTCGGTGACGTCCAGCAGCGTTCCCACCAGCAGTTCAGGATGCCCGTCACTATCACTGGTTAGTTCAGCTTGGCTTGCCACCACAATCTCAGTATCTGTCTTAGTACGGATCCGGAACGTGACGTTCAGGTTGCGTGCGTGCTCAATGGCTGACAGTAGACTCTTTCTGACAAAAGGGGTGTCGGCTGGATTGATCTGGCTGTAAAACCACTCCAACGATACCGGAGGAGGCGCCGCTGCATCATAGCCGAGAATGGCAAATAGCTCAGGAGAAAACGAAAGCCGGTTGGTGTGCAGGTTCCATTCCCAGCTGCCGATCCGGGCGATCCGCTGGGCACGGGCCAGCCGCTGTTCACTCTGGTGCAGTGCCTGTTCCAGCTGCTGCAGACGCTGCAGGGTGTCTGCCTCCTGCAGGGTCCGCGATACCACCACCGGCAGCCGGTCCAGCAGTGTGGTGTCTTTAACCACAAAATCACTGGCTCCTTGCTTGATCATCTGCACGGCCAGGGTGGAATCATCCTGACCGGTGACAATCACAAACGGCACCGTTATATCGCGGGACTGCATGGCATTGATGAAGGCGGTGCCGGTCATGTCGGTTAGGGTATAATCAAGCAGCAGCATGCTGACCGGTTGGGTTGCTAGCCAGGCAAGTGCAGAATTGCCGCTGGTGACGGTATGACAACGGTAGCCTTCGTCCTGGAGGGTGCCGGCAACCAGCTCGCCAAACGCTACGTTATCCTCAACGATCAGGATAACGCCGTTGCATGATGGGTGTTCGGATTTGGCCATCAGCTACCTTTTCAGGCACCAGCCTTCCTTGTTGATCTGCGGGGTGCGGGAAATTGCCAGTGAATCAGGGGGAACATCAACCGTAACTGTGGTTCCGGCAGCGATCAGGGCGCCTGACCCGACACGTACCGGCGCCACCAGCTGCACATCGCTCCCTACGAAGACCCGATCGCCGATGACGGTCTTGTGTTTGTTGGTGCCGTCATAGTTGCAGGTGATGGTG
>DKFG01000115.1:4474-4753 GCA_002452325.1 Geobacter sp. UBA6802
CAACAAAGTTGCCGATCTTGACCTGGGATCCCAGTACCGAACCGGGACGGAGGTGGGCCATCGGGCCGATGGAAGCCTCACTTCCCACGGTTGCGTCATGCAGCACACTGCCGGACTTGATGGTAACCTGATCGGCCAGGGTGCAGTTGACTATCTGTACATTGCTCTCCAGTACACAACCGGCGCCGATGACGGTTGTGCCCTGCAGCACGCTGCCGGGCCAGATGGTTGTGTCGGGTCCAATCTGTACCCCTGCATCAATATAGGTCTGATCCGGAT
>DKFG01000014.1 GCA_002452325.1 Geobacter sp. UBA6802
CCGGCGCCAAGGGTACCGGTTACCCGCTCAAGCAGGTAGAAAACAGGCAGCGTCAACAATGTACCAACAACCATAATGGCGATGCCGGGAACCCGTTTTACCCAGTATTTGGGGGAGAAGCCGAACATACGCATAAAGATAACAACCCAGATGATCCAGACAGAGTAATCAACAGCAGCATCAGGCAGTGCCAGTTTATTTTTGACCAAGGCAACTTCGAGGATCGTTACCACGGCAAGCAGGGTGAACATCCAGTTGAATTTTTCGGAAGCCTGGGTCTGCCAGTTGCGGCTGTCCGGTGCAGGTGCCTCGTTATAGGAATGGTTGTGGGTACCCAGCGCAGAGAACAGGATGGCGAACCAGATACCGGCGTTGTGGAAGAGCAGTGAGGCATGGTTTCCGGCAATGTTGGCAATACGGGCCATCGGGTCGCGCATGAAGTCGGCGGCTATACGCATCAGGAAGAGGTTGACGACAACGGAGCAGGCGACAATAACCGCCAGGGTGAATATCCTGCGGGGTAGCAGATAGGGATCAACACGATCAGGGAACCCGATGATAAAGGCAAACCAGATCAGGTACATGATCAGGGGGATGCCGAAGCAGATGCCATAGACGGAGTTGCCGGCAAAATCACCGTTTTGTGCGTAGATCAGGAATTTTTCCTTAATGGTGGGGTCGGTGTTGGTGGCCATTACAACGTCTTTGGGTATTGTTTTCAGGTGAGGCAGCAGTCCCATGGCGTACCAGCCGTGGGCCCCCTGGGTGGTGTCAACAACCCAGTAGTTCTCAGCCCCCATCATATCATCCAGACCCTGGAAGATCCTCATATTAAAGGCGGCACAGATAACGCAGACCACCAGCAAAAGCGCAGCATGTGAAAGTTTCATCGGCATGACGGATCTCCTCTCCTATTCCTTGTGGGTTGTCCAGAACATGGACACGGCGTTGGCGGCAAAAAGCCCATACAGCCACATGGTATTCCATGCCGGGCCGGACCAGTGACTGCCGTGACCGCCGCCGATAACACCTGCAGCAACCACAATACCCACCATGGCGGTAAAGGAAACCATGGCAACTGCCCGTAAGATTGAACTGTTACGCCAGGTGTGACGTTCAAGTTCTTCAATCCGTTGCGTCAACTCAAGCTCTCTCTGGGTCATTTCTCTTCTCCTTTGTACAGATAATAGCGGTGATTACTATACTTGCCAGAATGGTTGAAAGCATGGTTACCGGTTCAACAGAACTGGTCAGCAGGTAGAGCATGTCAGTATCCTTTCGTTCCGCTCAGGCGCAGCATGCAGCGGAAAACAGTGTGTGTTGGTTGGGATAGCGATCACAAAGTTCCAGGTATTTTGCACAATCGCAGTAGCGTTTACTGCAGTAGCGGATAATCATGTTGACATCATGCGGTGAGATATAGCCGCAACCCACGTCGCAGAGATCGTCATTTTTTCCATAGAATGGGCAGATCGGCTTGTTTGTCATACTGGTTCCCTGTGCTTGTGTGCTTCAGTTGTTTTGTCATTAGCAAACAGTGTGCCAGAATTTTAAATACAAATGATAACAAATGGTTGAGTTGTTTTGAGGTGGTTACGTCATTGCCTGTGGATACAGGGTGTCTTTTGTAACATATTAAAATTATTGTGTAGTGTTGGGGTGTAGGTCTTTGGGAAGGATTTGCGATTTTGCGAGATGAAAATCATGGTGTCGCGATGTCGCAGAAATGCGACAAGAGGGGGCGGGGTCGCCTCCCTCTTGTCGCGAAGAACTACGGTGCAGCTGAATTAGTGTGGTTGCGGCAGATTGTTTCTGTGAGTTATCGCTCGCGCTGCCAGCTGGTGGTGCCGCTTCTGCGTGGCCCGTTCAGCTCCTGCACCCGACCGACAGCACTGTAGCCGTCCGGTGCAAAGGTTACTTCATAGAATCCGCGTATTGATCCATCGCGGGTAACATAGTCGATCCTGAAGTTGCCCTGCTGGGTAAAGTAGGCAGGGCCGCTTGCATTGCCCAGGCCATGCTCCTGCCCATGGAAGCTGCCGTCGGGATTCTGGGTGATCACCCAGCTTGCACCAGGACTATGGCGCCAGACTCCTGTCGGGTCCAGTGCCCCGAAACTGCTGCCGGCCAGCTTCACCATGCCGAGCAGATAGGCAAAGCGCTTGTCCGGTTCACTCCAGATTGACAGGGCACTGTTGTTGTATTTGGCGTTCAGCTCTTTTTGGGGATACCAGGGATCAGGCTGTACGGTCACCAGCCTTTTGTCTGAGGCGTTTGCCACTGAAGGATCAAACCAGTCAGGCCGCTCGCCCGGCTCATAGACAGCCCAGGATGTGCGATCAGTTTTAAAGACAACCCTGTTGCTGTCATCCACCGCAATCAGCATCAGGCCGTAGCTGCCACCCCTGCGTCCGCCAACCGTGAAGATATCGCCATTGCGGAGTGTGGCCCGTGCGGAAAACGTAGGACGCGGCGCTTCATCCGGTCTGGTCTTGAAAGAGGGCCTGTAGTCGCGCAGCGGTCTGCCGTTCAGATAGAGATCCGCATTGTCGGCCATATGCCAGAAAATGGTGACCGGCATGCTGCCACCTCCGTCTGTAGTAACAGGTGGCGCGCTGCTGTCATCACCAAACACCTCTACTTCAGCCAGTGACAACCAGTTCTGTCCGGCCAGCTGAATTCGTACATAGCGTCCTTCTTCGTTTACAGGAATAGTTGTTTCACGTCCTGCAGCACCCCTGACATGATACTTCCACGTATCCTGGTCATTCAGCGCTGCCTGCAGGTTCTTGTTGCCAAAAGGTATCGGCGAGACCATCACATAAAAGTTAGAAAGCCGCTCGCCACAGCAGTCGGTCCGGTTCCAGATCTTGATGCTGCCGATCGGTTGCTGGCTGCCCAGGTCAACCTCCCACCACTCATTGGGGGCATTGTTGGTGTGGCTGACACTGTTGGCGCTGTAGTTTCCTTCGCGGTTGCCGTCTACAGCACGTTCAGGTGTGCCGCCATAGCCGGTGCTTGATTGTCTGGCCTGTTTTTTAAGGGCCAGGTTGCTGTTCGGAGCCTGAAAACCAGGCCCCTGAGGCACAACCACCACCGGCGGTGCTGCTGCCATCCGTTCTGCTGTCCAGGGGTATCGGCCTGAGCCGTGCTGGGTAAAGACCCCCTGCATCCGACCGTCTTCCAGCACGCCGATGTACTTCTGATCAGCTGCTGCCCTGCGGAAGAAGATGGCACTGCGGTAGACCTGCAGATCAAGCATCTGTTCCCAGTTGCCATGCAGGTTAAAGCGACCGGTGTAGTTGTCACCGGAACGGGTCAACTCCATGGTCCCCTGATGACTGTTGAAGTTGATCCTCCATTGTTCTGCCTGTGCAGGCAGGCAGAGTGCCAAGCAGGTCAACAGCATGATTGCGACAGTTGCTAACAGGCGTTTCATGGCAGCCTCCTGATGAGTAAAGTGCGAAACCATCTGAAGTATACCAACAAAAAAGGGGAGTGCAATTGCACTCCCCTATAAAAAAAATTGCTGGGAAATCAGTCCACAATCAGTACCAGTTGGCCGTTCTCTTCACGTACCCGCAAGGTACCGCCATCCAGCACCTGACCGGCGATAATGGCCCGGGCCACCTTGGTCTCCAGCTCACGCTGCAGATAACGCTTGAGGGGACGGGCACCGTAGACCGGATCGTAACCGGCCCGGGCAATATGGTGCAAGGCTTCGTCACTGATATCCAGGGTGATGCGCCGCTCCTTCAGCCGTTCCACCAGCTGCTGAGCCAGCAGCCCGGCGATTTTGGTCACCTCATCCAGGTGCAGCGGCTTGAACAGCACGATGTCATCCACCC
>DKFG01000285.1 GCA_002452325.1 Geobacter sp. UBA6802
CAGATTCAGATGCCGGACGGCAGCACCTCCTATACCCGTTCAGGGGCCTTCAAGATGGACAGTACCGGCAGAATTGTGACGCCGGAGGGGTATCCGATGCTGCCGGAAGTGGTCATTCCCAATAATGCCAGCAAGATCACCATTGGTACTGACGGCACCATCTCAGCGGTTCAGGCCGGCCAGACAGCACCTTCCACTATAGGCAACATCGAGCTGGCTAATTTCACCAACCCGATGGGGCTTTCATCCATGGGCCGTAATTTCTATCAGCAGACTGATGCATCCGGCAACGCCACTACCGGTACACCGGGGCAGAACGGGTTGGGAACGATGGCGCAGGGATTTCTTGAGATGAGCAACGTCAACGTTGCTGAAGAGATGGTGAACATGATTATCGGTCAACGGGCATATGAGGCGAACTCAAAGGCGATCAGCACCTCTGATGAGATGCTGCAGCTGGCCAACAACCTGAAGCGGTAAACTGATGAAGCTGTTAAGATGTATAGTGGCTGGGGCTCTATTGATGTTGTGCTGTTTATCTGGCTTTGCGGATGCTGCGCAAAAAGCGCTTGCAGAACCTGAAATTCGTGCAGCCGTAGAGCGGTTGCTGGTAGAAAAGCAAGCAGCCACCGGCTGGGAGATCAGCATCAGACAGCTGTCTATCCCGCGTGGCATAACCACCTCAACCGGCATCCGTGATCTTGAAATAATGGTTCCGGCAGCTTGGAGCGGCTGGGAGCCGGTCAGTCTGGCCCTGGTGGTACGGGTAAACGGTCGTGTTGAGAAGAATTTGTCTCTGCGACTGTTGGTGGACGCGCACACTGATATGGTGGTGGCCGCGCGTCAACTGGCAGGGAACACTGTGCTGACGGCGGATGACCTGCAGGTCGTAAAACATGAGGTAGCACAAGCTGCAGGCCAGCCGCTCACCCGCATCAGTGAAGCGGTGGGTAAACGACTGAGAGCTGCTGTGCGGCCTGGTGTTCCCCTCAGGGCCAGCCAGTTGGCAACGGTACCGGTGGTGGTCAGCGGTCAGTTGGTGACTATCATTGCCGAGAGCGGCGGCATGCGGATAACGGTTGCCGGTCGCGCCCGCAGCTCCGGCGGCATTGGCGACCTGATCCGTGTCCAGAATTTACTGTCACACAAGGAGTTTCCAGCCAGGGTGCTGGACGCTTCTACCGTTGAAGTGGGGTTCTGAAGATGAGGCATACCATTGTATACACTGGCTGGGTAGTGTGCTGTCTGCTGCTGTCCGGGTGCGTAGTTCAGCAGGCCCAGGTGACTACGCCCAATTTCGATCAGCAGCTGCACCGGGCAGCACCAACCTACAGTAACGGCTCCATCTGGCAGGCATCATCAATAGCCCTGACTGAAGACGGCAAGGCTCGTCGGATCGGTGATATTGTGACTATCATTGTTACCGAGACCGCCAGTGCCAGTAAACAGGCTGCCACAACGACAGGACGGTCTTCGCAGATCAGTGCCGGTATTCCCAACATGCTTGGGCTTGAGGAATCGAAAATTATCACCTCTAACTTCGCCGACCTTTCCAAGCTGCTGAACGCCAGTGCAAGCTCAAAGTTTGATGGCAGCGGTTCAACCACCCGAAAAGAATCCCTTACGGCAACCATCTCGGCCAAGGTAGTAGACCTGCTGCCCAACAGCAATCTGCTGATTGAAGGGCGTCGGAACGTCAGGGTCAATAATGAAGACCAGATTGTTACGGTCAAGGGGACGATCCGCCAGCGAGACATCACGGCAGAGAACACCATTAACTCCATCTACGTGGCTGATGCCCAGATTACCTACTCTGGTGAAGGGATTATCTCAGACCGCCAGAAACCGGGCTGGTTGATGAACGTGATCGACAAGCTCTGGCCGTTTTAGGAGGAACATTATGAAAAACAGTTTGATTTTATTGGTAATCATCATGTTTCTGGGGCTGCCGACCCTGAGTCAGGGGGCACGGATCAAGGATGTTGCCTCATTCGACGGCGCCCGGGATAACCAGCTGGTCGGCTATGGTCTGATCGTCGGTCTGAACGGTTCAGGAGACAGTGATCAGACAAAGTTTCCGGTTCAGTCTCTGGTCAACATGCTGGAGCGGATGGGGGTGACGGTCAACCGGAACGACATCAAGGTCAAGAACGTTGCAGCGGTTATGGTCACGGCAACCTTGCCCCCTTTTGCAAAGCAGGGTACCAAGCTTGACGTGCTGGTATCATCACTGGGCGATGCTAAAACCATTGCCGGAGGCACGCTGATCATGACGCCGCTGAAAGGGGCTGATAACCACGTGTATGCGGTTGCGCAGGGTTCAGTGTTGACCAACTCCTTCGCCTTTGGCGGCCAAGGGGCCGCAGCAACCAAAAATCATCCAACAGCGGGCAGAATCACGGGTGGCGCTCTGGTGGAGCGTGAGTTGCCCAGCGTGTTGGCCGGAAGAACAGCGCTGCGGCTTAATCTGGCACAGTCCGATTTCACCACGGCCTCACGTATTACGGCAGCTATAAATGCCCGGTTTGTCGGCGCAGCCGACAGTAATGATGGCGGGTCGGTGACCGTGCAGATCCCACAGGAATATCTGCAGCGGCCGGTAGAGTTCATCGCTCAGCTTGAAAACCTTGAGGTGGTCCAGGACCAGCCTGCCAGGGTTGTGGTGAATGAGCGAACCGGCACCATTGTCATGGGGGACCGGGTCAAGATCGGCAGTGTAGCTGTGTCCCACGGCAACCTGTCCCTGACGGTCAAAGAGACGCCGAAGGTGTCGCAGCCTAATCCCCTTGCTGCCGGTGAGACCAAGGAGGTGCCCCGCACTGATCTGAAGGTGGTGGAGGAGACCAAACGCCTTTCGGTGCTGCCGGATAGCAACACCATTGCTGATGTGGTCAGGGGGCTGAATCTGCTGGGGGTGACGCCGCGCGATCTGATTTCGATTCTGCAGGCTATCAAGGCTGCCGGAGCACTGCAGG
>DKFG01000138.1 GCA_002452325.1 Geobacter sp. UBA6802
CAGCCGGCCTGCTTGCAGCCTTCGGCAATCCCCGCCACGATCTGGGTCGCCTTGTCGGGATCCAAATGCCCCGTGGCCAGGTAATCCAGGAAAAAGAGCGGTTCCGCACCCTGCACAATGATGTCGTTGACGCACATCGCCACCAGATCGATGCCGACCGTGTCGTGTTTGTCAGCCAGAAAGGCCAGTTTGAGCTTGGTGCCGACACCATCGGTGCCGGAGACCAGTACCGGGTTTTTGTATTTGTTTGAGTTCAGCGAAAACAGTCCGCCAAAACCGCCCAATTCGGTCATTACCTCAGGCCGGAAGGTCGATTTTACCAGTGGCTTGATCATCTGAACAAAGCTGTTACCGGCTGCTATGTCAACGCCGGCCTCCTTGTACGTTGCGCGTGGTGTGGTCACGGATACGGCTCCTTGTCTGTCTGCAAAAACCGGCAGCGATCTACTCTGGTTGGAAAGGTACCTTTCTAGCCAATCAGTCTGCAAAAGTCAATCAGCTCGCAGTACCTGAAAGGTGACAAGGCAGTTTAGACTTGACAGGGGTGCTGTTTTTGCCGTTATTGTAGCACTATCATGGGCTTGAGTTATGCATGGTATACACGTCTGATCAGCCTGTTGCTGTTCGGACTCTTTGCAGCGCCGGTATCAGCCACGGCTGACATCTATCGCTATGAGGATGAAGAAGGGGTGTTGCACTTTACGGATGCCCCGACTCATAAGCAGTTCAAGATCTTTTTGCGTGATCTCCGTAAGGACAAGCAGTTACGTACCCGCTTCAGGGTGGCCTCCCGCAATCCCCAGGAGTTTGAGCATCTGATTACGGCTGCTTCGGCAAAGTATGGGGTAAGCGCTTCTCTGATCAGGGCAGTGATTTTGGCTGAATCCGGCTACAATCCTCAGGCTGTATCCCGTGCCGGTGCTGGTGGTCTGATGCAGCTGATGCCGGGTACTGCCAGGCAGCTGAAGGTGACTGACCGCTTCGACCCCGGTCAGAACGTGGATGGCGGAGTGCGTTATCTCAAGTTTCTTCTGGATACCTTTAAAGGGGATGTCTCCCTTGCCCTTGCCGCTTACAACGCCGGACTTTCCAAGGTTGCTAGATATGGCGGTATTCCCCCCTATGAGGAGACCCGTACCTATGTCAGCCGCGTCCTTGCTAACATGAGATAACCGCTATGTCCACCTATCATCCGATCTTTAATCCTCCCAACATCCTGACCCTGTTCAGGATCGCCTGTATTCCGCTGATGATGGTACTGTTGCTCTCTTCCAGCAAGGAGACCTGCTTCTGGGCTACTGCAGTCTTTGCCGTTGCAACGGCAACTGATTGGGTGGACGGACATCTGGCCCGCAGAATGGGGATTGAAACGGTGTTCGGCAAGTTTCTGGATCCGATAGCCGACAAGCTGATCGTCACTGCAGCACTGATCATGATGCTGCCGTTTAACTGGATACCTGCCTGGACTGTGTTTGTGATTCTGGCACGTGAGATTGTTATTACGGGCCTGCGCAGTATCGCCTCAAGTGAGGGGATTGTGATTCAGGCATCTGATTTGGGAAAATACAAGACTATCTTTCAGGTCACCGCTATTATCGGCCTGATGCTGCACTATGATTACCACTGGTTTTTCGGGGTAAACCACCCGCTCTTGATTGTTAATATGCACAATGCCGGTATGTTCTTCTACTGGATCGCCTTTGTCCTTACCGTCTGGTCAGGGGTTGATTATCTGGCCAAATTCATCAAGGTGATTGCTCGTTAATGCAGGTGTCTCCCACGATCTCCCTGGTGGAGCTCGCCGCACGATTCCAGCTTGATCCCCAGCCGTTTCAGCAGGTTGCATCCCGTTATCCCTGCCGTATTACCCGTTATTATGCCGACTTGATCAGCGCACCTGGTGATCCGATCTGGCGCCAGTGTGTGCCCTCAGCTGAGGAGCTGCAGGATGATGCACAACTGCCGGATCCGCTGGAAGAAGAGCGTTTAAGCCCGGTACCGGGGCTGATCCACCGCTACCCTGACCGGGTGGTGCTGCTGGTGTCCAATCAGTGTGCGGTCTATTGCCGCTTTTGTATGCGCAAGCGTAAGGTCGGATGCGGTATGCAGCCATTCGATCTGCAAGCTGCCATTGACTATCTGTCGGCAAACAGCGGTGTGCGTGATCTGGTGTTGTCCGGCGGTGATCCGCTGTTGTTGCCGGATGATGAGCTTGCCCGGCTGCTGACAGCCCTGCGGCGTATCCCCCATCTTGAGATCATCAGGATCGGCAGCCGGGTACCGGTGACCGACCCTGAACGGATCACCCCGCAGTTGTGCGCGATCCTGTCGGCACACCATCCACTCTACCTGAATACCCATTTTAATCATCCACAGGAATTGACCGACCAAGCGGCCCAGGCCTGCAGTCTGCTTGCCGGAGCAGGAATTGTGCTGGGTAACCAGACCGTGTTGCTGAAAGGGGTCAATGATGATCAGGAAATTTTGCAGCGGCTGTTTTGCGGGCTGTTGCGGATACGGGTGCGGCCCTACTACCTGCACCAGATGGATCTGGTGCAGGGAACAGGACATTTCAGGACCGATCTGGTGCAGGGCAGACAGCTGATCGGGGCACTCAGGGGCAGGGTTTCCGGTATGGCGATTCCCCATTTTGTGGTGGATCTTGCCGGTGGCAAGGGGAAGGTGCCGCTTCTGCCCGAGTCGCTGCACCGTGATGCGCAGGGCTGGATCATTTCTGCACCGGGTGGTGAACCGGTCAGATATACTGATCCGGGCTGCTGATGGTTAGCGATAGCGCTTGCGCATCTCAAGCACGTTACCGCTCTCTGTAGGATGATACTCAACCGAATCCATTAGTGAACGGATGATGAAGAGGCCCCGGCCATGTTCATCAAGGGCATCCTCGCCCTTCTTTGAATCAAGGGCCGTCTGTGTCAGATCAAATCCCCGGCCATGGTCAAAAACCTGCATCAGGATCTCGTTGTCGCTGATAGTGATCCTGATCTGAACAATCTCTTCGGGATTGTTCTCATTGGCATGCCGAATGGCGTTCACCAAGGCTTCGGTCAGTACCACATTCAGGTGATTGGCCAATGTTTCCCGGTCACCCACGTACCCCTCCACCTGGGCGATCAGTTCTTCGCTGATCCTGCCGATCAGGCTTAAGTAGCGTGTCTGGTTCGGTACCCTGATCTCCAGCTCAATCTGGTTTTTTTTCATTGCGCACTCCGGTTTTGTCCTTTCAGAACGCGTCAATTGCCTCATCAACTGTCTGGTAGATATCAAAGACGCGGTGCAGTCTGGTCAGTTCAAACATCGATTTTACCTGACTCTGCAGACTTGACAGCTTCAGCTCTGCCTGGCGTGACGAGGCGTTTTTAAAGCCTGATACCAGGGCACCCAATCCGGAACTGTCAATAAAACGGACTTCCTTGAGATCCACCACCACGCTGGTCTTGCCCTCGTTAAACAGGCGTCCCAGTTCCTGTTTCAGGTTCTCTGAATTGTGGGCATCAAGACGCTCCTCCTTGACCACCACCACCATTACGTTGCCGGTTTCTTCAATCTTCATGTTCATGGTCTGTACTCCTTTCTAGGCGACTATTTTCATCACAACCAACGAGATATCATCCTGTGGTGTGGCGCTGCTGGTGTAGCTGTTTACCAGTTCATGGAACGAATCAGCCAGGGCATCAACCGGCAATGAGTTCTGGTCACCCAGATGCAGGCAGACGGCCTCAATGCCTAGTAATTCTCCACTGGCAGAGGTTGCTTCCGGTATACCGTCAGTGTAGAACAGCAGCGTATCCCCCATTTTCAGGGTGATGGTGCGCTCCTCAAAGACCATAGAGGGTTTGATTCCCAGGATCATTCCCTCAGCATCAAGCTCCTGGCAGCTCTGTTGGCCGAAACGATGCAGCAGAGGCATATTGTGACCGGCATTGGCGTATGACAGACGACCGGTGGCGGTGCTGTAGCGGGCATAGAACATGGTGATGAACAGTTCGGCCCTGGTCAGATCTTCGTACAGCATACTGTTGAGTGTGTTCAGGATGCTACTGGGACTGGCAGCGTTGCCGGCATGGGCCCGCAGGAGTGTGCGAACCTCTGCCATGATCAGCGCAGCTCCGACGCTGTGACCTGAGACATCGGCGATCAGCAGGTCAATGGTATGGTCGTCACGCTTGAAAAAGTCATAGTAATCGCCCCCCACATGGGCGGCGGGCCAGCAACGTCCTGCCAGCTCGACTCCGAACAGCTCCGGCGGCTGTGCCGGTAAGAGTGACAGCTGAATCTGCTCGGCGATCTCCATATCACGCTTTACCCGCGCATTTGTCAGCTGGGCCTGTTCCTTTTCCTTACGCTCACGATCTTTGGCTTGCATCTCACTGACAATCCTGGCTGCCTGGGCCAGCTGACCGGTCAGGCTGCTGAGCAGGCCAATAAACTCTTCGGTAAAGAGGCCGACAATGGTCTTGGAGTAGACCGAAAGTACCCCCAGGCTCTCTTCTCCCTCACGGAAAATCGGAATATGGGCAAAGGAGACAAATCCTTCGCCAGCGGTCTTGGGCATGGCAATGATATCTTCCAGGTTCTTGATGTCATTTACAAAATGAGTCTCCTGGTCGATCATGGCCATTTTGATGTACGGATCGTTTTCCTGATGCCAATGTTCCGGTGTGATCGGGCGACGATCAGTCCCCTGGTAGCTCTGCACGGTCAGCGGCTCGTCACTGCTGGAGCGAATCTGGATCAGTGCTACATCAAGTTTGAATTCTTTCAGGAGCAGTTGTAGCAGTTCATCCATAATAGTCTGCAGATCAAGGGTACGGTTGATGATTTCCGAGGCCTTGAGTCGGACGTAGAGCGCCTCTCGACTCTGGTCCAGAGATGCCCTGACCGTGCTGAAGATGTCGTACACCGATTCCATTCGGCTACCCATGTCGGACAGGTAGCTGTCCATGATAGCCCCGGCAGCAGCAGCACCGACTGAACCGGCCAGGGTTCGTTCGACAAACCGTTTCATGGCAGGCAGTTCAAACTCAGGTACCAGGGTCTGGTCTTCCAGATTGCGACCTTTCAGGTAGCCTGCCATGACTTTTTGGGCCTCACCAGGACCGATGAACTTACCCATGAGCGCAATGAACTGCGGTATGGTGACCGGCTTTGATAGCCGTTTTGCCTCAATCTTTTCCTTGCGCCGCTCTACCTCAAACTTGCCGATGAATCGGCGTACCTGCTCCTTCTCTACCTCTCCCTGAGGCAGGATCAGTGAACAGACTAGATAGGCGCCGATATTGAACAGCATGCTCCAGAACAGGGAATGGCTCCACATATCCATGCCGGTCAGGCCAAACAGGGCAGTCGGTTTGAGCAGAGACTGGCCGAACAGGCCCTGCTGAATAATTTTGCAGTCAGGGTCTGCGGCAAAAAAGGAGGGGAGCAGCAAGGTGTAGAACCAGACCAGAAATCCCAACAGCATACCGGTGATGGCACCGGACTTGTTACCGCGCTGCCAATACAGCCCCCCCAACAAAGCCGGCAGAAACTGTATGGCCGCCAGGAACGAAATCAACCCCATATTGACCAGCATGAAGGTGTCGCCAACGGCCCGGTAGTAGAAATAGCCCAGAAATACCACCATGAAGATGGCCAGCCGTTTCAGGTTGATCAACAGCAAGGGGAACCATTGTTTGGGGGTGATCCTGACGATAATCGGCATGAACAGGTTGTTCAGCAGCATGGTGGAGATGGCCACCGACTCAATCATCACCATGCCGGCAGCTGCTGAAAGCCCCCCTAAAAAGGCCAGTAGTGCAATGGAACTGTTGCCTGCCGACAGGGGGAGACTGATCACATAGTAGTCGGCACCGGCATTACCACCATAATAGAGGATACCGGCCAGCGCGATCGGCATGATAAACAGGTTAATCAGAAACAGGTAGGCCGGAAAAAGCCACATTGCTTTACCAATATGCTTGAGATCAGCGTTTTCAATTACCAATACATGGAACTGGCGGGGCAGCAGGATGATCGCCCCCATGGAGAGCAGCAGCATGGTGGAAGAGGGAATGAAGCCGGTATCCTGCTCTTGATGCAGCGTGAAAAGCCGTTCAAACAGTTCGGGGAAACGTGTCTGAAACTGGTGCAGGATGTCGCCGAATCCGTCAAACATGAACCAAGTGACGAAGATGCCGACACCAATCAGGCTGATCAGCTTGATGACCGACTCAAAGGCCACAGCGGCGATCAGCCCTTCGTGGCGCTCGGCAGAGGGGAGGCGGCGGGCGCCAAAGATGACGCCAAAGACAGCAAGCAGCAGTGCCAGGGTCAGGCCGGTCGGTACTGAAACAGCTGCATCAGAACCGGGTAACAAAAACGTGCGGTCAGTGACACCGCTGACCAGGGTGAATGAGGTGACTACTGCCTTGATCTGCAGGGCGATGTATGGCATGACACCCAGTACAGCAATCAGGGTGACCAGTGAACCGAGCAGTTGGGAATTGCCGTAGCGCAGGCTGATAAAATCGGCAATGGAGGAGACATTGTTATCCTTGCTGATCCTGATGATCCGCCGCAGGATATAGAACCAGGAAAAGGCAGTCAGGGAAGGCCCCAGGTAGATCATCAGAAAATCGATCCCTGATGTGGCAGCCTTGCCGACACTGCCGTAGAAGGTCCATGAGGTGCAGTAGACCGCGATTGAAAGGCTGTAGACATACGGGTTGCTGACCAGGCTTCGTCCCTGATCAGCCCTTCTGCGCGCATACCAGGCAACCAGAAACAGAAAGCCGGTGTAGCCGACAGCAACAGCAGCAACGTACAGGATATTGAGTGTCACAGCTGCTCCTGTTCGTCGTGCTGCTGTTCAAGAGAATCCGGCTTGCTGGAGGTAACGAACAGGTAGATGACGCCGATGGAGACGGCCCAGCCGATGGTGAAATAGAGATACATCAGGGGAAAGCCGAAAATAGTCCGGGGTTGATTGAATATTTTCAGAAACGGGAAGTTGAGCATCACATTACCCAGGACAAAGAAGACCACCCAGGATTCCTGCAGGTTGAGTCGTCTCAGTAATCGCTGGACATGGTGACGCAGCATGGACAGTCTTCCTTTCATGATTCCTGATCTCAACCGTGTATAGTGCATGTAATCCTACCATCTAAACCGGGTCGCTGCAACCGGGGCGGGCAAGGAAAATATTCGGTAGAATCGTTTGACGCTCTCCCGGATTGTGTGATAGCGTTCTAAAA
>DKFG01000197.1:0-4130 GCA_002452325.1 Geobacter sp. UBA6802
TCAGCGCAATCATCGAGTAAGAAGCAGGCTAGCATGCTGGGCAACATCAGGCGATTGAGTCAGATGTTGCCCAGTTCTCGTATCTGAAAAGGATGAAAAATGAGAGACATCATTACCCTCGCCTGCAGTGAATGCAAGCAGCGAAACTATACAACCACGAAAAATAAAAAGACGACTCCTCAGAAGCTTGAGTTCAGCAAGTACTGTCGCTTCTGTCGCAAGCACACCCCGCATAAGGAAACAAAATAACGGGTGGGATCGATTGCAGGCCAGTAGCTCTAACGGCTNNTCGAATCCCTCCTGGCCTGCCATTTTTGCAGAAGTATGTCCAAGGTGTGATGCAGAAGTATCATGCTGAAAGCTGGAGATTTCCGTGCAGAACATACTGTCGTTTGTACAATCAGTAAAGCTTGAGTTAACCAAGGTTACCTGGCCTACTCGCAAGGAAACCCTTGCCACAACCGGCGTCGTGATCATTATTGTCTGCATCATCTCTTTGTATCTTGGGCTGTGCGACATAGTGCTTTCAAAGTCGCTGCGTCTCTTGCTGGGATAACGGGAACCGTCATTATGAGTCAGAAGTGGTACGGCGTACATACCTATTCAGGTTATGAGAACAAAGTTCGGCTCAACCTGATGGAGCGGGTCAAAAATGAGGGGATGCTGGATCTCTTTGGTGAGATTTTGATTCCTTCCGAAACCGTTGTTGAGTTAAAAAAGGGCGAAAAAAAGACCTCTTCACGTAAATTCTTTCCCGGATATATTCTGGTCAAGATGGAGTTGAATGACGATACGTGGCATATCGTCAAGGAAACCGCAAAAGTCACCGGTTTTGTGGGCGGCAACACACCTTTTCCTATCCCTGATGAAGAAGTGAATAAAATCTCACGCAGGATGGAGGAGGGTGCCGAAAAACCACGTCCTAAGGTGCAGTTTGATGTAGGTGAGACGGTCCGTGTGGTTGATGGGCCATTCCTGAACTTTACCGGTATGGTGGAAGACGTAAAGCCAGATAAAGGAAAATTACGTGTAGCTGTTACCATCTTCGGCAGGTCAACACCGGTTGAGCTTGAATTCATGCAGGTTGAAAAATGCTGATGAAACCGTCTTGCTGGCGGTACGCAATAAAAGGAGTGCATTACCATGGCTAAGAAGATTACCGGTTACATTAAACTGCAGATCCCTGCAGGTAAGGCAAACCCGTCACCGCCGATCGGCCCGGCCCTCGGTCAGCACGGCGTTAATATCATGGAATTCTGTAAGGCGTTCAATGCAAAGACCCAGGCTGAAGAGGGTACTATTACGCCGGTAGTTATCACCGTGTATGCCGACCGTTCCTTTTCATTTATTACCAAAACACCCCCCGTGCCGGTACTGATTAAAAAAACCATTGGGATTGAAAGTGGTTCTAGTGTGCCGAATAAAAACAAGGTCGGCAAGCTGACCAAGGCCCAGGTTGAAGAGATAGCCAAAAAGAAGATGCCGGACTTGAACGCAGCCTCTCTGGAAGCAGCCATGAGAACAGTTGAGGGTACTGCCCGTTCCATGGGTGTGGATATTGTAGAGTAGCTCATACGCAGCAACAGCGAATCACGAGTTCAGTAGGAGAGGACGACGGATATGTCTAAAAGTACAAAAAAGCATACAGGTGCCATGGCCAAGATTGATCGAAGCAAGGTCTATCCCTTGGTAGCTGCGGTAGATGTGGTTAAGGATGTTTCCTATGCCAAATTTGATGAAACGGTTGATGTAGCCGTCAGGCTCGGTGTTGACCCACGTCATGCTGACCAGATGGTTCGTGGAGCAGTTGTGTTGCCGAACGGCTTGGGTAAAACAGTACGTGTGCTGGTATTTGCCAAGGGTGAGAAGGAAAAAGAGGCACTTGACGCGGGTGCCGATTATGTCGGTGCTGAAGACCTGGTCGCTAAAATTCAGGATGGCTGGTTTGATTTCGATACGGCCATTGCAACCCCTGATATGATGGGCGTAGTCGGCAAGATCGGTAAGTTGCTGGGACCGCGTGGTCTCATGCCGAACCCGAAGGTTGGTACGGTTACCTTTGAGGTGGGGCGCGCTGTAAAAGAATCAAAGGCCGGTAAAGTAGAGTTTCGTGTTGAAAAAGCCGGTATTGTTCACGCCCCGATCGGTAAGGTCTCCTTTGAAGCAGAAAAGCTGCAGGGTAACTTGGTTGCTTTGGTTGAGGCACTGCTGAAAGCCAAGCCTTCTGCAGCAAAAGGTACCTATATCAAGAAAATTTCACTCTCATCCACCATGGGTCCTGGTATCAACCTGGATATCAGTGATGTAACCGGACGGATATAATCTTTTCATTTTAACGCCAAAGTCAAAGACAGCAGGTGCATCGCATAAAGGCAAAGCTTAAATTGCCTGCCTGCCGAGACTTGGGTTCGCATTCTGTGCGCTCCTGACTTTGGCAGGGGACAATCCCCGCAAACCAAAAGAAAGGAGGAAAAAGCTTGAAAAAAACAGTCAAACAGGAACAAGTCACGTTAATGCACGAGAAACTCAAGCGTGCAAAGGCCGTTTTTCTGGCTGATTTCCGCGGAATGAACGTGGAGAAGGCAACGACACTTCGTAATGAACTGCGAGCTGCCGGTGTTGAGTATAAGGTTTTCAAGAATACCTTGCTTGATATTGCTGCCAAAGATACGGATATCGCCTGCCTTACGCAGAACCTGGCTGGTCCGACTGCGGTTGCCATCTCATACGATGACCCAGTCGGTGCTGCAAAAGTACTGTCAAAGTTTGTTAAAGACGCCAAGGGTGTTTTTAACCTGAAAGCAGGTGTACTGTCCGGTACTCTGCTGGATGTCAGTCAAATTCAGGCTCTGGCTGATCTGCCCTCTCGTGAGGTGCTGTTAGCCAAGATGCTTGGTTCTATGCAGGCGCCAGCTACAAACTTTGTTGGCGTACTTGCAGCCATTCCGGCGTCTCTGGTACGTGCGTTGGATGCCATTCGGGTTCAAAAAGAAGGCAGCTGCTGATTTTAAGATGAGCAGCACGTCGCTTACCTTACACAACTTATAAACTATTGGAGGATATCATGGCTGACATTACCAAGGCTGATGTAGTTGCATTTATCGAAAAGATGACAGTTCTGGAGCTGGCTGAGCTGGTGAAGGAGCTGGAAGAGAAGTTCGGTGTTTCCGCTGCNNGCTGCTGCTCCTGCTGCTGCTGCTGAAGCAGCAGAGGAGAAGACCGAGTTTGACGTTGTTCTTAAAAGCGCTGGCGCCAACAAGATCAACGTCATTAAAGTCGTTCGCACGTTGACTAGCCTGGGTCTCAAGGAGGCTAAAGATCTGGTTGACGGCGCTCCCAACCCGGTTAAAACCGGTGTTTCCAAAGCTGAGGCAGAAGAGGCTCAAAAACAGTTGGTGGAAGCCGGCGCTGAAGTCGAAATCAAATAGTAGCGCAGTATACGTTCTGCAGGAAGCCAAGGTCACCTGGTGTGGCCTTGGCTTGTCCTGTTTTTGCTCATTTTCTGCAGTCTTACCGTAAGTCGCACTGATCACTGCACCGAACGGTAAGAACTGTTATTGCTCTTTTATGCCACTCGCCGAAGGAGAAGGTATGGCCNNTCAAGAATATCATTGATATCCCGAATCTGATTGACATCCAGAAAAATTCGTATCGTCGCTTTCTGCAAGCTGATGTACCGATTGACAGCCGTAAGAATATCGGACTTGAAGCGGTGTTTAAAAGCGTCTTTCCGATTAAGGACTTCAGTGAGTCGTCATCGCTTGAATACGTTTCTTATACGTTAAGCAAACCCAAGTATGACGTTGAAGAGTGTCATCAGCGGGGTATGACCTATGCTGCGCCGATGAAGGTAAAGGTGCGCCTGGTGATCTGGGATGCCGGCAAAGAGTCCGGAGTACGGAGCATCAAGGATATCAAGGAGCAGGAAGTCTACTTTGGTGAGATTCCGCTCATGACTGTCAATGGTACCTTTATTATCAACGGCACTGAGCGGGTTATTGTCAGCCAGCTGCATCGCTCCCCCGGTGTTTTTTTTGATCACGACAAGGGCAAGACCCATTCAAGCGGCAAGGTTCTCTACTCGGCCCGGGTTATTCCGTATCGCGGCTCATGGCTTGATTTCGAGTTTG
>DKFG01000197.1:4168-5381 GCA_002452325.1 Geobacter sp. UBA6802
GAGCAGCTGCTGAACTATTATTACAAGTCAGAAGTCGTGTACCTCAACGGCTCAGACCTGCGTAAAAGCATTGAACCTGAACTCCTGACCATGCAGAAAGCCGTGGCGGACGTTACTGACCAAAACGGTGAGATAATCGTCAAGGCCAATCGTAAATTTACCAAGTCCTCTATTAAAAAACTGCAAGAACACGGTGTGGACACGATCCCGACAACTGCTGAGCAGATTATCGGTCGTGTTGCATCGGTTGATATAGTTGATCCGGTTACCGGTGAGGTACTGCTTGAGTGCAATCAGGAGCTGACCGCAGAAAAACTAGACGAACTCCGTCTGAAAGAGGTCTCCTCGTTTGCCCTCTTGTACATTGATGGACTCAATGTAACCTCATCCTTTCGCGATACCCTGCAGGCTGAGAAGGTTAGCAGCAGTGATGAGGCGCTGATCGAGATCTACCGTCGATTGCGTCCTGGTGATCCGCCCACACTGAAGAGCTCACTGGCTCTCTTTGATAATCTGTTCTTTAATCCGGAGCGTTACGATTTATCTGCTGTCGGACGTCTGAAGCTGAACTTCAAGCTTGGGCTCAAGGTGTGGCCCGATTGCACGGTGCTGAATGCGCCTACTATGGTCACTTCAGCGGAAGTCAGGCGGCCTGAGGCACTGGTTGAGCAGATTATGAGCGGTACACGTCCAGTTGACCTCGCTCTGCGTGAGCGGCTTTCAAACGACTTGCTCAAGTCACTCAAGAAGCTTGATCAAAATCAGCAGGTTTCTGAGCGGCTGGTGGAGCAGCTGGTAGATGAACTGAATACAGCCATTGTCAACCCTGAGTTTTACCAGCGTGATCTGGTGGTTGGACTGGAGCGTTCTGAGCTGATTACCAAGCTGAGCGAGCTGCATGAGCAGGCTGGTTATGATGAGAACCGTCGTCGAATTGAAGGTGTTCGTCGCAATCGGCTGCTGATTGAACAGGCCTATACCGGTGCTTTGGATCCCTGCAACCGCAATGATATCCTAGAGATTGTCCATTATCTGATTGAGCTCAAAAATGGTCGCGGTACCATTGATGACATCGACCACTTGGGCAACCGTCGTGTGCGTGCCGTTGGCGAACTGCTTGAAAACCAGTACCGGATCGGACTGGTCAGGATGGAACGGGCCATCAAGGAGCGGATGTCACTGCAGGAAGTCGAAAACCTGATGCCCCATGACC
>DKFG01000197.1:5404-7587 GCA_002452325.1 Geobacter sp. UBA6802
GGATCAGACCAACCCGCTGTCCGAGGTGACCCACAAGCGACGTCTGTCTGCCCTTGGACCAGGCGGCTTGACCCGTGAGCGGGCCGGTTTTGAGGTTCGCGACGTTCATCCGACCCATTATGGCCGGGTTTGTCCGATTGAGACTCCTGAAGGCCCTAACATCGGTCTGATCGCCTCACTATCTACATACGCCCGGATCAATGAGCATGGTTTTGTTGAAACCCCTTACCGCTTGGTGCGTGAGGCCCAGGTTACCAGTGAGGTCAAGTTTTTTTCAGCTCTGGAGGAAGAAGGTCACGCCATTGCCCAGGCCAATGTTGAGATGGACGCCGACGGACGACTGGTGAACGAATATGTTACCGCCCGCAAGAGTGGTGAGTATGTCCTGATTCATCGCGACGAAATCGAACTGATGGAAGTAGCACCCATGCAGCTGGTATCTGTTGCTGCTGCCCTGATTCCCTTCCTGGAAAACGACGACGCCAACCGGGCACTGATGGGATCGAACATGCAGCGTCAGGCCGTACCGCTGTTGCGTGCCGATTCGCCGCTGGTGGGTACGGGCATGGAACGGATTGTTGCCAAGGATTCCGGTGTTTCAGTCATTGCGCGACACAATGGTGTGGTTGATGCCGTAGATGCCGGACGGATTGTCATTAAGATTGATGAAGACGAACTTGATGAGACTGGCACCGGTGTTGATATCTACAACCTTGTCAAGTTTTCCCGCTCCAACCAGAACACCTGCATAAATCAGAGGCCGGTGGTCAAAGTTGGAGACGCGGTCAAGCGCGGTGATGTCATTGCTGATGGCCCCTCCACCGATATGGGCGAGCTGGCTCTGGGGCAAAATGTCATAGTGGCCTTTATGCCTTGGGGAGGTTACAACTTTGAAGACTCCATTCTGGTCTCGGAGCGTATGACCAAAGATGACCGCTACACCTCGATCCATATTGAAGAGTTTGAATGTGTTGCCCGTGACACCAAGCTGGGTAAGGAGGAAATCACCTCTGATATCCCTAACCTCGGCGATGAGGCACTCAAGGACCTTGATGAATCCGGCATCATCCGGATTGGAGCAGAGGTGAAGCCCGGCGACATCCTGGTGGGCAAGATTACCCCCAAGGGGGAGACTCAACTTTCACCGGAAGAGAAGCTACTGCGTGCCATTTTTGGTGAAAAAGCCGGCGATGTACGCGATACCTCTCTTACGGTTCCCCCCGGTGTAGAGGGAACGGTGATCGGTGCCAAGGTCTTCTCACGTAAGGGCAATGATAAAGACACCCGTACTGAGCTGATCGAAAAGATGGAAGAAGAGAAACTGCGTAAAGATGAACAAGACGAGATTCGGATCATCCGTGACTCTGCGCGTGGTAAACTGAAGCGTCTGCTGGTTGGTAAAATTGCCGGTGCCAAGGTGGAGGATCGTCAGGGTGTTACGGTCCTTGCCAAGGGTAAGAAGATTACCGAAGAGTTGCTTGAGTCCCTTACCATGGACCGTTGGGCAACCATTTCAGTCAGTGAAAGTCCTGAAATTGAGGACAAGGTCAGCGAAGTGCTGTCAAAGCTGAATGAACAGGTAGAGCTGATTCGCGGCGTCTTTGACGACAAGATTCAGAAGCTGCGTCGGGGCGATGATCTACCGCCTGGTGTAATCAAGATGGTCAAGGTCTATGTNNTGCAGGTGGGTGACAAGATGGCCGGACGCCACGGTAACAAAGGTGTCGTCTCCCGCATTCTGCCTGAAGAAGATATGCCGTACATGGAAGATGGTCGTCCGGTGGAGATTGTTTTGAATCCTTTGGGCGTGCCTTCACGTATGAACGTTGGACAGATTCTGGAGACCCACCTTGGTTNNTTCAGAAGATGCTGGAAGAGCATACTTCAGAAGAAAACCTGAAGAAATTTATCCGCGAGGCCTATGATAACGAGGAGTTTACAAAGCTGCTCGATACCATGGATCGTGAAGAGTTGTTGCTGGTCGCCCGGCGCCTTTCGCGAGGGGTACCGATGGCTTCACCGGTCTTTGAAGGGGCCGGTGAAACCAGGATTAAAGAGTTGCTGACCAAGGCAGGTTTTGCCACCAGTGGTCAGGTGTCGCTCTTTGACGGGCGTACTGGCGAACCGTTCAAGCATAAGGTTACCGTCGGTATTATGTACGTGCTGAAGCTGCATCACCTGGT
>DKFG01000242.1 GCA_002452325.1 Geobacter sp. UBA6802
GCACCAGATTGGTGCCGCTCTGCATATACAGCGCAACCAGAGGAAATGTGTCCGGGTCGATACAGGCGACATGGACAGGCCGGTATTTTTCGTCAAACATGCTACTACCCCCTGAGTGCGGTTCACCACTGAAGCGGCGATCTATCCGACAACGTCGTTCTTGTGCAGCACTTTTCCATTATCCAGATGCTCATCAAGCTTCAGCAACGCGGCCAGGATCAGCATGGTCAGGTAGACCAGCCCGGCACTCCAGACGACATCGCTCAAAAAGTGCCCACCCTGCACGATCCTGGCTGCACCCATCAGGATGCCGAACAGGGCGCCACCGTACAGCCACCAGCGGGCCTGACGCGGACGGGACTTGCGCAGCAGAAAATACGGGGCAGAAAAATAGAAGGCAGCAGCGGGATGTCCGGCCGGAAACGAGGCGTTGCGCGGCACCGGTCCCGGCTGCCAGGGCTGATGGAACTGCATGGCGCCGCCGAGCTCCACCAGATGCCGCGGACGGGGCCTGCCCCACTCCCCCTTGAGCAGCGAATTCACCACCAGACCAGGACCGATAACCAGAGAAAGGGCCAAAAAAAGGGCCGTAAGCCGGTATTTCAACATCCGGGCAGTGACAAAACTGCCCAGATACACCAGCAAAGCAGCGCCTCCCACAATATATGCCGGTCGCTCGCCATAGCGGTACAGCAGGCTCCAAGGCTGTTCGCCCCCCAGATAAAAGCCCTCGCCGGGACGGTAGAAGTGTCTCGCCAGGGTCAGATCCCACCCAAACGCAGCTATACAGACAGTGGCCGCTACCAACAGCACCAGGATCAGGACTGACTGGCGTACCCATGTCGTAGTCATGGTTATCCCTTTTACTACAGTGGTACAAACGTCCTAAGAAAAAAGGACAGGCCGAAGCCTGTCCCTGGCAGATCAACTGCAACAGCAATGCCGCTAGAACCGTATCAACAGCCCCCCCCAGGAAAGACCGCCGCCAAAACCCATCACCAGCACCAGGTGCCCCGGCTGAATGGTTCCGTCCTGCAGGAATTCATTTAAGGCCAGTCCCACCGAAGCAGCGGCTGTGTTGCCGTATTTCTGCAGGTTAACCAGGAATTTTTCCTTGGGGATGGCGTGCTTTTTTGAGACCGCATCAATGATGCGCAGGTTGGCCTNNTGGCCTGGTGCGGGATCAGCCAGTCAAGGTCGCCAGGCTGGATACCGGCCTTGCCGCAGACGGTCTGGATCAGCTCGGGGATGGCGCTGGTGGCAAAGACATAGACCGGCTTACCGGCCATGTAGAAGGTGTTTTCCTTGGCGGCAATGGATTCTGCCGTGACTGGCTTGCGGGAACCGGATGACGGGACCTGAATCAAAGGCCAGCCGTTGCCGTCGGTGCGGATAAAGGTCTGCAGGATCCCCTGCTGCGGGTTGTCCTGCCCCCGCAGGATCACGGCGGCAGCGCCGTCACCAAAGAGCGGACAGGTGGTCTTGTCATCAAAATTGAGGATCTTGGAATAGGTATCAGCACCGATTACCAGGGCAGTCCTGGCCTTGCCGGAACGGATAAAGCTGTCGGCGGTATCCATGGCAAACACAAAACTGCCACAGACCGAGTTGAGGTCAAAGGCAAAGGCACCCTTGGCCCCGATCTCCTTCTGCACCATGCAGGCCGTGGCAGGTAGGATCATGTCCGGGGTGGAGGTGCCGACGATGATGCAATCCAGCTCTTCTGCGGTAATGCCGGCATTGCTGAGGGCAGCACGGGCAGCGCGTACAGCAAGATCAGAGGTTGATTCGTCCTCAGCAACAAAACGTCGTTCACGGATGCCGGTACGGGATGAGATCCATTCTTCAGCGTCATCAATCAGATACGAAAAAAAGTCATTACCCACCACACGTTCTGGAAGGCCTGCGCCGCTGCCGATTATTTGTGATTGTAGCATAGTTAACTCTTAACCCGCGCTAAAGCAGGTTTCCCTTCACCGGAATGGGATATATTTACACAGACAAACACCGTTTGTCAATCAAGGGGAGCGACATCACCACGACGCAGGATACTGACAAGGTCCATCAGACTGAATCCCCACAAGGCAAGGAATGCAGCCAGCAACAGCTTAGCCCAGGTACTGTAGGGCTGAATCTTTTCTGTGATCAGGGCAGCGGTGAGCGGCGTATCGGTCAGATGGGCGCCGATCAGCGGGCTGGCTACCTTCAGGACAAAAAACAGTGCCACCAGCAGCAGCAGGTTGACGGCCATCACCAGGGCAAAACCTTTCTGCTTCTTGCCCAGATAAAGATGCCCCAACCCCGGCAGTATAAACAGGGAAAGCAGTAGTGCAATCAGCGAGTGCTTCATGGCTGAACCTCCTCAGCCAGGAGGCTGATCATCTCGTCATGAATCAGGCCGTTACTGGCCAAAATGCGGTGGTTGGTCACTTCATAGCAACTGCCGTCAAAGGCAGTCACCCGGCCGCCCGCCTCCTGCACCAGCAAGGTTCCGGCTGCCACATCCCACGGCTTCAGCTTGACCTCCCAGAATCCGTCCAACCGGCCAGCTGCCAGATAGGCTAGGTCAAGGGCCGCTGCACCGGCCCGCCGGATACCACGGGCCGCTTTCTGAAACCCAATGAAATGGTTGAAGTTGTTTTCAGTATCCGTGGCACAATCGTAAGGAAAGCCGGTTGCCAGCAGGGCACCGGATAACGGTTGCCGCTCTGAGACTCTGATCCGGCTACCGTTTCTAAAGGTGCCAATGCCGCTGGCAGCGGTGAACAGCTCATCCGTCATCGGATTATGGATAACCCCCACCACGGTCTCACCTCCGGCCTGGAAAGCGATAGAGACACAAAACCAGGGGTAGCCATGGGCAAAGTTGGTGGTGCCGTCCAGCGGATCGATAATCCAGACATGGGTGCCGTCGCCTCCGGGGTAATCACCCTCCTCTGCCAGGATGCCGTGACCGGGAAAACGCTCCAGCAGGCGCTCAACGATCAGCTGCTCCGAGGCAAGGTCTACCTCGGTCACCAGGTTTTTGGCCCCCTTCAGGTCTACGGTCACCCCATCGGCAAAGCGGGAGCGCTGCAGACGGCCTGCAGCCACTGCTGCCTCCACAGCCGTATCAAGCAGTTGGTGTATGGACATGCTTCCCCCGTTTAAATGTAGTATCATTAGCAGAAACTGTTGATCGTTACAAGCAGCCGTCAAGAGAGCTTTTGACTTTCAGGGGTTCTTCCGGCATAGTACGCAACCACGTTGGTACGGAGGTCACGAACACCATGATACTTTTCAGCAATGTCGTCTTTGCCCTGGCTAAGCTGGTGGAGCTGACCAGCGGCCTGCTGACGATCTACAAATACATCCTGATCGCCACGGTGCTGATCTCCTGGGTCAACCCCGACCCCTACAACCCGATCGTCAATTTTCTGTACCGTGTAACCGATCCGCTCTTGTCGCGTATCCGGAGCAAGATGCCCTATTTTGGGCCGGTGGATCTCTCGCCGTTGGTGGCCTTTGCACTGATTTACATGGTGCAGATCGTGGTGCTGGACACCCTGTACCAGTATCTGCTGAACTACAGCATGGTGTTGAAACTGAGGTAACGGATCAATGAAGATTACTCCGCTTGACATCCAGCAACAGCAGTTCAAGGGCAAGATGCTCGGAGGTCTGGATCCCGATGATGTGGACAGCTTTCTCCAGGCAGTGGCAGCCGAGATGGAGGGACTGCTGCGTGAAAACACCGAACTGAAGGAGCAGGCTGCTCGCCAGTCCCGCGATCTGGCCGATCACATCCAGCGTGAGAAGGATCTGCGCGAAACCATGCTGGCAGCACAGCGGATCACGGACGAGATGAAGCTGAATGCCCAGAAAGAGGCAGAGCTGATTGTGTCCGAGGCCCAGCTGCAGGCACGACGGCTGGTGGATGAGGCTGAACGTAAGGTGGCCGAATTGCAGGCCAGGACCCATGAGCTGCGACGCCAGCGGCTCCAGTTTGAAGTTGACTTCAAGACCATGCTGGATAGCTACAGCCGCATGATCACCAGTGCCGACCAGCAGTAGCCCGAACCTGCCCTGGCGCCAGGAAGGAACCGCCCTGTTGCTTCGGGTGCTGGTGCAACCCCGGGCATCCCGCACCAGATGCTGCGGTATCCATGATGGTGAGTTGAAACTGCAGCTTACCTCCCCGCCGGTGGACGGCGCTGCCAACGACTGCTGCCGCGAGTTTCTGTCAAAACAACTCAAGCTGCCCAAATCTGCTGTCACCATTATTCAGGGAGAGACCTCACGCCACAAACGGCTCCGGATTGAGGGGGCCACCCTGCAGCACCTTGCTCGTCTGGGGCTTGATCAGGAAGTACTACCCGCCTGAGGGGCGGGCTATTTTGTTGACAGGTAGAAAGGACCTTTCATGGCACAGGCACAACAGGGTAACACCGTACGGGTGCACTACACCGGCACCCTCAGCGACGGCAGTATCTTTGATTCTTCAGAAGCCGTTGAGCAGGAAAGCTGCGGCTGCAGCTGCAGCAGTTCCGGCGGATGCGATACCGCAAGCGATTGCGGCAGTGAGCCGCTGGAGTTTACTATTGGCGCCGGTAATGTGATCCCCGGCTTTGAAAAGGCGGTTCTTGGGCTTGCCATCGGTGAATCTGTGACGGTTACCATACCGGCCGATGAGGCCTACGGGCAGCGTCACGACCAGATGGTGGCTGTTGTAGAGCGTTCAGAAATGAGCGGCGAGATTGAACCGATTGAAGGCCAACAGCTAGAAGTGGAACTACAGGACGGCACCACCATGCCGGTACTGATCACTGAGGTAACGGACACCACCGTCACCCTGGATGCCAACCACCCTCTGGCAGGACAGGACCTTACCTTTGCGATCCGTCTGGTGGAAATCGTATAAAAAGAGCCGCTAGCTTTGCCGCACCAAGTAAAACGGGCTGCCTGGTGATTCCAGGCAGCCCGTTTTTTCATCTATCCTACGCTCTCTTACTTGGTGGAGGCCGCCACCGTTGATCCAACCGACTCTACGGCAAACTCCTTGCCTTCTGTCGGCGGATTAATAATCACGATGGTAAACGGTATAGTCTTGCCCGGCTGAACCTCCATGTTAGCCAGCGAGTCGCCGAACTGATTATTCATGGCTGCCTCAATCTTGTCAGACGGCATCTCCATCAGCTGTTCCCGGGTTAACATATTGCCGGCATAGACGGTTCTGGTGGCAACCGGCTGATTGGTGGCACCAAAGACCACACCCTTGACCTGCAATGCAGCACGGGGCTTTTTGTAGGTGTTCAAGGCTTCCCCCGTTATCACCAGCAGCTCACCGCTGGCAGACGTGGAAACAAAATAGGCCTTAACGTTCTGAACCGTTATCTTGCCGTCATCTACCGACGCAGGGGCGCCGCCCAGCAGTGAAAGCGCCTTGGGGCCGTCACTGATAAAGGTATACGCCACAAAACTGAGTACAGCCACTACCACGGCAATCACCGCAATCAGGATAGAAGTTGTTGAGCTCTGACGTTTGCGCGAACTGATCGACAGTGGGGGGGCCTCTTCCTGACCAGCCAGCAGGTCAAAGGTGATGTCCGGGGCAGCAGCCACCTGACGGCTGGCAACGGCATCTTCAACCGGTTCAAACAGGGTGCCGGAAGAGGCGGTTGCGGTTGAGTCCAGCGCAATCTGTGTTGCATCGGCGCTCAAATCAAGGTCTTCCAAGCTGAAGGCTGCAACCGTGGGTGTAGTTGCTGACGCAGGTTGCTCAGACCGGGTAAAATCAACACCAGAAAGATCAAAACTGGCAGCAGAGTCAGCTGTCTGCGGGACGGCATCATCAAAACTAAACCCCTGGCTGTCACTACGTGTTGCCGCAGCAGGCGCAGCATCTGCCAAAGAACCGAGATCGCCAAGGTCAAAGGTTGCAGCCTGCGATGATGCCGCAGATGGGGCAACATCACCAAAATCAAAGCCGGTCAGCCCTGGATCATCAGCCACTGCCGTGTTCTTTGACGGCTCACCAAAATCAAACTCAACCGCAGGTTCGGCAGCCGGAGTACTGGATGAACGGGCCTCACCAAAATCAAAGCCGAAATCGGCCGCCGGTTCTGCAGCCGCCCTGGGCGGCATAACCACCGTTTTATCGCTAAACGTAACGTCTTGTGCTGTTGCGGCATTTGCCTCGGTGGTAAAAGAGACATCACCAAAATCAAACTCACCGGCAGCAGCCGCATCGGTCTGTCCAGTGTCAAAAGAGTCTGCAGGCGGTGCAGCGACCGACTCGGCAAAGGCGGCGGCCGAAGCAACGGCAACAGCCGGTTCAGCAGACATCGTTGCCGGTTCCTGTTCCTTGCGCACCGTAAAGACGTGACGGCATTTGGCGCAACGGACTTTTACTCCCCGCTCGGAAACCTTTTCATCATCAAGCCTGAATTTGGTCCGGCACTGCTCACATTGAATAACCATCGCCAGCTCCCTGTCGGCAGGTGATATCGCTACTTCACTGAAACTCTGAAAAATCAGCGTATTGTGTAACAGAACCGTGCTGCAGTGTCAATTTCTATCCACCTGCCGCTGATACCGCTGTCAGGCAAAACCGCTTGACCGGACAGTTATGACAACGCTGCCCTGGTACCCCAGTGCAACCCTCGCTGATCCCCAGGTGGCAGAGACTGAAGTCGTAGCGCACCGGATCGTCCGGGGACAGACAGCGCAGGGCTGCAGTTATCTCAAGTGCCATGCGCCAGTCCGGGGTACGTCGGGCGCTCAGCCCCAGCAGACGGCTGATTCGCTCAATATGACGATCCACCGGTATGACCAGTTGCGCCGGCTGCACACCCTGCCACAGTCCCAGATCAACACCGTCAGCCGGTCGAACCACCCAGCGCAGGAACATACAGAGCCGCTTGCAGGCACTACCCCCCTGCGGTGAAGGAAACAGAAAGCGGAATCTGCTGTCCACCGGAAGGCCTTTCCGGCCAAAAACCAGGCGGTAATCCAGTGCCAGCACCGCACTGCAGAATCCGTTCAATCCCTGTTCCACGGTTGCAGCCTGCGGATCATGAAAACGACAGAAGAACGCTTCGATACTGCCCTCTTGCTCGCGCATCTGTTGTATCGCCCAGAGCAGGGCGGCCAGATCGTCGGCACCGTTAAAGCGGTGCTTGAACCCTTCGCACAACTGCCGGTGGTTTCTGGGGTTGAAGGCATCAACAAAAGCTGCCGGGGCTTCGCCGATAATAGATGCGATCCGTGCAAGGCTGCCTTTGATCACCTTGACCGCGCCATAGGCAAATACGGCCGCCAGCAGGGCTGCCACTTCCTGATCGGCCGGATCATGATAGCGATGACAAAAGGAGAGCGGGTCGTTAGCCAGGTGGGTGGGTAAACGCTGTCGATACAACTGCTCCAGGGTCTTCCCGAGGCAGCCTTCCTGCATCATCAAATCTCGGCCTCACGCAGAAACAGGGCTGCATCCTCAGGCGAGGTGGGGTTGATAAAGAAACCGGTGCCCCATTCAAACCCGGCAATGGAGGTAAGCCGCGGCACCAGCTCGATATGCCNNAGTCATACTCAAGCGAGGTCCACATGGCCGGTTTGCCGGGCCGCTTGTGCATTGGCGGGCAGGTGTGCAGGATAAAGTTATAAGGGGCATCCTTCAGCACCTGCTTGACCCGCAGCAGCATATCCTTCAAGGCAACGGCCAGTTCTGCCAGCTGGGCATCCTGCATCAGGGCGAAGTCATGGCCGTGCCGCTTGGGGTACAGACGCAGTTCAAAGGGAAAGCTGGCCGCATACGGAGCCAGGATCACAAAATTGGAGAACTCCCGCACCACCCTGGTCCCTTCCTGCAGCTCAAAGGCGATCAGGTCGCAG
>DKFG01000178.1 GCA_002452325.1 Geobacter sp. UBA6802
GCGGTCAGCAGGTCGTTGACCACCATCCCCACATCCTCGGGGAAGAAGCGCTTTTTATCCAGGCGGCAGTACTTGCGCTCCACCAGGGTGTTGAGGGTGCTGGCATAGGTAGAGGGGCGACCGATACCGTACTCCTCCAGGGTCTTGACCAGGGTTGCCTCGGTATAGCGAGGCGGCGGCTGGGTAAAGTGCTGCTCCGGCAGCACCTCAAGCAGTTTGAGTGTTTCACCCTCTTCCAGGGCTGGCAGGGTGCCTTCCTTTTCTTCATCCTCGTCATCAACCCCTTCAATATACAGCTTCATAAAACCGGGGAAACGGATCACCGAACCGGTTGCCCGCAGGGTGAAGCTGTCCTTTTTCTCACCACTGACTGCGATATCTACCGAGGTCTGATCAAGCAGCGCCTCGGCCATCTGGCAGGCAACCGTCCGTTTCCAGATCAGCTCGTACAGTTTGAACAGGTCCGGGGTCAGAAACTTCTTCAGCTCTGACGGGGTCTTGTCCAGGTACGTAGGTCGGATCGCCTCGTGGGCCTCTTGGGCGTTTTTTGACTTGTTCTTGTAAAAACGGGGCTTTGCCAGCGCATATTCCTTGCCGTAGGCCGCACTGATCAGGTCGTGGGCCTCTTTCAGTGCCTGGGCCGAGAGGTTAACGCTGTCAGTACGCATGTAAGTAATCAGACCGACGGTACCGCCTTCACCGATAGCCACCCCTTCATACAGCTTCTGGGCGGTGGACATGGTTTTTTTGGCCGAGAAGCCCAGCTTGCGGGAGGCCTCCTGCTGCAGGGTAGAGGTGGTAAAGGGTGGGGCCGGGTTGCGCTTCATCTCTTTACGGGTAACTGAGACGACCTGCGCCTTACCCTGTACCATGGCATGCTTCAGTGCATCAGCGCTCTTCTGGTCCGGGATGTCAAACTTGCCCAGCTTCTTGCCGTCCACCGCCACCAGACCGGCCTTAAGCTGTGCACCAGCCTTCTTTTGCAGCTTGGCGGCAATGGTCCAGTATTCCTGCTCGGAAAAGGCGTTGATCTCTTTTTCCCGCTCACAGACCAGCCGCAGGGCAACCGACTGCACCCGTCCGGCAGACAGACCGTAACGGATCTTCTTCCAGAGAAACGGCGAGAGGTTGAAGCCGACCAGATAATCCAGGATTGAACGGGCCTGTTGGGCATCCACCAGATCAGCGGCGATATCACGCGGGTTGCTGACTGCCTGCAGGATGGCATCCTTGGTGATCTCGTGAAACACCACCCGCTGAATCGGAATCTTGGGCTTTTTATCCAGCCCCAGGGCCGCCAGCAGATGCCAGGAGATCGCCTCCCCTTCGCGGTCGGGGTCAGTGGCCAGCAACAGCCGTTCCGCCCCTTTCAGTTCTTTCTTGATGGCGTCAATATGCTTTTTACTCTCCGGCAGCACATGGTACGTCGGTTCGAAATCATTGGCCGTATCGACGGACCCCTGCTTACTGGGCAAGGCCCGCACATGGCCGAATGAAGCCAGCACCCGGTAGCCGGGACCGAGGAATTTTTCAATGGTCTTGNNTGGCCTTGGCCGGAGACTCGACAATAACCAGTTGGTGAGACATAAGTATAGTTCCTTACGGGAGTGAGTAGTATGATCCGGGTAGTTGTTGCAGCAACCCCTTGAGTTCAAGGCCAAGCACCATAGCCGAAACCTCTCCGGCAGTCAATTCAAGAGCCTGGGTGATTTCATCCAGATGTCGCGGTCCCTGGGCGATCAGCTCATAAACCGCTGCCTCACGGGGGGTGAGGTCATGGCGTGGCCGGGCCGATTGTTGCTCGAACAGCGGCAGGTTCTGGCGATGAAGACTGATCCGGCAGGCATCAAGGATATCGCTGACACAGTCCACCAACTGCGCCCCCTCCTTGATCAGACGATTACTGCCGCGACAGGCTGGTGAGCTGATCGGGCCGGGTATTGCCAGCACCTCACGGCCCTGATCCAGGGCATAGCGGGCGGTAATCAGGGAACCGCTCTTCTCCACCGCCTCCACCACCAGCACCCCTCTGCACAGGCCGCTGATAATCCGGTTCCGACGGGGGAAATGTTCTGCCAGCGGCTGAGTACCCAGTGGGAACTCAGAAAGAATGCAGCCCGACCGGCTGATCTGCTCGGCCAGTTGACGGTTCTCAGGCGGGTAGTCCACATCCAGCCCGCAGCCCAGCACCGCTACCGTTTTTCCTCCATCCACCAGCGCGCCCCGGTGTGCTGCCGTATCAATACCGCGGGCCAGTCCGGAAACCACTATGACTCCGGCTGCTGACAGTTCAGATGCAAGCCGCTCGGCGTTTTTCAAGCCGTCACGGGTGGCGCGGCGGGCACCCACTACCGCCACAGCCGGATCCCAGGCCGGTACGATACCACGTAAATACAACAGTGGCGGGGGATCACCGATTTCAAACAGGCGACGGGGATAGTCGCCATCCAGAAAGGTCAGCAACCTGACACCAGCCTGCTCGATACGCCGGCACTCAGCCTCGGCAAAACGGCGGCATTCGGCAGCAGCAATTGCCGCTACAATCTGCGGCGTAACGCCCCGTACCGCCCCTAAGGCGGACGGGACTGCCGACAAGACGGCAGCCGGTGTTTCAAACCGCTCCAGCAGGCGGCGAAACAGCACCGGACCAACACCATCAACCGCCCGCAGGGCTATCCAGGAAAAAAGATCCACCACCGCCCCCATTAAAACGCAGAAGGCCGGCTACAGGCCGGCCTTCTGCTTCCACTGTATCCCCTCCTAGCGGGGGGCGCTGACCACCTCATTGCCCTTGAAGATGGCATCAATGCTCTTAACCACAATGGCGGTTGAGGTCTTCTTGCCGGTCTCCACCACCACCAGAGCGCCCACCACCTCGTTGGGCAGCTGCCCCACATAACGGTCGACCAGCATCTTTTCAATGTTAACCTGACGGATGATATACAGCAGGTTGCCTTCCTCAACGCCCTGAACAGTCCCAAGATCAAGGTACACCACATCACCGGCAGCAATGGAGTTGTTACCTGAAGCGCTTTCTACAATATACCCCTTGAAAGGTCGATCCACCATCTTGAGTGAGATCTCACGTCGTTTGACTGGCTGATAAGCCACCAGCAGATCTCCCGGCTCAACCTCTTTGTGGGAGCTGGTGATAATTGCCCGGGAATTCAGTGCCGTCACCTGTGTCAGCTGAATAACACCCAGCGGCTGGACACGGTACCCCAGCTCATCATTGGTCACGGGGTGCTTGATTATCTTCGATTTACGCAGCAGTGAATACTTGGCACCATCAGTGCCACCGTGATTGCTGCCGATATCCGTGAAAATCGTATCATCGGAGCCCAAAATCAGGCGACCATGCTGACCGGCAATGACTCGACCGGCAGGTGCAACGTCCTGCTCCATCAGACGCCCTTCATTGCCATGCACCGTAAAGGTCTTTTCTTCGTCAACTTCAGGCTCCGGGGCTGCTGCAGGAGCGACAGCAGGGGCGGCAGCCGCCTTTTGGGTGCCGGCATCAGCGCTAACCACCTCAAGACGACCATCCCTGAATCGCACGGCTTGACCGGGATAAATCAGATGGGGGTTGGTGACCTGAGGGTTCTTTGACCACAGACCAGGCCAGTAGTTGGGGTCGTTGAGAAATTGAGCCGAAAGCCCCCAGAGGGTATCCCCTTTTTTAATGACATAGACCGTCGGCTCTTCAGCGGCACGAAGTTGGCATGGTGCCAGCAACATACCGATCAGATACAGCACTACCATGACTGAAAGTCTCATACTCACCTCGTTTCCGTACCGGACGGAAGGATACTGTTCAGACGTTCTCGCGCCTTCGCCGCAGCAGGGCTGCCGGGATAGGCACGCACAACCTGTTCAAAAGAACTTTTTGCTTTATCCTGCTGTTTCAGGGCCAGATGACTATACCCGATCTTGAGCAGGGCATCAGGGGCCTTGGCATGCCGGGGCCAGCCGTCGACAACTTTCTGAAACGAAACCAGCGCCCGGTTAAGGTCGGAACTGCTGTAATAGCATTCACCAATCCAGTAATGGGCGTTGGGTACATACTCGCTACCCGGTTCCTGCTTCATAAACTGCTCAAAGGCCTCGATGGCGGCAGTAAAATTATTACTGCTGTACAGTCCGAAGGCTCGTACATAGAAAGGTGGCGGGCCACCCTCACGTCCTTTGTGTACCGGCTCGGGATTAACCAGCTCAATTTTGGGTGTCGCCGGGGCAACCGTATCCTGCACCCTTGCCTGCAAGGCCTGGTTGATATCTTTTAGTTCACGGATACCGTTGCTCAATTCCTGCAGCAGTTGAGCGCGCCGGACCTCCTGCTCTTCCAGCACCGCCAGCCTGCCCGTCAGCTCATTCAGGCGGGCCTCCTGCCCTCCTGTCAGCTGAAAAAGGTGTTCAACCTTGCTCTCTGTTTCGGTCTGACGCTTTACCACCAGATCGTTGGCGGCGCAGCCGCCAAACACGCTGACCGACACGGCAAGCAGCGCCCATAACACCAGGATTTTCATGCAACACTCCCGTTTTTCCGTAGGGTTACTGCTATTAAAGCCAGAAGACGGCCTTTGTCAAGTGAAAGTCCGGTTTTACCGGATTGCATTTTACAGGACAACAACTCCTGTGCTAGCATTGCCGCTTGCGATACTGTCGCTCAATCTCTGAAAAACGGCTGCCTGCATGAATAAACCCGAACTGCTGGCCCCGGCCGGCACCATGGAAAAACTGATCTGCGCCATTCGCTACGGCGCAGACGCCGTCTATCTGGGCGGTCCTGATTTCGGCCTACGCAACATGGCCGGTAACTTCAGCCTGAAGGAGATGCCGGAGGCGTTGGAATATGCCCATGATCGCGGTGTGCGCTGCTACCTGACAGTCAATAGCTACCCGGCCGACCATGCCTTGCCGCGCCTTGAACAGTACCTTGAAGCTCTGGCCCCGCTGCCGTTTGACGCCTACATCGTCAGCGATCCCGGCGTATTGCGCATGGTTCGCCGCATCTCACCGCAGCGGGAGCTGCATCTCTCAACCCAGGCCAACACCATCAACCGCGAGAGCGTCCTGTTCTGGCAGGAGCAGGGGGTCAGCCGGATCAACTTGGCACGAGAGATGACCCTTGAAGATATCCGCGCCACCACGACTGCCGTCTCGTTCCCCTGTGAAGTGTTTGTACATGGCGCGCTCTGTATCGCCTATTCCGGTCGTTGCCTGCTCTCCAGTGCCATGACCGGTCGTAGCGCCAATCTGGGCGAATGCACCCAGCCCTGCCGCTGGA
>DKFG01000156.1:0-231 GCA_002452325.1 Geobacter sp. UBA6802
ACCCCTTCTGTAGTATATCGTGAATACGTGCTAATTGCGTTTTTACACTGCTGTCGTATGCAATATCACCAACCTGCGTAACAATACCGCCGATCAGCGAACTGTCTACTGTTACTTCCGGCAACACTTTTTTCCCGCTCTTCTGCTCCATAGCACCCTTGATGGCTGTCACCTGAGACTCGGCCAGCGGGAATGCGCTGGTAATGACCGGACGAATGACACCGGACTGCT
>DKFG01000156.1:353-4326 GCA_002452325.1 Geobacter sp. UBA6802
GTAAATGCGGGGTTTCCAAAGGCGGCTCGCAGTTCGACACTTCCAGAAAACAACTGGTCTACGACGCTCAACTCCCGGCTGAAGCAGTCAATCAGGTTGTTTTCCGAGCCAAGCTGCACCAATGCCTTGGCGTACCGTCTGGCAATGGCAGTATTGATCACAGTTGTCCCACCTTCNNACCTTCCCAAGATAATCTTGCACCATACGGTCATGATCAGCCTGCTGAACGGAAACCGTCAGCTTACCGGCCGCCAACTCAACAGCAAGGCGGGCAGCCTCAGCACGAAGTGCCGTGCGAGCCTTCAGCACCTCTTGATCAGCGGCCTGAGCGGCCTGAGCAGCAACCTTGACAGCTGCCGTCTGCGCTTCAGCAATAATCCGCTGCTTCTCTGCCTCCGCCTCCTGCATCATGGCAGCACGCAGACCATCAACCTCTTGATTGGCCTTTTCAAGCTTCTCTGTGTATTCTTTCAGCTTAGCCTCGGCAGCCTCGCGGGCCTCACGGGCCTCACGCAGATTTTTTTCTATCTGGGCCTGCCGGTCAGCCAGTGACCCTTTCAGGTTGGCCTTTTTGATCGCCCAGAACAAAATAGTGACTAGCACAATAAAGTTGACCACCCGCCAGCCGAAATCCTTCATCAGCGCAGCGGTATCAACATGGTGATCGCCCCCACCGGCAGCAACGGCTGCTGTTGCCGCAACAACACAGGTGACCGCGATCAGACCGGAGAGGATGGTACGGGTATGACGTCTGTTACGCATCAGCATGACCTTAGAGACTCCTCCCCAGCAATTTCTCGCAAATATCATCTGAAAGCACTTCGGCTTGTTTCTGCAACAACACACGGGCCTCAGCAGATTCCTTTGCAACGCGTTCCCGCAATACCGAGAGCGAGGCTGCGGCTTCCTGGCGGGCTTTGTCCATTACTCCCGACTCTTCAGCCTGGGCCTCTTTTACCAACTCAGCACGCCTTGCGGCCACCTCCGACTTGGCCTCACGCAGCCGCGACTCGTACTGGGCAACCTTGCCTTCTACCTGCTCATCAACAGCTACGGTGCGTTCGCGGGCAGACTCAATTTCCTGCCGACGTTGTGCAAGCAGTGCCCGCACCGGCTTGAACAAAAGCATGTTCAGCACCAGCACCAGCAGTCCGAAGTTGACTATCTGTACAGCAAATGCGAGATCGAGATTGATCACGGCCTACCCCTTATCCTGCATGCGTTAAAATTGTATACTGTATACCACAAAAAGATGCCTGGCCGAATGGTCAGGCGTAAACGCTAATTAGCTATCACGGCTGTATAACTTCTGTCAATCAAAAAGTGGCCGCGCCGTTGCACCATTGCCTCAGGACTGCAACATATCGATAATCCTGGTCAGCTCATCCGACGAACTGAAATGGATTTCAAGGGCACCCTTGCCGGTGGTGTTACGCCGGATAGCGATCCGTGTCTGAAACTGCCGCTGCAGCTGTTCTTCCAACGAGGTCATTAAAAGGTCAGGCTGCCGGGCCGGTTTTGCACTGGTCTTCACGCCGCGCTTCATACGATTGACCAACTCTTCAGTTGCCCTGACACTCAACTGGCGATGCAGTATCTCAGCACGGGCCTTCAAGAGCTGTTCAACGTTATCGAGCCCAAGAAGCGTCCGGGCATGCCCCATGGTCAGCCGCTCCTCCACTACATCCTTCTGGATCTCTTCCGGCAGCTTCAAAAGCCGCATGGCGTTGGTCACGGTTGTACGGTTTTTGCCGACTCGCTTGGCAACCTCTTCCTGCGATATACCAAAATGCTCGACCAGTGACCGGTACGCCTGGGCCTCTTCAATGGCGTTCAGATCCTCGCGCTGGATATTTTCGATCAGGGCCAGCTCCATAACCGCATCTTCACTGGCTTCACGGATCACGACCGGCAGTTCTCGCAGCCCAGCCTTCTGGGCAGCCCTCCAGCGTCTCTCGCCGGCAATAATCTCGTAGTAACCCTCTTTCCTGGTCACCACCAGAGGCTGAATTACCCCTTTTTCACGGATAGAGGCAGCCAGCTCATCCAGCTTATCCGGTGCAAACTGCTTGCGGGGCTGGTTGCGGTTGGGTCTGATCTGTTCAATGGGACAAAGGAAGTAGCTCTTGTCATCAGCAGCTGCGATCACCGGTAACAGCGACGCCATCCCTCGACCAAGAGCGCCTTTTTTAAGCATGACGCCCCTCCCGCTGAATCAGCTCCCGTGCCAGCTGCAGGTAGGCCGTTGCCCCTTTGGAGGTGATATCATAGTAAATAATCGGCTTGCCGTGGCTTGGGGCTTCAGACAGTCGCACATTACGGGGAATAACCGTCTCAAACGCTTCTTGCGCAAAATGGGTGCGGATTTCATCTTCCACATCCTTTGAGAGGCGGTTGCGTGCATCGGCCATGGTCAGCAGAATTCCCTCTACTACAATCCCAGGATTCAAGCCTTTTTGCACTAGACGAATGGTGTTGAGTATCTGCGACAAACCTTCCATGGCGTAAAACTCACACTGCAGGGGGATCAGCACCGAATCTGCAGCGGTCATGGCGTTGACCGTCAGCAGACTGAGAGAGGGAGGACAATCAATCAAGACATATTGATACTTCTGGGCAAACGATTGTAGCGCCTGCTTCAATTTCTGCTCACGTCCACTCTCGGTAGCCAGCTCCAGCTCTGCACCGGCAAGATCTGCCGTAGCCGGCAGCAGATGCAGGTAAGGGTGTCCGGTTTCAACCACCAACGTCTCGGGGGCCGCATCGTTAATCAGCAGATCATAGACAGAGTGCTGCAACTGGGTCTTGTCCACACCGACACCGCTGGTGGCGTTCCCCTGGGGGTCGATATCCACCAGCAACGTGGGGCGCTCAGCTGCAGCCAGCGCTGCGGCCAGATTGATGGCGGTGGTGGTCTTTCCCACGCCACCCTTCTGATTGGCAATACAGATAATTCTCGGCATAGTTCAGAACACCCAACCAACTGAAATTCATACTATTTAACTTCTGAAATGCAAGAGTGGTACCCTAGCATAAAGCCGGGACCACTGCCAATAACTTTCTGGACCCCGAGTGGATGTATCCCCTATTTAGCCACTGTTCAGCTGACAAAAGGCCTGATCCGGTTCAGCCAATATCCGTAACGACCTCCCATCCCGAGCGGTAAACGCAAGCTCAAAGCAGTGCAGCAGCATCCGCTCTGCCTGGATTCCGCCGTAGGTCCGGTCACCAACGATCGGCAGGCCGGCCGCAGCAAGGTGCACTCGTATCTGGTGCGTCCTGCCGGTACGGGGCAGTGCTTCTAGCAATCCAAATTCTCCACAGGTCTCCAGCAAACAGAACTCGGTCAAGGCAGACCGCCCTTCCGGTACAATTCCCCATCGGGCAGCCCCCAGCTTGCCGATTGGTCCATCAGCCACCCATGCCTGCTGTAATGGCGTGCCGGTAACCACTGCCAGATACCGCTTCTGTATGGTGCCCTGCTTAAAAAGGTCTGACAGCCAGGCCGCTGACTGGCGATGTTTGGGGAAGAGCATTAAACCTGAGGTACCCCGGTCAAGTCGATGCACCACCCGCACCGGTTCTTTGATCCCCTGCCGAGTAAACTCTTCGGCCACCCAGTATTCCAGCGTGCCTTTCAACTGGTACGGCGTACGCTGGCTGGCAATCCCGCACGGCTTGTTGACTGCCAGAATATCCCGGTCCTGATAGACGATGGCCTCAGGCCCCAACACCAGCTCGCGAAACTCACCCGGCTGCATAACTCCGACAGCCAGCAGGTCGCCAGCCTTCACTGCACGGGATGCCACCCGGACCATGGACTGATTGACGGCACAACCGCCACGATCGATGATGCGGCGCGCCTCCCCTTTTGACAACGCAACCAGCTGAGCCAGTGCATCATCCAGGCGAGAACCACCCAGTTCTGCAGATACGATACAGGTCTTGATCATGGATGCATCAGTACCATGAA
>DKFG01000172.1:0-1087 GCA_002452325.1 Geobacter sp. UBA6802
GGAGTTCGGCGACGCAGGCGTACACCCAGTACGTTAAGGAGGCGAAGACGAGCCAACGACGATTGCGCCCTGAAATGGAATTGGCCTACCCTTTCGGCATAAAGATGAAGAAGGTCAGCGACAACGCCGCCAGCACCCACATACCGCCGGAAACCTCCCTGGCACGTCCGGTGCAAAGTTTGATCAGCGGATAGGAAAACAGGCCAACCGTCATCCCTACTCCGATATTAAAGGTGAAGATCATCAGGGAGATGGTCAGGAAGGCCGGAATCAGCTCGGTAAAGTCGTCAAAATCAAGCCGGGTAATCGACTGGATCATCAGAGAGCCGATCACCACCAGGGCGATCCCGGCAGCATAGCCGGGGACCATGGTAAAGAGCGGTGCAAAAAAGAGCGACAGGCCAAACAGTACCGCCACCACCAGCGAAGTAAAACCGGTGCGACCTCCGGCGGCAATCCCCGCAGCTGACTCGATATAGGCGCCTGTGGTGCTGGTTCCCAAAAGCGGTGCAAGGGTAGTTGCCACGGCATCGGCCAGCATCGGCCGCTCAATCTCCGGCAGATTGCCGTTTGCATCCAGCAGATCAGCCCGCATGGAAAGCCCGATCAGTGTGCCGATGGTGTCAAGAAAGGCCATCATAAAGATCACCAGCACCACCGGGAAGACACCGGGCTGCAGGGTTCCGGCAATATCCAGCTTCAGGAAGATTGGCTCAAGCGAAGGTGGCAGACTGACCAGCGATGACGGCAGTTTCGTAAGCCCCAACGCCACAGAACCAAGGGTTGTCGCCACAATGCCGTACAGCAGCGCGCCGTTTACTTTTCTCGCCATCAGCACCACGGTCAGCAGAAAGCCTGCCGCCGCCAGCAGCACTGAACTCTGGGCAATGTTGCCCAGCCGGACCGGTGCACCGGGCACCCCCAGCACCACCAACCCGGTCTCATTCAGGCCGATAAAGGCCAGAAACAGTCCAATCCCCACCGCAAAGGAGGCCTTGAGTGTGATCGGGATTGACTCTGCCAGCCATGAACGCACCTTCAGAACGGTCAGCAGGATAAAGACCAGACCGGCCCAGAAGACCGCCCC
>DKFG01000172.1:1125-3082 GCA_002452325.1 Geobacter sp. UBA6802
ATGGCAAAGGGCCGTTTGGCCCAGAAGGCCATCATCAGACAGCCGATTACCGCAGCCAGGATGGTGGCTGTCACCTGGGCATCCTTGGGAATTCCAGCCACAGCAAGGATGGAAGGGTTGACCACCATGATATAGGCCATGGTCAGGAAGGTGGTGAAGCCGGCCAGGGTTTCCTGGCGGTAGGAGGTGTTGAACTGCTCAAATTGGAAGAACTGTTTCATGGCAGCCTCTAAAAAAGAGCTTAATCCTGTAAGGCCTTGTTATTCACTTCGCCGGTCAAGTTGGCAAGAAACCCAACCACCCCACCCCTCCTTGGCAAGGAGGGGAGCTTATCCCCCCTCCTATTTTAGGAGGGGCCAGGGGTGGTAAGGTGTCAGTGTGAATGCGGATTTGGAATTACAACCCCTTAACAGCGTAAATACCCGGTGCATTACGCCATATACCGTCATAGTCCAGACCATAGCCAAAGACAAACCGGTCAGCTATTGCAAGGCCGGTAAAGTCAGCCTGATAACCGGGGCAGGCCTTGCGGTCATGCTGCTTGTCCACCAGTACCGCCGTCAGGACTTCCGTGGCACCACGACTGCGACAGGCATCAACCAGGGCCAGCAGGGTTACCCCTTCGTCCAGGATATCATCCACCAACAGCACGGTACGTCCCTCAACATCGGCCTGAAACAGGGCCTTCCATTCAAGGTCGCCGCCGGTGGTTTCACGGCCATAGCGGGTGGCATGCAGGTAGCCCACCTCAAGGGGAAACAGAAGTTTGGTCAACAGCTGGCCGCAAAAGATCAGGCCGCCGTTCATGACGCAGAAGACCAGAGGATTCTTTTTGCCGATGCTGGCTGTAATTGCAGCGGCCATCCGACCAATGGCGGTCTCAACCGTTGCCTGGTCCGCCAGACAATCAGCCTCCTCAAGCACCTTTACTGCCTGATCATACTGCATGCCACTGCCCTCCCACGACCCTGAGGATACCGGCGCTGTCCGGTACCGTTACGATAGCATCAAAACCGGCATCTGCAAGCAGCCCTGCCACATCTTTGTCCTGACCGGCCCCGATCTCCATCAACAGCCAGCCGTTTGGTTCAAGGTGGCGAGGTGCCTCAGCAGCCAGTACCCGATAGGCATCCAGACCATCAGGACCACCATCCAGGGCAAGCCGGGGTTCAAAATCACGCACTTCCGGCTGCAGTGTCGCCAGATCAGCATGGGTAATGTAAGGGGGATTTGAGACAATCAGGTCAAAACGGCGTCCAACAACCGGCTGAAAAAACGAACCCAGCAGGAACTCTATCTGGGCGTTATTCTGCTCGGCATTGCGGCGGGCAATGGACAAGGCATCGGGGGAGAGGTCAACGGCGGTTATTGCGGCATGGGGCAGACGAAGGGCCAGTGAGATGGCAATACAGCCGGAACCGGTGCCGATATCCAGCACCGTGCGGGCTGTGGGAGCCTGCGCACACGCCGTTGCAACCAGTACTTCGGTATCGTGGCGAGGGATCAGTGCTGCAGGGGAGACCATGAAATCAAGGCCGTCAAACTCTTGGGTACCCAGGATATGCTGCAGCGGTTCCCGCCTGGCCCGACGGGCCACCATGCCGCGGTAAACCGCCAGTTCATCATCATGCAGCGGTCGGTCAAAATTGAGGTACAGCCCCATCCGCTCCATACCGGTGGCGGCACAGAGCAGCCATTCGGCCTCGCGACGGGCGTTCTCTATCCCCTTTTCGCTCAGGTAACCGGTGGTCCAGGCCAGTACCTTGAGGGGGGTCCAGATCTCGTCAGTTCCCTTCACTCTGGGCCTTGAGCGCTTCCATCTGGTAATACGTCCGCAGAGACTCGGTAATCTCCTCAATATCGCCAGCCATGATCGAATCCAGTCGATAAAGGGTCAGACCGATCCGGTGGTCAGTCATACGGCCTTGGGGAAAGTTGTAGGTACGAATCCGCTCGG
>DKFG01000314.1:0-240 GCA_002452325.1 Geobacter sp. UBA6802
GCGGGCGGGATCAGTACCCGCCCCAGTTTGTCGGCGGTACATTCCTGGGCCGGTCCCAGTACCAGGCGTTTCAGGCTGTTCAGCTGCGCCAGCGGCAGTTCACCCTCATTGGCCTGGATCTTTTTCTCCAGCTCCTGCCATTCGCCCAGCGGATAGACGGAAAGGCCGCGACCATAACTGCCATCATCGAAATCCACGGGCGAGGCCTTGGTGACGACAAAACGCTCGTCACCAAACTCC
>DKFG01000314.1:258-3414 GCA_002452325.1 Geobacter sp. UBA6802
TCGATGGTAGTCAGGCTTTCGCCACCAAACATGGTCGCCCTTTCACAACTCTTTGCCACTAATTTCCACTTTTTTCCACTTTGCGGCAAAACTATACCAGTAGTCAAGCAGCTGTCAAGAATAAAACTTCCATTGTTTTACTTATTTGTGCCCGAAGGTCGTGACCGGAAAAGTGGTAGTGGCGGGGTCTGTTTTTACATCTGGGGGAGCGTCCGAAAGGCCTGATTCAGGGAGGTGAGGCGCTGCTGGTGTGTGGTCTGTAACTGTTGTCGGGGACAGGTACAACGTCCGCCGGGTTGAAGGGCGGCAGGACTGTCGTAAACAGCGCATCCTGCAGGGTGCCTCAACTGATATGAGCCGCTGCACGATCTACTGTGCTCCGGCCAGGATTAAAACACACTAAAAAATAGTGGTTTTTGTTGTCAACAGGTGCCGGGTAGACTATATACAATCCTTCGAGTCCTTTGTCATAAAGGATTTTAATGGGGGTCCATCTTTCCGCGATCCAGTTGCCGCCGTTACGGTTTTCTTCTTCATGTGAAGGCAGGGGCAGTCATGCAGACGTCACACAACCTTGAGGAAAAACTCAATCGGGCCAATCGGGCACTGCAACTGCTTTCGGCCAGCAATAGAGCTCTGCTCCGTGCCCGTGACGAATCCTCTCTGCTGCATGATATCTGCCGGATCGCGACTGAGATCGGCGGCTACTCCCTTAGCTGGATCGGCTACAAAAAGCTGGATGCCGCGCAATCCATCCGCCCAGTTGCCTATTCAGGTCACGACGAAGGATTTCTTTCCGCAGCCAATATGTCGTGGGCAGATTGCAATCGCGGCCGCAGTGCCATGAGTACCGCCATCCGTGCCGGAATAACCCAGCTCAGGCCTGATATTCTGAATGATCCCCAACTCTCCTACTGGCATGAAGATGCCGGCAGGAGAAATTATCGTTCGGCAGTCGCACTGCCGCTGCAGGTTGACGGAGATACAATCGGTGCGATTGCCATCTACGCCCCTGAGCCGAACGCCTTCAACGATGAGGAGGTCAAACTGCTTGAAGAGTTGGCCAGCGACCTCTCCTTTGGTATCGAAACCATACGTCTGCGCACGGCCCATGAACATGCCAACGCACGTATTCACCGGTTGGCGTTTTTTGATACCCTGACCGGCCTGCCCAACCGGAACCATCTTGCTGGTCTGCTTGCCGACTCGATCGCTGCTGCAAAGCAAAACAACAACCAATTAGCGCTGTTTTTGCTGGATCTTGATTATATCCGTGAGATCAATGAAACCTATGGACATGAGACCGGTGACTGGATACTGGTTCAGGTGGCACAGAAGCTGTGCGGATTGGTTGATGACAGTGCGCTGGTAGCACGTTTTGGTGGCGATGACTTTATCATTATCTATGAGCAGAGCACGGTGCATAAAGTCAGAAACCTGGCAAAGCATATCCTGGCAGCCATCAAACAGCCGTTTCTGTTTGATGCGCGCTCCTTTTCAATCAGCGGGAGTATCGGTATCGCTTTTTATCCTGATGATGCCGATACTCCGACGGATCTGCTTTCAAGGGCTGATCTGGCAATGTCGAAGGTGAAGGGGGCGGGTGGCGGTTACTGTCTCTACAAAAGAGACATGAGCCATCTGCTGACCAGAAAGCTGGAACTGGTTCAGCGCCTTGAGTGCGCACTGGCAGAGGGTAACCTGCACCTGTATTACCAGCCGAAGGTTGAGTTGTACGCCGGTATGATGGTTGGGGCTGAGGCGTTGCTCCGTTGGCAGGATCCGGTGCTGGGGTGGGTGAGCCCGGCTGAGTTTATCCCGGTGGCAGAGGGACGCGGCTTGATGCCCCAAATTGGTGAGTGGGTTCTCAAAACCGCCTGTCAGCATATCAAGAGTTGGAAGAGTAAAGGGCTGAACTGCCGTGGTAAAATTGCCGTTAACGTTTCTGCTCAACAGTTTGGAGACCCCTATTTCCTTGAGCGGGTGGCACGGGTGCTTGAAGAAACCGGTGTGTTGCCATCCAATATTGAACTGGAGTTGACAGAAAGTTGCCTGATGGACGATCCGGAACGGATGTCCGAGATCATGAAGTCACTACGGGGGATGGGGTTCAGTATTGCAATCGATGACTTTGGTACCGGCTATTCATCACTGGCCTATCTCAAGCGGTTTCCGATCGATACCCTGAAAATAGACCAGACCTTTGTCAAAAATATGCTTGATGACAATAATGATAAGGCAATTATCTCGACCATTCTGGCGATTGCCAAACAAATGGGGCTGATGACGGTCGCTGAAGGGGTCGAGACGGAAGAACAGCGTTGCGCGCTTCAAAAGCTCGGTTGTGTTCTGGCTCAGGGATATTATTTCTGTCGGCCGGAGCCGATGGACGACTTTACGGAAAAGAGGCTGAAAGCTGTCTGTTTGCTCCCGAAAAACAGTAATGCAAAACAGCCTGCGATGACTTCAGCGGGGCGTGTCAAGGAAGCTGCCGGTAGCAGTGCTGTATAAAAGGCTTGGTTTGACAAAAGAAACGCCCGGTTACGGGCGTTTGAGGGAGAGGATGCTATTTCTTGCGGCGGTCTGCTAATGAGACCACCTTCTGGCCTGCATCGGCAGGAGGGCTGCTCTTTGCCGCCTTGACCTGTGCTTCCAGTTTGCGCCGCTCTTCCTCAAGGGGAGAGATCAGCTTTTCAAGACGGAGGGGAGTGCCTCCCATAGTGAAGGGAGCCTCATCCAGCTGTTCTTCGTCCAAAATCCAGGTGAAAACCTGGAGCGGGAAGGTCAGTACCAGCAGTTTTACCTGCCACCAGCCCGGCTTGACATCGGGCGTGATCTCTTCCAGGCGGGCATAGAAACCGGGCTTGTTGTCCACATGTACCAGTACCAGGTCGGATTCTAAAATCATGTAGGTTTCCCTTTGAATATTGAGATATTGGTTGGAGCAGGCCGTAAGCCGGGTTCTGTTCCTTGAAACGATTACCCGTTTCAGGTGACGATCATTCCTCTAGGATCACCGTTACCGGTGACCTCAAGCAGCCAACCCGGAGGCACGGGCGGGCCGCCCTTGACGCCTCCCTATTCGGCCTTGCTCCTGGCGGGGTTTACCTGGCATCCGGTGTCACCACCGGACCCGGTGAGCTCTTACCTCACCCT
>DKFG01000314.1:3454-21173 GCA_002452325.1 Geobacter sp. UBA6802
GCCCTGCGGAGCCCGGACTTTCCTCTCCCTTGCGGCAGCGATCGTCTGGCCTGCTCCAACCAATCGTTATGAAACGACAGCCCCTACTCCCAAACACTGCGTAACGCGTAAGGACTGACCGTTCCTTGGGTAGTTGTTTCCTATGACGGTTGTCCCTGTTTTAAAATCAGTATCCGCTGGCAGTGGGGGCAGAAAAAAATCTCTTCACCTCTGAACAGCATGTTGTACAGCTGGGGCGGGAGCTGCATGTTACAGCCAGAGCATGAGCCGTCGCTGGCTTCAGCCAGTGCTTGTCCCCGACGCTGCTCACGCAGCTGGGTGTAGCGACGTACCAGATTGCCGCCAAGGCTCTTTGCAATTGCCTCCCGACCGGAGACTGCGCTGTCGATAGATTTCTGCAGGCTGTCAATGGCCTGCTGCATCTCGGCTGCTCCCTGCGTTGTTGAGGTTTCACACTCATTACAGTCACATAAAAGGCTGTCAAGCCCTGTCTGCAGCTCATCAATCCGGGACACAAGCTGTAAAAGCTGCTCCTCAATATCAGCCACCTGTTTACGCGCCGTAGCGATCTCGCGACCGACCGCCTGAAATTCTTTATTGGTACGAATCTCCTTCATGTTGGTCTCGGAACGGCGGATGTTATCCAGCTCAGTCTGCAGGGCCACCTCCAAAGCCGATTTCTCTTGTTGAAGTGCTGCCATCTCTTCCTGGCGCTCCGCAAGGGCCTGCTGCAGGGCTGTCAGCTCCTCTTGAAGCCTGCTGATGGCAGTACGATGCCCGTTTTGTGCTGCCAACTGTTCGTCAATGCCTTTGTCGGCCTCCTGCAGCTGCTCCAATAATTCAAGTTTCTTTTTCACCGTGGTACTCCTTGCATGGCCATGTACGGCCTGATTTGCAGTCTACATGCAACAGAGGGCGTGCTTTGACTCACACAGTCCATTAGTTGTAACGGTTGTGAACGGGTCACACTCTGCTTTTGTTGCATGCACTTCAGCCTGATAACCTGCCCGATCCAGTTCTACTGACAGAAAGTCGCGGACAGCGTCAACCATGAGCTGTTCGGTAGCAAAATGACCTGCATCAAGCAGAGCAATCCCCTGTGCCTCTGCGTCACGCGCTTCATGGTACTTGACATCACCGGTCAGCAGCAGATCTGCCCCTACCCTGACCGCATCAGCGAGCAGCGATGCGCCGCTGCCGCTGCAGAGGGCAATCGTCCGTATGATCCGCTCGGGATCGCCCACCATTCTGACTGATCCGCAGCCAAGCCGTTCGGCAATAGTGGCGGCACATCCTCGCAGTGACACTTGTTCAGACAGGTATCCAACCCGCCCCAGGCCGATGGGCAGTGATTCGTTGAGTAGCGGATAGCAGTCAAATGCCGGTTCTTCATAGGGGTGAGCAGACAACAATGCCTTGATCGCCTTACCAAGCCGTTTTTTGTGTACGAGAAGTTCAAGACGCAGCTCCTCAACCTGCTCAAGGCTACCAACGGCGCCAACAGCAGGCTGCGCCCCTGCCAGAGGTAGAAAGGTGCCCTGGCCTGTGGTGCTAAAGGAACAATCACGGTAGTTGCCTATCTGCACCGCGTAAGGAAATAACGCGGAACGGACAGCTGCATGGTGAGCTGTCGGCACAAAGACAACGAACTTAACCAGTTCTTCATGGCCGACTGTTTTCAACGGCCTGACCTCGTTAAGCCTTATTTTAGCAGCAAGTAGATCGTTCAAACCACCGAAGGCAATATCGTAGTTGGTGTGCATCGCCACCAGCGCCAAACCGCCCTGAATAGCCTTAAGGACACTACTGCCCGTGACTGTCGAGGAACTGATCTGCCGGAGTGGTGAAAAAATGAGGGGGTGGTGGGTGACCAGAAGATTGCAACCGAGGAAGATAGCCTCTTCAAGCACCGCTGGAAGAGGGTCAAGCGCTACCATGATTTTATTGATCTGCTCGGAGGGAGCACCAATCTGCAGACCGACGTTGTCCCACGGTTCAGCTAAGGCAAAAGGGTATTTTTTATTAATAATACCAACAACATCAGAAAGTCTTGGTTTATGCATACGCCACAAAGTAAAAGAGTGCATCCTGTTGGAATGCACTCTTGATGACCCGAAAGGGTGTTGCTTGGTAACGATACGACCGCATCCGGTCTTAACCTCTTGTAAGTTTGAATGGTGGGCCCACCAGGACTCGAANNCTAGCCAACTGAGCTATAGGCCCGTGCGCGAAATTATACTAGTACAGGCAGCACGGTATTGCTGTCAAGATATTTTACACTCATGCTCGGCTGACGAAGCGACCTTCACGGGTGTCAACCTTGATTTTGACACCGTTCTCAAGGTAAGGAGGAACCTTAAGCTTCAGACCGGTCTCCAGCACCGCATCCTTTGTTTCGGCAGTGGCTGTGGCGTGCTTGATGATCGGCGCTGTATCGGTGACCGTCAACTCCACCACCATCGGCGGTTCCGCCATGACCATCCTGCCCTGAAACAAGCCCAATGTCACCTCGGTCCCTTCCAAGAGGTAGGGAGAAATGGCACCGAAAGCGACTTCATCCATTTCAAACTGCTCGTAGGTCTCAAGATCCATAAAGATGCCGCACGCTCCATCAGCATACAGGAACTGGCCCTTATGGCGTTCATAGTCCGCTTCATCGACCTTGTCGCCGGAACGAAAGGTGCGGTCAAGCACCTGACCAGTGAGCAGGTTGCGAAAGCGGGTCTTGACCATAGTGTTGGCGCCGCGTGCCGAGGGAGATTGAAAGGCCACATCAAGCAACAGACAGGGGGCATTGTCGAGCTGAATAACCAGTCCTTTTTTAAAGTCAGACGTCGTAAGCATGGCTGTAAACTCCTGCAGGTATGTATATGCATGCAAGGAAGATATAGAAAAGCACCAAAAGGGGAAAGCTGTTGTTTCTGGATGGGTAGGCTCTGTGCCCCGCCGCACTTTCAGGCGACGAGACACAGACCATAAATCAGGCGTTACCGACCTTTGAGCGCTCTGCCTTCTTGAGCAGAGTAGCAGCAACAGGGTGACTGTTATTCTCTGCGTACACAACGGCAGTATTGCCGCTCTTGGTCTTGGCACGCGGATCAGCGCCAGCTTCAAGTAATGACAGAACAGTCTGGTTACAGCCGTAAATCGCAGCCAGCATGAGAGGGGTGTGACCGTCACGGTCACGCGCATCAACTTCTGCTCCCTTTTCCAGCAACATCTTGACGATCTCGGTGTGACCGTTTGCTGCCGCGTAGTGCAGAGCTGTCTTGCCCTTGTCACTTGAGGCGGTAATATCTGCACCGCGATGGAGAAGATCTTTGACGCCTTCAATCTGCCCCTGTTTGGAGGCGCTGATCAACTGGGTGTGGCCGTTACGATCCTTTGCGTTAACGTTCTCCATTGGTTTTTCCTCCTTCTGCGTGTAGTAGTCTGACAGACAGTGCAAGCATTTCTGAACAGCATTCTTGGTTGCGGCTGTCGCAACAGGTTGTGGGAACAGCACTGCAGGTAATGATGGCAGAGGCAGGGTACAAAGTATAAGACGTGACAGATAGACTGGAACCTGCGAACATGAGGTTGTGTAACGGGCGGGCAAAGAAAACTGTCTGATCGGCTAGTAACAGCCATGCCGCCATGATGCTAAAGGGAGCACCCAAAAGCACCACGGCGACACATATTGCTATGTCTGCGGCTTGATCCATCATGGACACCTGCCGTGACCATAAAATGAAATACATCTGTAACACCCTTACCACAAAATCATGCGCATGGCTACGGGCGAAAACAACTTTTCCAAAGGAGACGGCCAGACTTCCTAAAACAGTGAATACCGTCTAGCATCAACCAGCGAGCCAACGGGCTACCTCTTTAGCGTGGTAGGTTATAATCAAGTCTGCACCGGCACGCTTGAACCCAAGCATGGTCTCCAACACCACACGCTGTTCATCAATCCAGCCGTTGGCAGCAGCAGCCTTGATCATGCTGTATTCTCCTGACACATTATACACGGCCAACGGCAGGGTACAGGTATTTCGAAGATCGCGTACAATATCCAGGTACGGGAGTCCCGGCTTAACCATTATGATGTCGGCACCTTCATCAATATCAGCCTGCGCCTCACGGAGTGCCTCCAACCGGTTGGCCGGATCCATCTGATACGAGCGGCGGTCGCCAAACTGGGGGGTTGACTCGGCTGCCTCACGGAAAGGCCCATAATAGCCAGACGCATATTTCACCGCATAGCTCATGACCGGAATATGCGAAAAGCCGTTTTCATCCAGCGCAGCACGTATGGCTGCCACCCGACCATCCATCATATCTGAGGGCGCCACCATATCGGCCCCGGCTTGGGCGTGTGAAAGCGCCTCGCGTGCCAGCAATGCAACGGTTGCGTCATTATCCACATCGCCGTCCCTGATGATCCCACAATGGCCGTGATCGGTGTATTCACACAGACAGACATCAGTAATAACCGCCAGCTGCGGCACCTCCCGTTTGATTGCCCGGATGGTCTCCTGAATGATACCATGCTCGGCGTAAGCGTCACTACCGACGGCATCCTTACGTTCAGGTATGCCGAACAAGATAACAGCTGGAACCCCTAACTGATACACCTCCCAGGCCTCGGCAACAATATGCTCGATGGACTGCTGATAGATGCCCGGCATCGAAGAGACCTCTTTCCTGATACCTGAACCAAAGGCCGAGAACATCGGATAAATCAGATCATCAACAGAAAGGGCGGTTTCACGCACCATACGGCGGAACACCTCCTTACCGCGGATACGTCGGGACCTGATACGGGGAAGCACCATAGTGATTTTACCTCCGGAAAGTCTGTATCTAATTCAAGTTTGTCCGGCACACATCATACCGGTCTGAACAAATGTTTGCAAGTGTGTGACCAACCAGTACCGGCTTGACAGAACTGAAAAACGTGTTAAAGAACAAGACAGACAACAGCTTGTAGGTGTTTTTCCGATAGACCTCGAGTGCGTCTACCCCCTGCTTACAAAGGGGGACACCGAAAAGGAGGATTACGAGTATGATAAAAAAAGTGGCAACAATTGCCGCCTGCACCCTGCTGCTGCAGGCCGGGGCTGTGCTGGCGGAAAACCGTGCTGAAACCGTTACCTTTGCCCCCTATGTAGGCGGCTACACCTTCCAGGGCAACCAGCATCTGGAGACTGCGCCGGTGTTCGGCTTCCGCTTGGGCTACAACTTCACTGAAAACTGGGCGCTTGAAGGTGTGATTGACTACCTGAAAACCAAGGGGACCTCAAACTCCGGAATCGGAAATGTAGAGAGCTTACGCTATGGTGCTGATGTACTCTACAACTTCATGCCCAAAAGTAGCTTGGTGCCTTACCTCGCAGTCGGTGTAGGCGGCCAGAAATTTACAGCCGGGGTAAATCAGGACAATCGCTTCATTGGCAACTATGGCGGTGGAGTCAAATGGTTCGTGACTGAAAATGTGGCCCTACGCGGTGATGTCCGCGGTCTCAACTACGAATTTGCTGACAAATGGAAAACCAACGTAGAATACACGTTGGGCCTGCACATTGCCGTTGGTGCGCCTAAGCCGGCTCCGGCACCGATTGTTGCACCTGAGCCGGTGGTTGAGGCAGCGGCCCCCAAGGCAGCCCCGGTTGTGGTTGCTCCGCCCCCTCCTCCACCGGTACCCACCAGTACCCTGACTGCTGAACCAGCATCACTTGAGAAAGGTAAGACCACCACCCTGACTTGGTCGTCCACCAACACCACCGGCTGCGAGATACAGCCCGGTATCGGGCCGGTAGCCTCTTCCGGTTCCCGCGTGGTTACACCGGCTGCCGATACCAGCTACACGCTGGTTTGTAAGGGTGAAGGCGGCAGCACCACCAGTGCCGCAGGCGTACGGGTAACCGAGCCGGTGATCGAAGCCAGTGCAAAAAAAGCCTCTGCCGTAGAAGCCGGTAAACGGCTGACCTTGAAAGTCCACTTTGACACCGGCAAATCTGTTATCAAGAAACAGTATTATAACGAATTGAAGGAAATCGGAGATGGCTTGAATGAGCACAAGGAGCTACGCGGGGTGATCGAAGGTCACACTGACAGCGTTGGCAGCGACCAGTCAAACTTGGCCCTCTCCCAGCGTCGCGCTCAGGCCGTTCGTGACTACATTATCAAGAATTTCAAGGTAAACAAGAACCGGCTGGCAGCAAAAGGCTATGGTGAATCAAACCCTGTCGCCGATAACGCCACTGCTGAGGGACGCGCCCTGAATCGCCGTATTGAGGCCGTATTTGAGAATGACCCCAACTTCGACCCGAATGCCCCGGTGGTCGAGCCGGTCAAACCTAAAAAAGCAGTAAAGAAGGCCCCTGCCAGAAAACGCTAGGGTTCAAAAACCTGCAGAAAGCTCAACAAAAAACCCGACTCAAATGAGTCGGGTTTTTTGTGTTTTCAGCAGTGACAGCTCAGATTAAATCCAGGCGTCACCGCCATCATACTGCAGGTCCTCTGTCTTGCCTTTTGTACCAGTTACCTTGAGACGCGCATCATGTGCATACTCTTTGATCCGCTTGCCTGCGCCCTCTTGGAGGTCAACCAGTTTACGGCGGGTTTCCCTGCCTGGTGCAGGCGCCAGCAAAAGCGCGGCAACGGCTCCCAGTAATGCACCGGAGGCAAGTGCCAGTACAGTGGTGGTTACGGCATTGTCGTGTGAACGGGACATAGGTTTCTCCTTCAGTGCTGTTTTAGATGAGTACATTTATGTGTTCTATCCGGTTCTATTTTTCTTAGTAACACAACTTCAGCCTTGTGTGAAAGCCAAAACCGGTTTCAGCAGCGGCCTTCACGCGCCAGATGGCGTCTGACCATATCCTCAAAATCAAGTTCACGATTACCGCTATAGACCAGTGACGCCCCGATTTCTGCGGCCAAAATAGCTGCCTGGTATTTAAGCGGCAGCGTGCTGACCCTGCGTCTGAAGCGGGGCGTTTCTCTCAGAATTCCAGGCAGGTGCCGCACCAGGGCATCACGGAAGGGGTGCTTGAGACAAAACTCCGGTCTTGAAGTAAAAAACTGAAACAGGCGATGATACAGACTATTGATATTCTGGCTGATCTGGTCCGACAGCTCGGTATAGGGAACCATACCATCAGCCTCACGATGAAGCTGTAGCAGTAGACGCGCCTCATCCCCGGCCCGCCGTCGAAGAATCGACAGAACATCCTGCACATAGCGATCCTTGTACGCAAGGAACTCCTGTTCAGATAAAAGCAGGTTAGCAATGATCTCGTAGGACGAAGAAATAACACCACACTTGTTGGCCGAAGCATCCCGCATCAACACAACCCCTGATTTCTGCAGCTGCAGTCGTGCCTCCGGCGTTATAAACGAGTTGGCCCCTTCAATAATGATTCGTGCGGTGGGAGTGCCGTCTGGCCGCAGAAACTGCTGCCAGTTTACGGCATCAATCGTCTCAGGCCTTCCGCCAGCAGGTATAAACAGATCCGCCGAAACGGTAAACAGCATCGCTTCGTAGTCTCGATAAAAATCATCCAATGACATCCAGGTCTCATACAAGCTGCCATCAGCACGGCGCTCAATCCGGCGATGCAGCTCCTTAAGCCCTTCGGCTTTTCGCATAGTCCTGAACAGCAGCTGCCCGCCCGTGCCCAACTGCTCAGGGTCAAAGCTGTCCAGTTCCATGTTCAGCACCAGTCGCTGCAACTCATCCCGGCTCAGTCCGTTCGGATCAAAGGCGGCAGCTGTGCCGTCCAGCACCATAACGATCCGCGCCTGCGGACACTGCTCCAGCAGGATACGCAGACAGTTACCGGCCACATCGCCGTTAGGACCGCCGGTTAACTTGACACTAAAGGAATCGCGACCGATATCAATCCCCTGCTCTGCCATGACCACCTCGGCGAAGGTCATCACGCCGGTTGAGGTAACGCCATACTGCTTGTGGTTAATACCGAACCGTTTACTTGAGATGATGCCAGCCCCCAGCAGGTAGTTACGCTTGCACGAGAGAGCCGCAATTGCCTCAATCATGCTGTCATGCATGTTTTCATCAGGCCCCAGCTCAATCGGCTCGTCATCACCATAGTAATCAACCACACGCGGATCCCGTACTTTGCCGTTCTCTGTCGTAAAGATGTCAAGAAAAGCGTTGGCTGTCCCGTACTGCAGCTTATAGAGTCGGTTCAGCAGATCAGTCTGACGGTCGCCAGCATTGAGGATCAGCACCATCTTGGAGCCGCCCTCATAGATGTCCTTATTTTTCAGGTGTTGGGTGTGTGCAAGCACATACACCTCCCTGAACAGGGTGTTTGCTGCCGTAACTGCATCATCGGCGGTCCTGGCGATAATGGTACGCCAGCCACCACGGGCAATGTCGGAGAACCCTATATGGTAACCGTAGCCGTAACGGCTGTAGAAAAAAGTTACCCTAAACGGCAGTACTGGTGGCAGATCATCGGTAAACGCTCCCCCTAGTTCCCGTAGGTACGCTGGGTCCAGCCGAAATGCCAGTGCCTGTTTTTCAGCAACAAAGAAGTTTGTTTTCAGGGTGTGGGTAATACACAGCAGGCAGCAGCGGTAGATGTCGCGCCGGATCTCATCAAGCCAACGGTGCCCGGTATTGTAATCACGTATATGATTGGCAAGCTGTTCGGCAAACGCTGTATACCGTTCAACGTTCAGGGCCTTATCGGGTTCAAAGCGGACGCGAAACAGTTGCAACAACTGGTTAGCCATCTCTGGATGGGTATAAAAAGCGCTCTGGATGTTATCAAGTCCGAAACGTTCCGGCTGGTTGTGAGCCAGACTGGTATGACACAAACTGATGAAGGCCTGGGTCAGTGCCGCATCATCACCAGCCATGATGCCGCGATTAACCCAGTCACGATACAGGGGGCTCGCGGTGTTTAGTATTTGCGTATTACATAGCTCCAGCTGCAGCTGTACGGCTTGTGGAGAGCCTGGAAGCAGTGCAGCACCACACCGGTGATGCACAAAGAAGGTACCCAGAAAATAGGGATGGACGCCGTTGCTGATGGTCAGGCAGTACGCTCTGCGGATACCGACCCCGAGTCGGTTAAAGACCTCCACCACCTGAGTCAGGAACGACTCCTGGGGAGGATTAGCAACGGCAAACAACACTCGGGTCTCTGTGATGCCATTGTGTTCCACCAGTCGCAGATCAAGATAAAGGCCACCCGATGCATTGCCGCGCTCTAACAACCAAATCAACCAAGCAGTGCGACCGGGAGGCGCCAGACAGATCTGGTCGGAGGCATTCAACCAGAGCACCCGCAACAACCGCAAGGCAGTAGTCGGCTCAATCGCAGGGGCGATCGCCTGCAGCTTGCGCATGACCTCTCGTTGCAGCTTAACCGGGATGCGACAGGCATCAAGATCAGCAATCAATTCATTAGGTTTCTGGTCAAACTCGTAGCGCTGCACCTCCAAGGCATGCTTCATCTCCGGCATAGGTACGTGGGAGTGAGAAAACATGGCATATGAAAGCTGGTCCGTCTCAATGTTTTTAAGACTGTTCAGAAGCGAGCCCGGCTCGTCCAGACAGGCCAGAATCAAGCGTTTGTCATGATCTGCCAGGATCAGGCGACGATTAAACTGCAGCGAGTCCATCTCACGAATTAACGTAATCAGGGCATTGGGTTCATCAGCCATGGCCTGAAAAAAATAGGGCGACATCTGTGCATGCAACCACTTCGCATTGCGGCGGGCGAGGCTGTTAGCCGTTTGGCAAGCAGAACGTATGGCCGTTGAGAATGACATGAGATCCTCCGTATTGGGTAGGTGCCTGAAGAGTATAGCGCCATTCCGGCATTCGGCAACTCCTTGACCGCTCTGCCTGACAGTTGGTATATAGAAATATGAACGAATCTGTTGTATCAGGGGAGATTCAACCATGGAGCCAGGGAAGGCAACAGTTCTTCAGGGGCAGGTACAGATCTATACAGGTAATGGCAAAGGCAAGACTACTGCCGCGCTGGGGCTCGCCCTGAGGGCGCTGGGAAGAGGGCTTACGGTCTGCTTTTTCCAGTTTATCAAGGGGGGTGGTCCCTATGGCGAGCAATTGATTGCTGAACGGCTGCAACCCGGCTTTACCATTATCAGCACCGGTCGCCCCGGTTGGGTGCGGCCTGAAACCATCGCTGAAGATCGAGCGCTGGCCCAGCAGGCATTACAGCAGGCACATGAGCTGCTCTGTTCAGGCAACTACGACCTGTTTGTCTGCGATGAACTGATTGGGGCGATCGGGTTTGGACTGATTGATATTGAGCAGGCGCTCGAATTGATCCGCAGCAAACCGAAGCAGGTGGAGCTGGTACTGACCGGCAGAAATGCCGACGAACAGCTGCAGCAGGCAGCTGATCTGGTTACGGAAATGCGCGAAATCAAGCATTATTATCAGAACGGAATTCCGGCCCGAATCGGAATAGAGTTGTAATGCCTGCATGTTTTTTATTGCTGGTATCGCTTGCGCAACCAGCAGGATCAGGTATACTTATTAAACTGGTGTGAAAGGAGTTGGTCTCGATGGCACTCGAATCACTTGCTGCACTCATTGCAGCCGCTGCATTTGTTGTACTGGTTATCGTCCTGGTTCCGGCCGTCCAAAGCCTCAGGAAGTCGTCCCAATCGGTTGCTGCGCTTGCTGAACTGCTGACCACCGAGTTGAAGCCTACCATCTCGGAACTTAACCAGGTCCTGTCAGAGTTGAAAACCGTTGGTGGCGGTGTTGCTGAACACACTGATGATGTCAAGCGTTTCATGACTGCCTTAGGGGATACCGGCACCCAACTGACATCGATCAACCGCTCAGTCGGCACGGTGACCAGAGTGCTGGATCAAGCCGGAGCCGTGGCAACAGGCGCGAAAGTCGCAGGAAAATATCTACTCGAACATTACCTGAAACGCACAATGAAAGGAGCATGAACATGGCACATGACGACAACGGAGTATCCGCAAGCACCGTACTGGTTTCCTTCCTGACCGGCGCAGCACTTGGAGCAGGCCTGGCACTGCTGTACTCACCCAAGAGCGGTCGTGAAGTACGTGATCAGATCGGCGATCTGACTGATGATGCTGTTGACAAGATCAAGGAGTACGCCCGCGAAGCCCAAAGCAAGATCAAGGCGACCCTGGAAGAAAGCAAGGAGACGATCCTGGAAAAGAAATCTATCCTCTCTTCTGCCATAGAAGCCGGTCGCGAGGCCATCCAAAAAGAGAAAGAAAAGTACAGCGCTTAACCTGTATTCACTAGTCTGTACAAGCGGGCACATCGATCAGGTGGCCCGCTTTTTTGTTTATATTATTAAGCCGTTACAGCAATTTGACAGGCTGCTCACGATAGTCTATAATGCGCCCCACTTTTAAGGAGCCGTAACCCTGACACCATGCGCACCCTGATAACAGGCATAGCAGCTGTTCTGGCCATTGCAAGTACGGCCACTGCCGGTGAACCAACCCTGGCGTTACTGCGCGAGCTCGTGCACCCCCATAGCTCCGCCGCAAGCCGTCTCCACATGCATAGTGATGGGCACCAGGACATACCCTCTTCTCTCTTCACCCTGGAAGAGCTGCACGACAGCAGATCAGGACTGCTGGACGATCTTGACCTGACAGATGAAGCACGGGCCGATGATATCCCGCTGGCAATGAATGACCAAGTCAACTACTTTATCAACTACTTCCAGACCAAGGCCCGCAACACCTACGCGCGTTGGCTGACCAGATCTGCCCGCTATCTGCCAATGATGAAAGAGATACTGCGCAAGGAAGGGCTGCCGGACGAACTAGTCTACGTCGCCATGATTGAAAGCGGCTTTCACCTGCATGCCCGTTCTGTGGCAAACGCGGTGGGGCCCTGGCAGTTCATGTCTGCCACTGGCAGGCGGTATTCACTGAGGATTGATCAGTGGGTGGACGAACGTAAAGACCCGGTCAAGGCAACCATGGCGGCTGCCCTGTACTTTAAAGACCTGTACGGCATGTTCAATAATGATTGGTACCTTGCCGCAGCAGGCTACAATGCCGGTGAAAACAAAATTTTTCGCGCCATGAGCAAGTACGAGACCGATGACTTCTGGGAACTCGCCAAAGGGACCTACCTGAAGCGCGAGACCAAAGAATATGTTCCTAAACTGCTTGCGGCGACCATCATTGCCAAAGATCCTGACAAGTACGGCTTTACCGAGATTGCAGCTGTACCGTTAATTGAGTTCGACACGGTTACCGTAGACAGCCGTACCGATCTTGAACTGGTTGCCCGACTCACCGGCACCACCTATCAGACCATCAAAGAGTTAAACCCTGCACTGCGTCACTGGTGTACCCCCCCGAACTATCCTGAATACGAACTGAAGATCCCCAAAGGGACCGGTGATCTTTTCCTGCAAGGGATTGCTGTCATTCCCGAAGAGCAGCGTTTCAGCGAAAAAAAGCTGTATGGTCGTTACAAAGCTGGTAAACGTGACACTCTCAAGCTGGTTGCCAAACGATTCGGCCTTACGGCTGGAGAACTGGCAGACCTCAACAGCATAGGGCGCACAACAAAGATCGCCGGCAAGACCTTAGTCATACCAGCACGCCACATTGCTGATTTTACTCATGAAGGCACCGGCAGACCCGTTATTACAGCCAGACGTACTGCGGATACCCCCCCGGTTATCCAGTATTATACGATCCAGAAGGGTGACACGCTCTATGGACTGGCCCGTCGCTTCAAGGTTTCCACAAAGCTCCTGACCGCCTGGAACGACCTGAAAATTACTGTCACGCTGGTTCCGGGCAAACGGCTTATTGTTTCAAAAAACAACACCAGCAGTCGTAACGGTTAGCCATGCTGCCTAAGCTCAAACTCTACATTTTGCCCTATCCTATTGCACTTATGAGGTTTTCTGCATGTACTCGATCCTGATCTGCACCGCCCTCGGTCTTCTTGTCTTTACGGTATTGCTGCTGGCGGTGAAACTGACCTGGTGGGGATCGCTGATGATCGCACTGGTGGTCTTTTCTGTATCGTTCTTCTTTCTGTCCCGCTACATCAGCAAAAAACTGATGGTGGCATTGGAACAGGCAGGTCGCGACCTGCAGGGCCAACGTTTTGAAAAGGCAGTCCGAGAGATGAAGGATGCCCTGCGATTTGGCCCCTGGCAGCTGTACGTGGCAGACCAGATCAACTCCCAAATCGGCATGGCCTACTATATTCGTCGCGATTTTTCCAATGCATTTCCTTACTTGGAAAAGGCCTTTTTCAAGAACTGGATCGCCATGGGGATGCTGGCTATTAGTTATATGAAGCGCCAGAAACGCAGCCAGATGGAGAAAACCTTTGACAAGGCAGTGCAATGGAACGGCAAGGAGTCGCTACTCTGGAACCTGTATGCCTACTGCTTGGCTGAGGAATGCGGTGAGCGAAGCAAAGCCATTGCTGTGCTAGAAAAGGGGTTGAAAAAGCTGCCCGACGACCAGCATATAACAGATAATCTGGATAATTTGCAGAATGGACGCAAGATGAAAATGCGCAGTTTTGGCGATCCCTGGTACCAGTTTCACCTGGAGAGCGTTGGGCAGCTGCAGAAGCACCAGATGGCATCCATGGGCGGTCGCATGCAGAAGCGGATGACGGTACGCCGATGAGCAGCGCCCTTCGCCAGACTGAGCAGACACCTGAACTGTGGGTGATGGGGGTGCAGCCTGAACAGGGGCGTGACCTGATCATCCGCGACTACCTTGAAGCTGCCGGCTACAACGTACGTCTTGCTGACTTCAGCCGGTTGGTTGATCAGCACCCCTTGGGGATCGTACTGGATATATCACCCAATTCTGATGACGGCTGGGGCCTGCTGGCTAAAATCAAGTCTGACCCAACACACCGCAACACCCCTGTTTTGCCGGTCTTTCTGAGTCAGACCGGAAAAGTGGGGGGGGTGTTCCCGCTGGCAGGCTTCTTTACCCTGCCTCTTGATGCTGATTATCTGCTTGATCGACTGGCGGTCTATGGACTGACTGAAGATGCAGAGACATGGGATCTGCAGGCACTGGTGGTATCCCGTACCGGCGAGGAAAAACTCTCAAAACTATTGGAGTCACTAGGATTTGAGGTAGTAAAAGGCTATACCGGCAAAGAGGCCCTTGCCCTGATATCGCTGCACCCAAAATATCTGACCTTCTGCAGCCTGATGCTGCCCGACATGTCGGCCTTTGAACTGATGGAAAAATTCCGCCTCTTCCCATACAGTCGCAACACACCTGTATTTATCCTGATAAAGGATGAATTCAAGGAAGGCGAAAAGGCTGCCATGAGTCGTGAAATCGCCCACCTGGTCAGCAAGAAGCAGCTAAGCAAGGAAGAGTTTCTTAAATATCTCCGCAACCGAGCCTGAAGCACCATATCTCAGTCTGCGCGACCCAACATCACACAACGCCCCTGCTGCCAAAGGCAACAGGGGCGTTGTGTTTTCTGCTCCTATTGGGATGGCATCAGATCAAACCGCTGCCATCCTTGATAATAATGCTGGCTTTAGCCCGCAGTTCCTTCATCCAGGCAGTAAAGCGCTCATCCTGACGCTGGCGATACAGCAGCTCACGAATATCGGCCTTTACGGCTTCAAACGGCTTGTAGGCACCGCTTGTGCGCTCATCAAGCTTAACAATATGCAGCCCGGATGGTGTTGCAACCAGCTCTCCTACCTCGCCCGGCTTGAGGGGCAGAATGGCCTTTTCAAGGTCTGCCAGCATCTCACCCCGCTTGAAGGTTCCCAGATCTCCCCCGTCGGTCTTGGCAGCCGGATCATCTGAATACTCCCTGGCAAGGGCGGCAAAGTCTTTGCCCTGGCGAGCTTCATGCAGGACCGCCAGGGCCTTTTGCATGGCTTGGCGGATCTCCTCCGGAGGGGCCTTTTCATCTACCCTGATAAAGATGTGCCGTGCCTTGAACAGTTCATCTTCAGCGTATTTTTCCCGATGAGTCTGGTAGTACTCCTCCGCCTCTTTGTCGCTGACATGCACCTTGGCCCGCACTTCCATACTCACCAGACGCAGACGCTCAAGCTGTTCACGGAGCTGTGCCTCATACTGGGCCATGGTAAATCCTTGGGCTTTCAGCGCAGCCTCAAGTTGACTCTGGCTCATGTCATTGTTCTGTCGCCTCACATCATCAATAGCCTGACGGATCTCATCGTCGCCGATCCTGATCCCCAGTTCCTTGACCTTCTGGTCCGTCAAAAGCTTTTCAATCAGACGGTCACGCACGGTCACCCGCAGCTCATGGCGAGCCTTGTCATCAACCAGCCCCTTTTTCTGGGCTTCCAGAATAACCGGCTGGGCCTCGCGCAACACCTCTCTGAAAGTAATGATGTCGTCATTCACAATAGCAGCAATGCCGTTTACCGGCTGGGCGCCGACAGGCAGCGGCGGCAGCTTGGGATCAACCAGTAATGGCTTTGGAACGGTTTCGTTTTGTGAAACCGCTTCAGGGGTAGAGGCGCATCCGGCAAGCAGCACAGCCAGAAGCAGTGTAACAGAGAGTACACGGATGATATGCATGCAAACCTCGAAAAAGGGCGGGATGCCGCATACGACATCCCGCCTGGTGCAGTTGAACGGGTAGTGTACTTACTTCTTGTCTGCCGGAGCCGGTACTGCAGGCTGCTCGACCGGCGCTGCCTTGTCCTCAGTCAGCTCGATCTTCGCGCCCTTCTTCAGATCTTCCTTAAGCTGCATAAAGACCTGCTGCTGCTTCTGGGGCATGATGGCAGCCTTGATCTGGTCTTTCACCTCATCCAAGGGCTGAATACCGGCCGGACGCTTCCCGGTCAGCTTGATGATATGAAAACCGAAGTCACTCTTGACAATGCCGGACAGCTGGCCTTCCTGCAGGGCAAAAGCAGCCTTTTCAAAGACCGGCACCATGTTACCCTTGCCGAACCAGCCCAGATCGCCGCCTTTGGCAGCAGAGGAATCAACTGACTTGCTCTTGGCCAGTTCTTCAAAGTTACCGCCCTTTTTCAGCTGATCAAGCAGAGCCTGGGCCTCCTGCTCAGACTTGACCAGGATGTGACTTGCCCTGATCTGTTCACCGGTCTTGAACTTGTCCTGATTCTGCTCGTAAAACTTCTTCAGCTCTTCATCGCTGACCTTAGACTGCTCTTCCACCTTCTTTTTCAGGTAGGTGTCAACGATAATCCGCTTCTTCAGTTCAGCCAGCTTTTCTTCAACTTCTTTACTCTTGTCAACGCCGTCTTTTGCTGCCTTTTGCAGGATCAATTCCCGCATGACCAGCGTGTCGATCATCTCTTTTTTGCCCTGGGGGGTGTCAGCCATGGCACGGATGTACTCGGGCAGGGCGTTAACTTCACGGTCAAAATCTGCGGTAGTGATCTTGGTACCGTTGACCGTGGCCACCACTTTGGCGTCTTTGCCGACAGTTGGGGACGAGCTGCTTGTGTTGTTGCCCCCCTGACAGGCGGTAAGACCGGCAACGGCAATGGTGATAACCAGTAGCTTCAGCATGGGACGAATAGTCACGATTGTAACTCCTTTTTTGCGGGAAGGTTGTTGAAACTTGGAGAATTTACCATAGCAGCCTGAAAAGTTGCAAGGTAGATTCGGAGTCAGCCCATTAACTCAGCAACTGCAGGGTTGTCGCTGCTGTAGCAAGCAGTGCCGCACTGTCGGCATGAGTCGGCAACGCCACCAGCAGACGATGGTCCGGGGTAAACTGATACAGGGTCGGCGAGGTGCGGATCAGGGTGATCAATCTTTCAGGATTGACAGTAGTGCGTGGATGGAAGGTCAGACAGAGCCGTTTACCATCACTCTCGATCTTCTGAACCTTGAGCTGTTTGAGAGTGATGCGCAGCGTCATCACACCCGCCAGGACCTGCACCGTCTGTGGGGTGACACCATAGCGGTCCTGCATCTCACTGACCAGATCAGCCACCTCTGCAGACGATTCAGCCTGCACCAACCGCTTGTACAGCACCAGTCGCTGGTTGGTTTCCGGCACATACGATTCAGGGATAAAGGCCGGAATGGCAAGATTGATCTCCGGCTCACACCGGTCTTCCAGGTCTTCACCCTTCAGGCTTACAATCGCATCTTCCAGCATCTGGGTGTACAGCTCAAAACCGATATCCGCCACCGTGCCGGACTGACGGGGCCCCAGCATATCGCCGGCACCACGCAGCTCAAGATCGTGGGTAGCGATTCTGAAGCCGGCGCCCAACTCGGAGATATCCTGAATAATCTTGAGCCGCTCCCGCGCATCGCCGGTAATACTTCCTTCACCGGGAATCAGCAGATAGGCGTAACTTTTGACGCTGGAACGTCCGATCCGTCCCCGCAGCTGGTAGAGCTGCGACAGGCCGAAGGTGTCAGCCCGGTCCACCAGCATGGTGTTGGCGCGAGAGATGTCCAGCCCGGACTCAATGATAGTAGTGGTCAGCAACAGGTCGGTCTGGCCATGCATGAAGCCCAACATCACCTTTTCCAGCTCTTTTTCCTCCATCTGGCCGTGAGCCACCGCGATCCGTGCCTGGGGCACCAGACGGCGCAGACGCTCGGCAACAATGCCGATGCTCTGGACCCGGTTATGGACATAGAAGATCTGACCACCACGCTCCAGCTCTCGTGTGACCGCATCCCTGATCAGCTCGTCACTATCCCGTGCCACCACGGTCTTGATCGCCTG
>DKFG01000113.1:0-4747 GCA_002452325.1 Geobacter sp. UBA6802
CGGGCAGCGGCAGCTGCACCAGAATACCGTGTACCCGTTCATCGGCATTCAGCTGCCCGATCAGGGCCAGCAACTCCTGCTCGGTGGTGGTCGCAGGCAACTCATGGTCTGCAGAGTACATCCCCAACTCCACACACATCTTCTTCTTCATTCCCACATAGACCCGGCTGGCCGGGTCATCACCCACCAGTACCACTGCCAGCCCTGGGGTGACACCTTGTTCTTTCAGGGTTGCCACAGTACTGCCGATCCTCTCCCGTACCTTTGCCGCAATAGCCTTGCCGTCAATGATCTGTGCCGCCATAACTCTCCTCCGCTACCGGTCAAATAATTCAGGACATGATACGTTTCAAGGTGCTGCTTGTAAAGGCGCTATCCGGTACCGCAATAAAAAATCCCCACTGCTGCTGCAGTGGGGGATAGATAGAAGATGATTCCGGCACACGGCCGGCAGGCTAGATGCCTCAGCCACCGGCAGAGCAGGCGGCCGGCTTGGGTGCATCAGTCTTGGGACAGGTGCTGGAGTTGAACCAGCCCCCCCCTTTCAGGCTGAACGCTGACTGGGAGATCAGCTTCTCAACAGCACCGCCGCACTGGGGACATTCACGTGCCGGTGGATCGGAAAACTTCTGGCGCAGCTCATACTGGTGGTTGCAGGACTGACAACGGTATTCGTACATCGGCATGGTAACAGCCTCCTGAATAAATATAGCTATTTTTGAATATAGTTAGTCGCAGGTCTGTTTGTCAAGGGGGCGCAAAAAAATCACAAAGGCACCGCTGCCCCCCAGTTCTGTTGGGGCCGGTGCGTACTCGGCAACCAGTTCACGCCCCTGATCTCGCAACCAGCCGGCCACGGTCTGCTGCAGTACCGGCCCGTCGGTCGAATGGGTGCCCTTGCCGGTAATCACCAACACCCCTTTTTCTCCGGCAGTGCGAGCTGCGGTCAAAAAAGGGGCCAGTGCTGCAAGCGCCTCCTCACGGGTCAGTCCGTGCAGATCAAGCTGGCGATTCAGCTGGATAATGCCGCGTTTGAGCTGGCGTAACCGGTTACCGTTCAGGGGACGCAGTTCATCATCCGGCAGGCTGTCGCTAAAGCGCACATCCAGCTGCAGTCTCTCCACTGCCTGCAGAAAGTCCTTGCGAGCCGTCACCTCATCACGGGGCAGTGCCTTCCGGCGTGGTTGCGGTAGCTGGTGCGGCAAAGCAGCCCCTGTCTGCGGCTTCTTTCTGGTGCCGGGCGGTTGCGGCTCCATCCGCTGTACCCCGGCCATGGCCTGCAGAAACAGGTCATCCTCCGACCGTTTGGGCTCAGGCGGTGCAGTCTGCTTGACCGGTTCTGCTGCAACCGGTTTGGCAGCCTCAACCACCACCCCTTTCAGGGCGGCAAAGGGGGTGGTGCTGAACGGTTTCTCCCTGGCAGGGGCTGGTTGTGGTTGTTTTTTTTTGGCCATGTCTGGAATTGCCTCTCAACGATAGATCAGGTAGGGGACCACTGCGGCGGCCAGCACCAGCAGCGAGGGGAGCACCAGACGGTGGTAGACAACGGCAGTGTCGGCCCCGAAGTACTCGCGGGTCAGTACAAAACAGAGATGCACCGGCGAGANNCCGGCAAAACCGCTGGCAAAGGCCAGGGCCTCCAGCCAGAGACTGGGGCTGTCAGCCCCCATCAGCGGCAGTAAAAGCGGAAAGGTGATCCCCACATATCCCACCGTCAGACCGGTCATGATGCCGGCAATGAACGGAATCAGCGCCACCAGGAGCGGCACCGGCAACCCTGATGCGGCAAAGAACGACGAAATACCGGCCAGAGCGCCGGTGGCCCGCAGCACCTCCTNNAGATCATGATCCCCACCACCAGCAGGAGCGCCTTGAACGACAGGCTCTCCCGCAGCGTCGTGATGATCTGCAACGGCCGGTAGCGATGGGCGATAAACAGGGTCAACACGCCGCCGGACAGTGCCAGTACCGCGCTGACCTTGAAGGCCACCACCAGCGAGAGGGAGATCAGGATCGGAGATGACATCAGCAGAAAGGTGCCGAACGGCTTGAGCCTGCCAGCCGCTGCTGCAGGCTCTTCGTGCTGCGGATCAATCCCCCTGAAACAGTACCAGGCACCGGCCAGGATCACGGTCAGGGCAAAGGGGAGGTGGGCCAGAAAGAGCTGTTGCGTAGAGAAGCCGGTCAGGCCGGCCGCCAGGATGNNAGATATGGCGGTACCAGTAATTGATCAGCGCCTTCTGTTCCGGCGAGACGGCGATCCCCTGGCTGGCCTCAGCCACCATCGGCGCGGAAAAGACCGCTCCGCCAGGGGAGGGGAGCATCCCGATCATGGCCGGCAGCGAGGCCATCACTATCCTGCGGTCCGGCAGGGCTGCGGAAAGCGAGGTGACCATCCGCTTCAACATGCCGGTGGTGCGCAGCAGGTTTTCCATCACCATGGTCAGGGCCAGGGTGGCGGTCATTTCCAGAGATTTGGGGGAGGCGGCCCCTTGCCAGGCGGCCCGGGCCAGATCAGGCAGGGGCAACAGGTAGAGCAGAGCCAGCAAGACCGCGCCGATCGGCATCACTGCGGTCATGGAGACCTTACGCCTGAGCAGCCAGATAATCACTACCAGCACCAGGCCGGTCAGAAGCAGGTGCCGCATTGCTGGTCAGGCCCCCTGTACGGCCTTCTGGCTTAAGGAGCTGAAGATCATGTCCAGCACCGCCTTCTGCCGCACCTCATGTTTGTTCAGCACGGCCAGACAGCTCCCCATGGGGCACTGTTCATGCAGAAAATCAGCATCACGACTGGAAAGGATCACGATCCGCCGCTTCTCAATGCCGGACTGTACGGCAAAGTTCATCAGTTTGCGACCATCCATGGCCGGCATCTCGAAATCGATCAGGATCAGGTCGTAAGGCGTCCGACGGATGGCGGCCAGCGCCTCCAGCGGATTGTTGCAGACATCAACCGCCAGCAGGGGATACTCTTGGGTAATGTAATCACCCAAGAATCGCGTGAAGATTGGATCGTCGTCTATCAGCAGGATCTTGCCCATATATACCTCAGAACAGGTAGGGGGAACGGTTGGTAAACTGAGCCCGCTGCTTCCAGATCACCCAGGTGATCCAGGCCACGATCCCCACAGTCATCAGATTGCTGAGCAGCATGCCGGATGGGTCGATCTGGCGCTCCAGCAACCGTTCCAGCTCCTTGTGGGGCACCAGCCAGAGATTGATCAGCGTATTCAGCACCTCATAGCCGTTATAGATCAGCAACAGCCGCCAGGTAAGCAGCTGCCGCTGCCAGAGCCCCAGAAAGAGGTGCAGGCAGACCAGGCTGTCCACCACGATAAAGATCCGGGCTGCAGTACCCTCCAGCAGCTGCCCAAAGAGCGGCACCGGCTGTCCGTAGCTCATCAGCGTCATCAGCAGCAGAAACAGGTACAGACCGGTCAGCATCACCATTGCCTGCGAGCGTGGCTGATACTCCCCGGTTTCGTGCAGGCCGTCGGTCAAGGTTTCTTCTTGCGCATGTCGCTGATGGCCACACAGAAGGCGATCACCAGCAGGATAAAGCCGACAAACAACCAGTCTGCAGTGCTGAAACCGAACATCTAGTACCTCCCGCGCAGGGCGTCGGCCTTTTCAATCAGGTTGACGGCACGGCAGCATTGCTCAAGAAAGCGATAGACCCCGGACATCGGAAACTGCTCACAGAAGACCGCATCAGCCAGCACATCCTCCGCAATGGCGATGGCCTCATAGTGTAGCTCCGCCTGCTGCTGTTCAAAGGCCACGGCCAGGGCGGTCAGATAATCCACTGCCGGTACGCGCGGAAGCTCCCCCCGCGTGATCGATTCGATCCGGGCGGTCAGACGGGTCAGGTCATCCCCCTGCAGTCGCTCCTGCAGCGGCTGCCAGAGTTCCAGCGCCTGGTCGTAGTGGCCCAGCACATAGTGGGTCTCCCCCAGCTGGTAGGCGGTAGACAGGTCGTCCGGTTCCAGTTCCAGAGCACGGATCAGGTGCCTTTCCGCGCCGTACCAGGACTGCACGGCCAGATGGCAGGCCTCAAGTCTGCTCCCCTTCTCCATCAGGGTGCGACCGATCTCCCGATTTAATCCGGCATTATCCGGTTCCAGCAGGGCCATGATCTTCAGCAGGGTGATCTTGCGATCCAGGTACGGGGTATCCAGCTCCTTGGCATCCAGCATGATTGCCTCACCGCCGATCTCGGCAATGATATGGGGATACCCCTCCTGCAGCACCCGCGCATAATCCACCGCATAGATACAGCCCGGGTTCTGGCGCAGGGCACGGTACATCCCCTGGCCCACCTGGTCATAGCCGGGACCGCCGTTTTCCAGGGCAATGCGGTAATCGTCGTCAGACAGCGGGATCGGAAATTCAAACGGAATGGCCACCCGGCCATCCCTGCCGGTAATTCGATACTCGGCAGGAGGCTGAAAATAGTTGATCCCCTCCAGCGGGGTTGGTTCGATACAGGTCTGTGTCACGTCTGCTCCTCCGGCTGCCGATCCGGGAAGGTGTTCAACCCGGCATCAGCGCCGATCATCTTGTAGATTTGTAAGCCGTCCCACGGCTCGTCCATAATGCCGTCATGGATGGCCCAGCTGCGACCACGCACGGTACGCTCCATCCCCGGCATCCTGAAGGGAGAGGAACCGTTCAGCCGTTGGTGCAGGATACCGCCGGGGTGAAACTGTCGATCAATCTCCAGCATCAGCCGTTTGCCGGTCAG
>DKFG01000113.1:4775-5539 GCA_002452325.1 Geobacter sp. UBA6802
TCCCCAGGCGGTCGGTGAACCGTTCCAGCCGCTCAAAAAACTCGCTAAACATCCTTAAGCCCCGTCTGGTCTGATGGGGAAACAGCCCGGCCAGCATGGCCCGCAACTCCTCCGGCAGGTTTCTGCCGTGGGAAGTGAAGTAGTTTACCNNTTCGGTCACGTCAACCGCAAAGCGTTGCGCCGCCGGATCACAGATGATGCAGAAGCCCAGCTCCATCTGGTGAAACTGGGTATCGGTCAACTCGGCAAAAAAGACCAGATCGGCCTCATCAGGCCGCGCCCGCACCTCAATCCGCACAAAACTGAGCCCCTCCGGTGCAATTACCTGTACCAGACGCTCACCCGAGCGGTTGCACAAGGTCTGGCGGTCACAGGACAACAGCTCCAGCAGGCGATCCGGCAGCAACCACCCGTAAAGCGCCTCTTTTTCAGCGGTTGTCAGCCGGTTGATCGCCCCCAGCGAGGCAAGGGGCTGACCTGCCTGACTGTACAGCGGTTTGTTGCCACTCAGCCGGGGCATCAGAGCAGCCCCGCCAGGTCGCCGCCGATAACCACCGGAAACACCTGCTTACGGATGGCGCTGATACTGCGCTCCAGGGCATCCAGGGCCAGCCCGCGATCATGCTCATCAGCCCAGTGCAGGGCATCAAGCAGCATGGTGTGGGGATACCCCTGCTGGCGGATCTTCCTGACAAAGCCCGTCGGCAGTCGGGGCGGCAGTTCCACGTTGTTCATCGTTCCCCAGGCAATGGTCCAGGCCCGGG
>DKFG01000140.1:0-8488 GCA_002452325.1 Geobacter sp. UBA6802
CCGTAGGCCCCCAGATGGATGCCGGTCAGCACCACCTCCTGATAGCCGTTGTCGGCTAACTGTTGCACAGTGGCGGTCACGTCGTCCAGGGAAGCGCTGCGGTTCGGTCCCCGCGCCGCCGGCACGATGCAGTAGCTGCAGCCGTTTTCGCAGCCGTTCTGCACCTGCAGAAAGGCGCGGGTGTGCTCAAGGTGGCTGGTGAGCCGTAACGGGCCGGCTGTTGTAAGCGTGCTGAGGTCGGTCACCTGGTTGTCGCCTTGGGCAAGGGCCTCAACGATCCACTGTTTTTCCTCGTTGCCCAGCACCTGATTCAGTTCCGCCATGGCGGCCAGCGCCTCGGGCTGTACCTGGGCGTAGCAACCGGTGGCCACCACCCGGGCCGCCGGGTTCAGGCGGCGGGCGCGGCGGATCAGACGGCGTGATTCGGCGTCGCTGCGGCTGGTTACGGTGCAGCTGTTGATCAGGTACAGGTCGGCTTGGGCGTTAAATGGCACCAGCTCCCAGCCGGCGGCCCGCAACTGTTCGGCCATGGCGGCGGTCTCAAACTGGTTGACCTTGCAGCCCAAGGTGGCCACGGCAAACCGCCTGCTCTGCACTGAGACGGCCTGGTTCATGAGGCGATCGGGTTCAGCTCAACCCGGCTGGCCGGGCTGGTGTTCTCTTTGGGCGGTTTGGTGATGGTGTCCTGTTTCTGGAACAGGCGCTGTGATTCCAGCTTGCCCTGGGTGATCAGATACTCCCGCACCGCCGCTGCCCGACGGGTAGCCAGCTGCTGCAGCTCCTTGTCCCCCACCAGGGTGTTGGCAATAATCAGCTTCTTCATCTCATCATCCGGAATATCCTTGACCATGCCGATCAGGTTGCGCGGTTTGGGAAATTTTTCCTTGCCGTAGACCGCCTTCAGGTAGCGGGAGTATTCAGCCGGCTGGATGGTTATCTGGTCGGCATCCTCCCCTTCTTTCAGTTGTTTGTTTCTGGCCAGCTCAAGATACTTCTCCTGGCGCATCTTCTGCTGCAGCAGCTCCAGACGATACCCCTCCGGATCCCGCTGCTGGTCAATATAGCCCGACAGCTCTACCCTCAGCCCTGGCCGCTCAATCAAGCCCTTGGCCAAGGTGTCCAGTTTTTTCATCTCGGTCGGCAGCAGCAGTGCTGAACCGGGTGTAAAGGAGACACTGCTCAGGTCTTCGCTGGAGCCGAACATGGAGGAGAGCAGGGCAAAGGGAGAGGTGACCGCCTTGACAAACAGGTTGGTCACCACCTGCCAGACCACTCCCCAGATGCTGAACTTGGGGTCGTCGGTACGGCCGGACACCGGCAGATCAAGGTTGATCTGGCCGTTGCGGTCTTTAAGCAGGGCTACACCCAATTTTACCGGCAGTTTGGTGGCCTTGTCGCTCTCCACGCTGTTGCCAAAGGTAAACTGATCCACAAAGATCTTGTTTTCAGCCTTCAGCTGCTTGTTTTCAATATGGTACTTCAGGTCTAAAAACAGCTTGCCCTTGTCAATCGCATACCCAAGATAGGTGCCGGAGTAGGGGGTGGCTGGTGACAGCTCGATATCCTTGAACGAGATGGTCAGGTCAACGAACAGGTCATCCCGTAACGGGTTGATGGCGCCAATGATCTGCAGGGGCGAGTGGTTTTCAAGGTTACCCCGCAGGTCAACCTCTGCCCGTGAGTTCATCTCTGACGACAGACCGCTTACCCGGCCCCCCAGGTTGTGGAAGGTGGTGCGGAACTGGTTGGGCAGGTGGGCATCACTGAAATCCATGGTGCCGTCCTGAATGGTCACGGTATCGATCTTTATCTGCGGTTTTGCTGCTGCAGCCGCTTCCTGACCCTTGACCCCTGCCCCTTGACCCTGCTTTTCAGATTCCTGCTCTTTAGCTACCAGATTCTGCAGGTTTAGGGTCTTGTCCTTGCGCACCGCAACCCGGGCATAGACGTTGTTCAGCGCTATCTGCCGGATTCCCAGGGTCATCGGCTGCAAGGTGCCGCTGATCTGATCAAGCTGCAGACTTTCCCACTTCAGCAGGTCTTCCTCCAGCACTGCATCCACCAGATGCAAACTGCGCAGCCCGGCAGTGCCGCTGAAACTTCCCTTGGGTTTGCCTGCGGCATCAAGGCTCACATCCAGCTTCATGGTGCTGTCCAGGGTGCCGTCCAGCAGATACAGTTTGATGGTATCGGGGATATAGCCGGCAAAATCGGTAATCGGCAGTTTGGCAAAGGAGACGGCGCCTGCATACCTGACCGGCTGGGGGTAGAGGGTGCCGTTGGTCTTGAGTGGCGCATTGTTGCCGTAGATAGCGCTGAACACCAGCGGCATGGCGCCGGGCTTTGGCCCGGTCAGGTTACCGGTGGTCAAACGGATGTTGTTGAGTTTGAATGTTGGCTGTCCGCTGACTTTTTTGTCAATAAAGGTAGTGGAAAGGCCTCCTGCCGAGACCTTGCTCACCTTCCAGTCAAGGGGGCTGGCGGCAGCAGCCTTGGGCTTGACCGCTTCAGTCTGTGGCGTGGCGGTTGCAGCAGGCACCGTGCCGACAGGTGCCGCAGGCACAGGTGCTGATTTAAACAGTGACAATACGGAAAGCTTGCCGTCCGGTTCCCGTGAAATCTGCACACTGCTCTTGCCCAGCCTGATCTCCTCCACCAGGGCGCTGTTCTGTTTCTGGCTGAACTCAATACCGGTGATATCGAGGTTGCTGATCCTGGTGGCATCCTTAGTACCGTAGTCAGCAGCCAGGTCTTTCAGGTGCAGCCCCATATTTTTAACTGAAACGCCGTCATCAGGTTTGAAGGCGGCATTCCCTTCCAGACTGAGGTTTCCCTTGACCGGAGCGGTCAGCAGTTCCTGCAGATAGGGCCAGCCCCGTTGCAGTTTCAGGCCGGTCAGACTGAACTGTGCATCAGCACTGAGTGGGGCAAGCACGGCAGCACCTTCTGTGGTAAACCGTTCACCCTGGTCCCCCTCCATTGAAAACTCGTACCGGCAGGCTGCGTCCCTGGCATTTGAAAGATTGGTCAGCTTCAGGGTAATGGCCTGCAGTGCAGCCTTGAAACCACCCTTGGGCTGCTGGTCAACAAACTGCACAGCAGCGTTGGTAACTGCCAGGTTATCCACGGTTAAAGTGAGGGGCAGTTCATCTTTTACCTCTTTCCCGGCAGACACCGGCTTTTTCGCAATGGTCTGAGCCGGAGTTGCCAGGCGCTGGAAGTTCAGTCTGCCGCTACTGTCCCGCTGTGCAAGCACCTTAAGACCGTCCAGTACTATTTGCTGCAGTGCCATCTTGCGGCTGAACAGCTCTAGTTCACGGGCCTGCAGTTCAAGGCTGTTAAACGAGGCCAGCGGCGCATTGTTTTTTTCCGTTACCGCAATCCGGTCAAGTCGGGTAAGCCCTTTGATCAGCAGTTCAGGCTGCTTGTTCTGGTGAATCTTGTAAGCCAGCTGCAGGTCAACGGTCAGGGTGCCGCTGGTCAGTTTAACCGGCAGCTGTGCCGGCAGATAGGGCATGTAATGGGGCAGATCCAGCGCATGCAGCTTCAGGTGCAGATCGGTCTCCATGGTCTGGTGCATCGGCTTGGTCTTGCCTTCAAAGGTCAGTTTGGCGCCGTTTACTACGGCGGAGAAGTGGGGATCAGTGTACTTTTCAGCAAGGTGCGGGATGTTGCTGATAAACGGAATAGCCAGCTGCAGCTCTTTGACCGTGTGTTTTTTACTGCCCTTTACGGCCTGATCATCAAAATCAATACTGCTGTTCTGCAGTACGATATTATTGATTGAGAAGCGTGGCGGCTTGCCCCCTTCCTTTTTAGGCTGGGCTGCCAGCCGGTCAAGGATATCGGAGAAGTTGTAGCGGTTTTCAGCAGTACGCACCAGCTGCAGCTGCAGCTGGTCAAGGCTCAACTCATCTGACACCGGTGCAATTCTGAAGATGCTGCTGCCGGCCAGAGACACCCGCAGCTGCCTGAACTTCACAAAAGGAGATGTCCGGTCCGGCTCATACAGGGTAAAACCCTGTATGGTCAGGGTCATACCAAAGGGGTTGAAGCTGACCTTTTCAATGGCGGCAACCCGTCCGGTGGCTTTGAGGATCGCCTTTTCTGCCTGGGTTTTGATGATGGCAGGCAGCGCCAGCACTGAAAACAGCAGCAGTGCCGCCAGCAAGCCGCCTCCCCACAGCAGCAAGGTCTTGAGATGATCCCGTATCCATGTCGCCAGTTTTTGCAGCATTCCCATGGCTGTCCCTTCCTGTCTGCTGATTTGAGCTCAACTATACACCAGTTTCTGGATCATGCCACTGCCTGGCTGCTTGAAAATCTGTAAATGACGGGTATACTGGCAAAAATTCACACATACCAAGGAGACCTCAAATGATCAGTAAAGAGATGACTGCCAGCCTGAATACCCACATGAATTTTGAACTTTTTTCCGCCAACATCTACCTGTCCATGTCGTCTGCTGCCAATGAAATGGGGCTGAAAGGTTCGGCCAACTGGTTTATGGTGCAGTATCAGGAGGAGATGACCCACTTTATGAAGTTTTTCAACTACCTGGTGGATCAGGGGATCAACATCACCCTGACTGCCAGCAAGGCTGTGCCGAACAAGTATAAATCCCTGCAAGAGATGTTTGAGAAGACCCTGGCCCATGAACAGATCGTTACCAGCCGGATCAATGACCTGTCGGAGTTGGCGGTCAAGGAAAAAGACCATGCCTCCCAGATCTTCCTGCAGTGGTTTGTGACCGAACAGATTGAAGAGGAAAATAATGACCGCGACATTATTGCCAAGCTGAAACTGGTTGGCACCAATGGCCACGGTATCCTGATGATTGATGGTGATCTTGGCACACGTCTGTTTGTTGCCCCGGCTGGCGGCGCAGCGCCCTTTCCCGTGGCCTGATGAAGAGATGAAAATCCGTTTCTGTCAACATAATCAAGGTTCCGGGCTGTTTACACAAAAGCTGCTTGCACAGTACCCTGACCTGGACATAAAACTTAAGAAATGTGCCAAAAAGTGTAAAATTTGCAAACAGCAGCCCTTTGCCGTTGTTGACAAGCAACTGGTCATGGCTGCTGATGGCGATGCTCTGTACGGCCAGCTACTGGTGTTGATAGATCAGAAAAACAGCTAGTTATTTAATATTTAATAATTCAAATATTTGAATTGAATGGATAAATTGTTGCAAACAAGTTAAATGTTGTGTATGTATACATCGATTTGTAATTTTTATTTATTTTTATGCTGATGTACTTAGTTTCAGGCAGTTAACGTTCACCAGCAGTATTCATCCCACCAAAGGAGAAGATGCATGCGTAAAACAAACAAGTTGTTGTTGTCCACCGTTCTTGCACTGGCCATCCCGGCTGGCGCCATGGCTGCAGAGGCAGATCTGCAGGCCAAGCTTGACAAGCTGTCGCAGCAGATGGAAGACCTGAAGGGCCAGGTGCAGCGGGTTGAAGACAAGTCACTGGGCAAGTGGTTACAGATTGGTGGCAGCTATCAGTTCCGTATGGATAGTCTGCATGGAAAAACAGCTGCTTATGTTAGTGCACCAGCTACATTTGCAAATGCACAAAGCATTATGCAGTCAGGTTTTTTTAATGCAATAGATCCTACTAATGGTCAATCAACATTTAGTCCGACTTATACTGGGACATGGACTCCTGCGCAAGCGACTCAATTTTGGCAAGCCAATTTGGGCTCTATGATGACGTTTGCAGCCAACATGGCAAACGTTAAAAACGTATCTCAAGCTCAAGCATTTCTTGGTGCTAACTCAGCTATGCTGGGAGGGTTGAGTGGTTTCGGTGTACAGGTTCCTGCAGGCAAGCCACAAAATGAAACCCTCTATACCAATAAGTTTGCCCTTGATCTGAAGGCCAAGGCAACCAAGGATGTGACCGTAAACGTCAAGCTGGGTATGTACAAGGTATTCGGTTCACAGGATGATAAAGCGGTTAACGGTAATGCCTACTTTGCTGACCGTACTGGTGTTTTTGATGGTGTGTTGGGCCATGTGCCTTCCTCCAGCTATCTGAACGTAGACCGTGCCTATGCCACCTGGAGTAACATCCTTGATCAGCCGGTCTGGTTATCGGTCGGTCGTCGTCCTTCCACCGATGGTGCTCCTACCAACCTGAAGTCCAATAACGAGCGTCCTGGCAACGGCGGTACCCCGGCCCTGCTGGTTAACTATGCCTTTGACGGTATGACCCTGGGCTATGCACCGGATATCGATATGCTGCCCGGTTTCTATGCCAAGGTCTGCTATGGCCGTGGTTTTGATTCAGGCTATCATCAGGCAACCAGCAACAGCCTTAAAGATACCGACATGCTGGGCGTTGCTATCATTCCTGTTGATACTGATCCTCTGCGGGTCTGGTTCCAGTGGAATCGTGGCTTCAATATCTTTGACTTCCCGGTCATGAATAATACTGCCTTTGGCAACACCTCTCCTTCGGTGAACCTTGGTTCAATTGACTGGTACGGTATCGGTGCCATGTCTACCCTTAAGAAGGTTGGCCCTGGCGACCTGAATTTCTTCGTTGATGGTGGTTTGAGTGTTACTCATCCCACTACCGCTGTTTCTGCCAATGCCATGTTCCAAGGTCTGTTGACCGGTGGAGTATTTAATCCTGAAGCACCAAGTGATAAAACCGGTTATGCAGTGTTTGCTGGCGTGCGTTACGACCTGCCCAGCAAGACCAAGCTCGGCTTTGAGTTTAACTATGGTTCCAAAAACTGGATCACCTTCTCACCGGCTGCTGACGATATGTGGACCAGCAAGGTCGGTACCCGTGGTAAGGTGTATGAGCCCTATGTTATTCAAGAGCTTGATCTGAAGCCGATTTCATCCTTCTTTGCCAAGACCTTCTTCAAGCTGGGTTACCAGTACTATGACTTTGAGTACACCGGTAGCAACAACTGGGTTGGCGCTCCAATCAAAATTTCCGATATTACACCAACCACTATGTTGCTCCAAGCTCCTGTGAAGGAAGCTCACAACATCTACGGTACCTTCGAAGTTCACTTCTAACAGCAGTTCAGCAGTATCCTTCCTGTGGTTAGGGTGGGCCTTTGGCCCACCCTTTTTTTGTTGCCGATAGATGCATGTTGGTATAATTTTGGTATATGAAATTCGACTATGATCCAAACAAGAGTGCTCTCAACAAGCAAAAGCATGGCATTGATTTTGTTGAAGCCCAGCTGCTCTGGGACGATCCGGATCTGCTTGAACTTACCGCACGAACTAACGATGAACCCCGCTTTCTTGTTATAGGAACGATACGAGGTAGATTCTGGTCTGCTGTTATCACCTACAGAAATGAAGCTATCAGGATTATATCCGTACGCAGAAGTAGAAGCGAGGAGGTGTCACTCTATGAAGGCTAAAGAGTTTGATGAAAAGTTTGATGAAGGAGAGGATCTTACCGCTTATCTTGATCTATCCTCAGTACGTCGGCCTGTTCAGGAGTGCAAGCGTGTAAATGTGGATTTCCCGGTCTGGATAGTTAATCAACTTGACAAAGAGTCCAAAAGGCTTGGCGTGCCTCGTCAATCACTTATTAAGCTATGGGTTGCAGAACACCTTAAAAAAGCAGCATGACCCTCGACTGGACCACCATTGATACGGTGCTGCTTGATATGGATGGCACCCTGCTGGATCGGCATTTTGACGATCACTTCTGGCTAGAGCATGTGCCCAAACGGTGGGCGGCTGTCCACAAGATGAGCATCAAGACAGCCCAGGAACAGCTGTATGCCCTGTTTCGTTCACAGGAGCGGACGCTTAACTGGACTGACCTGGATTACTGGTCCAACCGGCTGGGTATGGATATTCCCCAACTTAAGCTGGAGGTTGAGCACCTGATCGCGGTGCATCCCGGTGTGATCGAGTTTCTGGCCTACTGCCGCCAGCATGGCAAACAGCTCTGGCTGGTGACCAATGCCCACAGCAAGACCTTGACGATCAAGATGAAAAAGACCAGGATCGGTCACTGGTTTGACGGCATTATCTCTGCCCATCAGGTGGGGTTGCCCAAGGAGGATGACCGTTTCTGGGAAGAGCTGCAACGCTTTATCAGCTACGACCCACAGCGGACCATGCTGGGGGAGGATAGCGAGACCAACCTGCAGACCGCAGCCCGTTACGGTATCCACTACCTGTTTTACATCAGCCACTACAGCTCACGCTGTACGCCGGTTACCTCATCCGAGTTTGCCACCATTGATTATTTTACCCGTCTGATACCGGCCGATGGTGGCAGTGTGGTCAGGCTCCCCACTGGAGGTTGTTGAAAAATGTCAGCTGATCACTGTGATGTCATTATCATCGGCGGTGGCCCGGCCGGTCTTGCCACTGCCTATCTCTGCCATAAATACGGTCTTTCCTACCTGGTGCTGGAATCGGGCAAGGCCGCTTTTCAGGGGATTGCCAATACATACCCCCAGGGCAAGCTGGTCTATGCCTCCAAGCCCA
>DKFG01000140.1:8511-8670 GCA_002452325.1 Geobacter sp. UBA6802
AGAGCTACCTGCAGTATGTGCAGCACTTTGTACAGCATGAGAACCTGAACATCCGCACCGAGGTTGCCTTTGAGAATATCCAGGATGAGCGTGACGGCCTGACCGTGCTGACCGACAAGGGAAGGTTCAGGGGGCGTAAGGTGGTGCTGGCCTTTGGCA
>DKFG01000140.1:8767-9742 GCA_002452325.1 Geobacter sp. UBA6802
TGGTGATCGCCATCCTGAAGGCCAAACGGGAGCGTAACGATACCCAGCCGGTCTATTGGGCCCACAAGTCCGAGAAATTTGATGTCAACAAAGAGACGGCCCAGCGTCTGGGGGAGGAGATCCTGCTGGGGGGCAATATCCGCCTGCTGCCGGGGGCCACGCCCCGCATCGGCGAGGTGGATGACGAGGGGGTCGATCGGCTGGTGATCAGGATCAATGAGTTTAAACAGACTGACGGCATTGATCTGTACCATGCCTTAAGCTTCCCGATGCAGAATGTAATTGCCTGTATCGGTTCCCAGGGGCCGGTGCCGATCTTTGACAAGCTGGGGGTGCAGACCATCTCCTGCACAGCCGGGGTTTGCAAGGTAGCTAAAGAAGGTGATCGGCTGGTGCTGTTGACCGCTGAATATGAATCGACTCGCAAAGGTGTGTACGTGGTGGGTGGGGCCATCTCCCCCTCCTATATGAAGATCTGTGAAGGGGCGATTCAGGAAGAAAAGCATCCGAACCTAATCTACACGGCCATTAACGATGCCTACCGTGTTATGGAGGCGATCAGGCAGAAGCTGGGAATGTAGGAACGATGCGCCTTGACAAACAGATGGAGCTGTATGTTGTATACAATAAAACCCTTGCATTTTTTTAGAACGGCATTTAGTATGCCGACGGATTTCAGTAGTCCGGCGTAGTTTCTCAATACAGCAGTTACCCCCACAAGGAGGCTTCCCATGCCGCATTATCGCAAGCTTAACTGGCGGGGTCCACCGCCCGAGGACAGTCTCTTGTTTGACCACCCTGACGTGAGCTTCAACACTACATCATAAANNAATTTCTGAACACATCCATCGGCAGGAAGATCGTGATGGCGGTAACAGGATTGGCAATGGTCCTGTTTGCAATTGTCCATCTTCTCGGCAACAGTTCCATCTTTGTCGGCCCAAGCGGTATCAACGCCTATGCCGAGCACCTGCA
>DKFG01000140.1:9836-10412 GCA_002452325.1 Geobacter sp. UBA6802
CCCGCAAGACCACCTTTGCCAGTGAGAACATGATCTGGACCGGCCTGCTGCTACTGGCCTTCATCGTGTATCACATCCTGCACTTCACCATGCGGGTAACCCCGGGCCTGACACTGGTTAATGATGCTTCCGGCCATTTTGACGTCTTTGCCATGGTTGCCTCCAGTTTCTCCGGATTTTCCGGCGCAGGTCTCTACGCAGCTGCCATGGCAGTGCTGTTTTTGCACCTGTATCATGGCATCCAGAGCCTGTTCCAGACCTTTGGTCTGGCAAACGACAACTCCCTGCCCACCATCACCACCGCTGGCAGGGTGGTGGCGCTGGTGCTGTTCCTGGGGTTTGCGTCCATACCGCTTTCAATTCTGCTCGGAATAATTAAAGGTTAAGGGGGATACCGTGATTCTTGATGGCAAATGTCCAACCGGACCGATTCAACAGAGCTGGGACAAGCACCNNAGCACCGCTTCGACCTGAAGCTGGTCAACCCGGCCAACAAGCGTAAGTACACCGTCATCATGGTGGGCACCGGTCTTGCCGGTGGCGCTGCCGCTGCCTCGCTGGGCGAGCTGGGCTACA